>NZ_JBYSZP010000004.1:0-373000 GCF_058787295.1 Pseudomonas sp. FW305-3-2-15-E-TSA4 | reverse complement strand
CGGTCTACCATCCAGAATTAATGTTGGCTGACGCGCCGCCTTCGCGAGCAAGCCCGCTCCCACAGTGGATTCGAGTGGAGGCTGAAATCGCAGGCATAAAAAAAGCACCCCGAAGGGTGCTTTTTGCGTTTCGCAGGAAGCTTAGCGCTTCAGCGAAGCCGGCAGGTGCGGCTGGATCGCCGTCAGTACTGCCTTGAAGCATTTGGTATTGCCGGCAACGATGTGGCCTTTTTCAAGGAAATCGTGACCGCCGGTGAAGTCGCTCACCAGGCCGCCAGCTTCTTGAATCAGCAGGGCGCCTGCAGCCATGTCCCACTCGGACAGACCCGATTCCCAGAACGCGTCGAAACGACCGGCAGCCACGTAGGCCAGGTCCAGGCTGGCGGAGCCGGCGCGGCGGATGCCGGCAGTCTGGCCAACCAGGGCGCGGAACATGCCCAGGTAGTTGTCGAGGTTGTCCATCTGGTCGTCACGGAACGGGAAGCCAGTGCCCAGCAGAGCGCCGTCGAGGCTGGTGCGACCGCTGACGCGCAGACGACGACCGTTCAGTTGAGCGCCGCGACCACGGCTGGCGGTGAATTCTTCCTGGCGAACCGGGTCCAGAACCACAGCGTGTTCCAGGCGACCACGGTATTTGCAGGCAATGCTGACGGCAAAGTGAGGAATGCCACGCAGGAAGTTGGTGGTGCCGTCCAGTGGATCGATGATCCACAGGTACTCTTCGCCTTCGATGCCGTTACCGACGTGCATGCCGGTCTCTTCACCCTGGATCGAGTGATTCGGGTAAGCCTTGCGCAGAGCATCGATGATTTTCTGTTCGGCGGCGCGATCGACCTCGGATACATAATCCTTGGCGTCTTTTTCGTCGACCTTGATGGTATCCAGGCGCTCGATGGAGCGGAAGATCAGTTCACTGGCGCTGCGGGCGGCGCGCAGCGCGATATTCAGCATGGGCTGCATGGATGTGTCACCTAAGGTTGTTAAAGAAAGCCGCGCATTCTATCAGAACTTTTCTTCAGGTGAAGGTCGCTGTTCGCTTTCATAGCTTAACGGTAGGCTGTTCTGTAAGATTTGCACCCCTTTCCTGTGTCCGAGAGCGCCTCCCTTGCTGCAGAACATTCGTGTCGTCCTGGTCAATACCAGCCACCCCGGCAACATCGGCGGGGCCGCGCGCGCCATGAAAAACATGGGTCTGTCGCGGCTGGTGCTGGTCGAACCGCGGTTGTTTCCGCACCACGAAGCCGATGCCCGCGCTTCTGGTGCCGGTGACATCCTTGAAAACGCCCAGGTCGTCGCCACCCTGGAAGACGCCCTGGTCGGCTGCAATCTGGTGCTCGGCACCAGCGCCCGTGACCGGCGCATTCCCTGGCCGCTGCTCGATCCCCGCGAATGCGGGAGCAAGGTGGTCGAGGAGGCGGGGCAGGGCGCGCAAATCGCTTTGGTATTCGGTCGTGAAGACTCCGGCCTGACCAACGAGGAGCTGCAGCGATGTCACTTTCACGTGCACATCCCCTCCGATCCTGAGTTCAGCTCGTTGAACCTCGGGGCGGCGGTGCAGGTGTTGAGCTACGAAGTGCGCATGGCCTGGCTGGCCGCTCAAGGGCAGCCGACCAAGATCGAGAAAGAAGAAGTGGCCTCGGTGAAAAGCGCCGAGCTCGCGACCATGGATGAGCTGGAGCGCTTTTACGAGCATCTGGAGCAGACGCTGGTTGCCATCGAATTCCTCGATCCGGAAAAGCCTCGGCACTTGATGGCGCGTCTGCGCCGATTGTACGGACGCAGCTCGGTCAGCCGGGCGGAAATGAATATTTTGCGTGGCATCCTCACGGAAACCCAGAAAGCGGCCCGTGGTGAGCTTCTTAAGCGGAAGGACTGAATGATGTTTGAGCGTTTGCGTGAAGATATCCAGAGCGTATTCCATCGAGACCCGGCGGCGCGTAACGCTTTTGAAGTCCTGACCTGCTACCCCGGTATGCACGCGATCTGGATTCATCGCTTGGCCGGGATGCTGTGGCGCAACGAGCTGAAATGGCTGGCGCGGCTGGTGTCGAACTTCGGTCGCTGGTTGACCGGGATCGAAATTCATCCGGGTGCCAAAGTTGGTCGGCGCTTTTTCATTGACCACGGCATGGGCATCGTTATTGGTGAAACCGCCGAGATCGGCGATGACGTGACTATTTATCAGGGCGTGACCCTCGGCGGCACCAGTTGGAACAAGGGCAAGCGCCACCCGACGCTGGGTGATGGAGTTGTCGTGGGTGCTGGTGCCAAAGTGCTCGGTCCATTCACGGTGGGGGCTGGCGCGAAAGTCGGCTCCAATGCAGTGGTCACCAAGGAAGTGCCGCCGGGCGCCACAGTGGTGGGGATTCCGGGGCGGATCATCGTCAAAACCGATGAAGAGCAGGACGCCAAGCGCAAGGCGATGGCCGAGAAGATCGGCTTCGATGCTTATGGTGTCAGCGAAGACATGCCCGATCCGGTGGCCCGTGCCATCGGTCAGTTGCTCGATCACCTGCAAGCGGTGGATGGACGGCTGGAAGGGATGTGCGGCGCGCTGAAGGATCTGGGCAGTAATTACTGTGCGAAAGATCTGCCTGAGCTGCGCGAAGAAGACTTTGCCTGCGTGAAGGGCAAGGATCAGAGCCGGGCCAGCTAAACCGGGGCGCCGCGTTTCGCGAGCAGGCTCGCTCCCGCTGGTGAATGCTTTCCAATGTGGGAGCGAGCCTGCTCGCGAAGAACGATCTCGCGGTTGCGCTGGCTGTACGCCGCCAGCCTTTGCTATGATGCGCGCGCTCTTTTGCGGGTAAACCTGACTAAAGCACTAGGTCTTATAGTTGACTTAAATGCTCGGGAATTGCATACTCCCGCCCATTCCGAACTCCGTGGTAATTGTCCATGCGACTGACTACAAAAGGCCGATACGCCGTGACCGCCATGCTTGACCTGGCGTTGCACGCGCAGCACGGGCCGGTGTCCCTGGCCGATATCTCCGAGCGCCAAGGCATCTCCCTGTCCTATCTCGAACAGCTTTTCGCCAAGCTGCGCCGCAGTAACCTGGTTTCCAGTGTTCGCGGTCCAGGCGGTGGCTACCAGCTGTCACGCGACATGCAGGGCATCCAGGTGGCTCAGGTGATCGATGCGGTCAACGAATCGGTCGATGCTACAAAGTGCCAAGGCCAGGGCGATTGCCACTCCGGCGACACCTGCCTGACTCATCACCTGTGGTGCGACCTGAGCCTGCAGATTCACGAATTTCTCAGCGGTATCAGCTTGGCCGACCTCGTAACTCGCCGTGAGGTGCAGGAAGTGGCCCAGCGTCAGGATCAGCGTCGTTGCAATGGCAAGGCGCCGCGCCTGGACAAGATTGAAGCGTCCGCCGTCGAATGACAGCCAAAGAGCTAGCGGCACGCCAGCCAGCCTGATTTAGGAGATAGTCCATGAAATTGCCGATTTACCTTGATTACTCTGCGACCACCCCGGTCGATCCGCGCGTTGCGCAAAAGATGAGTGAATGCCTGCTGGTCGACGGAAACTTCGGTAACCCGGCGTCCCGTTCCCACGTGTTCGGCTGGAAAGCTGAAGAGTCCGTCGAAAACGCCCGTCGTCAGGTGGCCGACCTGGTCAACGCTGACCCGCGTGAAATCGTCTGGACATCCGGTGCCACCGAATCCGACAACCTGGCGATCAAGGGTGCGGCGCATTTCTATGGCTCCAAAGGCAAGCACCTGATCACCAGCAAGATCGAACACAAGGCCGTTCTCGACACCATGCGCCAACTGGAGCGTGAAGGTTTCGAAGTGACCTACCTCGAGCCGACTGAAGACGGTCTGATCACCCCGGCGATGATCGAAGCGGCACTGCGCGAAGACACCATTCTGGTGTCGGTGATGCACGTGAACAACGAAATCGGCACCATCAACGACATCGCTGCCATCGGCGAACTGACCCGCTCCAAGGGCGTTCTGCTGCATGTTGACGCGGCTCAGTCCACCGGCAAGGTCGACATCGACCTGCAGAAGCTGAAAGTCGACATGATGTCGTTCTCCGCCCACAAAACCTACGGCCCTAAAGGCATCGGCGCGCTGTACGTCAGCCGCAAGCCGCGTGTGCGCATCGAAGCGACCATGCACGGTGGCGGTCACGAGCGCGGCATGCGTTCCGGCACGCTGGCGACCCACCAGATCGTCGGCATGGGCGAAGCGTTCCGTGTAGCCAAGGAAGACATGGCTGCCGAAAACGTGCGTATCAAAGCCCTGAGCGACCGCTTCTACAAGCAGGTCGAGCATCTGGAAGAGCTGTACGTCAACGGCAGCCTGACCGCCCGCGTTCCGCACAACCTGAACCTGAGCTTCAACTACGTTGAAGGCGAGTCGCTGATCATGGCGCTCAAGGATCTGGCGGTATCGTCCGGTTCGGCCTGCACCTCGGCGTCCCTGGAGCCTTCGTACGTGCTGCGTGCCCTCGGCCGCAACGACGAACTGGCACACAGCTCGATCCGTTTCACCTTCGGCCGTTTCACCACCGAAGAAGAAATCGACTACGCCGCGCAGAAAGTCTGCGAGGCCGTTACCAAGCTGCGCGCTCTGTCGCCGCTGTGGGACATGTACAAAGACGGTGTCGACATTTCGAAAATCGAGTGGGCGGCACACTGATTTCAAGTCGCCGCGAACCGGCCCTGCGACCCCAGGTTGCAGGGCTTAAAGAGCGACTCTCTGATGAGTGAGGATTAAGCACCATGGCTTACAGCGAAAAGGTCATCGACCACTACGAAAACCCGCGCAACGTCGGCAAGATGAACGCGGAAGACCCGGATGTCGGCACCGGTATGGTCGGCGCTCCGGCGTGCGGCGACGTGATGCGTCTGCAGATCAAGGTCAACGATCAAGGCGTTATCGAAGACGCCAAGTTCAAGACCTATGGCTGCGGTTCGGCAATCGCTTCCAGCTCCCTGGCCACCGAGTGGATGAAGGGCAAGACGCTGGACGAAGCCGAGACCATCAAGAACACTCAGCTGGCCGAAGAACTGGCTCTGCCGCCAGTGAAAATCCACTGCTCGGTACTCGCTGAAGACGCTATCAAAGCGGCTGTTCGCGACTACAAGCAGAAGAAAGGCTTGATCTAAGCATTGCGCGACGAGTAAGGAGTCAACGATGGCTATCAGCATGACAGAAGCGGCTGCTCGACACGTGCGACGCTCCCTCGACGGGCGCGGCAAAGGTGAAGGGATTCGTCTGGGTGTTCGCACCACGGGCTGTTCCGGCCTTGCCTACGTGCTGGAGTTTGTCGACGAGGTGGTTGCCGAGGATCAGGTGTTCGAAAGTCACGGCGAGAAAGTGATCATCGACCCGAAAAGCCTGGCTTACCTGGACGGCACCGAGCTCGATTTCGTCAAGGAAGGGTTGAACGAAGGCTTCAAGTTCAACAACCCCAACGTACGCGGTGAATGTGGCTGCGGCGAAAGCTTCAACATCTGAGGCTTGTCGTGGGTATTCCTTGTCATTTCGCTTTATTCGAGCTGCAACCGAGCTTTCGCCTGGATCTCGAGCAGTTGGCCACGCGCTACCGTGAGTTGGCGCGCGGTGTTCATCCTGACCGCTTTGCCGACGCTTCCGAGCGCGAGCAGCGCTCAGCGCTCGAGCAGTCTGCGCGGCTCAACGACGCGTACCAGACGCTCAAGAGTCCTGCCCAGCGTGCACGCTACCTGCTGACCATCAGCGGGCATGAAGTGCCGATGGAAGTCACGGTCCATGACCCCGAGTTTCTTTTGCAGCAGATGCAGTGGCGCGAAGAGCTCGAAGACCTCCAGGACAGCGCCGACCTCGACGGTGTCGCGGTATTCAAGCGGCGCCTGAAGGTGGCTCAGGAACAGTTGAACGAAAGCTTCGCAGCCTGTTGGGATGATGCAGCGCAACGCGAACAGGCCGAACGCCTGATGCGGCGCATGCAGTTCCTCGACAAGCTCACCTACGAAGTGCGCCAGTTAGAAGAGCGCCTCGACGATTAACCCAGTGCCGCTCCGGTCGCACGCCTGATATACAGATAAGTCCTGATCACGATGGCCCTACTGCAGATCGCCGAACCCGGCCAAAGTCCTCAACCGCACCAGCGTCGTCTGGCTGTGGGAATCGACTTGGGCACTACCAATTCGCTGGTCGCTGCGTTGCGCAGTGGTCTTTCCGAGCCACTGGCCGACGCTGACGGGCAGGTCATCCTGCCGTCCGCCGTGCGTTATCACGCCGACCGCGTCGAGGTTGGCGAATCGGCCAAGCTGGCCGCGTCCTCCGATCCCTTGAATACTGTGCTGTCGGTCAAGCGCCTGATGGGGCGTGGTTTGTCCGACGTCAAGCAATTGGGCGAGCAACTGCCATACCGCTTTGTCGGCGGCGAATCGCACATGCCGTTCATCGACACCGTACAAGGTCCGAAAAGCCCGGTCGAAGTCTCTGCCGATATCCTCAAGGTTTTGCGTCAGCGTGCTGAAGCGACCCTGGGTGGCGAGCTGGTCGGTGCGGTGATCACCGTTCCGGCGTATTTCGACGATGCGCAGCGCCAAGCCACCAAGGATGCGGCGAAACTCGCCGGTCTGAATGTGCTGCGTCTGCTCAACGAGCCGACCGCTGCCGCCGTGGCGTATGGCCTGGATCAACACGCCGAAGGTCTGGTCGCAATCTACGACCTGGGCGGCGGAACCTTCGATATTTCGATTCTGCGTTTGACTGGCGGTGTTTTCGAAGTGCTGGCCACCGGCGGCGACAGCGCGCTGGGCGGCGATGACTTCGATCACGCGATTGCCGGCTGGATTATCGAGAGCGCCGGCCTGTCTGCCGATCTCGACCCGGGCGCACAACGCAATCTGCTGCAAACCGCCTGCGCGGCCAAAGAAGCCCTGACCGATGCGGCCAGCGTTGAAGTCGCCTACGGTGACTGGAAAGCGCAGCTGACCCGCGAAGCCTTCGATGCGCTGATCGAGCCGATGGTTGCTCGCAGCCTGAAAGCCTGTCGCCGCGCTGTGCGTGATTCCGGTATTGAGCTGGAAGACGTGCATGCCGTGGTCATGGTCGGTGGTTCGACTCGTGTGCCGCGCGTTCGTGAAGCCGTCGCCGAAGCCTTCGGTCGTCAGCCACTGACCGAAATCGACCCGGATCAAGTGGTGGCCATCGGGGCCGCGATCCAGGCGGATACGCTGGCTGGCAACAAGCGCGATGGCGGCGAACTGCTGCTGCTCGACGTGATTCCACTGTCCCTTGGGCTGGAAACCATGGGCGGGCTGATGGAGAAGGTGATTCCGCGCAACACCACCATCCCGGTCGCCCGTGCGCAGGACTTCACTACTTATAAAGACGGCCAGTCGGCCATGGCGATCCATGTGCTGCAGGGTGAGCGCGAGCTGATCAGCGACTGCCGCTCCCTGGCGCGCTTCGAATTGCGCGGCATTCCGGCGATGGTGGCTGGTGCGGCGAAGATTCGCGTGACCTTCCAGGTCGATGCCGATGGTCTGCTCAGCGTTTCGGCCCGTGAACTGGGTTCGGGCGTTGAAGCGAGCATTCAGGTCAAGCCGTCCTACGGCCTGACTGATGGCGAAATCGCCAAGATGCTCAAGGACTCGTTCCAGCACGCCAATGACGACAAGGTCGCCCGAGTTCTGCGCGAACAGCAAGTCGATGCCCAGCGCCTGATCGAAGCGGTGCAAGGTGCTCTGGAGGCTGATGGCGAGCGTTTGCTCGACTCCGAGGAGCGCATGGTCATCGAGCTGCAGATGCAGGAACTGGCCGAACTGATGAAAGGCACTGATGGTTACGCCATCGAGCAGCAGACCAAGCGTCTGTCGCAAGTGACCGATGCTTTTGCTGCCCGCCGCATGGATCTGACGGTGAAAGCCGCTCTGTCGGGGCGCAATCTGAATGAAATCGAGGATATCTGATGCCGCAGGTCATTTTTCTGCCCCACGAGAAGTTCTGTCCTGAAGGCATGGTGGTCGAGGCCGAGCCCGGCACTTCGATTCTCGAGCTGGCTCACGAACACCACATCGAGATGGAAAGCGCCTGCGGCGGCGTCTGCGCCTGCACCACTTGCCACTGCATCATCCGCGAGGGTTTCGACTCGCTGGAAGAGGCGGACGAGCTGGAAGAGGACTTCCTCGATCGCGCCTGGGGTCTGGAGGCGCAATCGCGTCTGGCCTGTCAGGCTATCGTTGGTGAAGAAGACATCACCGTCGAGATTCCGAAATATTCGCTTAACCATGCGGCCGAAGCGCCGCACTGACTGGTAAGACTGTCATGAGCTACGGTTGGAATGATGTTCAACGCATTGCAGAAGAATTGGCCGAAGCCAAGCCGGATGTAGATCCGCTTTCTGTCAATTTCGTCGACCTGCAGCGATGGATCATGGAATTGCCTGACTTCGACAACACCTCTGGCCGTGTCGGCGAGAAGGTGTTGGAAGCGGTTCAGGCACTCTGGATCGATGAAGTCGACTGATCGTCCTCGCAGGTTAGGCAATACCCAAGAACCCGCGTATAATTCGCGGGTTTAATTTTTCGCAAATTACCGTTTCTGGAGTTACACCATGGCTGTTCAACGTACTTTCTCCATCATCAAGCCTGACGCTGTTGCAAAAAACGTCATCGGCGAGATCACCACTCGTTTCGAAAAAGCAGGCCTGCGCGTTGTAGCTTCGAAACTGAAGCAGCTGTCCAAAGCCGAAGCTGAAGGCTTCTACGCTGAGCACAAAGAGCGCGGTTTCTTCGGCGACCTGGTTGCTTTCATGATCTCCGGTCCTGTTGTTGTTCAGGTTCTGGAAGGCGAAAACGCTATCGCTCTGAACCGTGAGCTGATGGGCGCTACCAACCCTAAAGAAGCTGCTGCCGGCACCATCCGTGCTGACTTCGCTGAATCGATCGACGCCAACGCCGTTCACGGTTCGGACTCCGAAGCCGCTGCTGCTCGCGAAATCTCGTACTTCTTCGCAGCTACTGAAGTAACCACTCGCTAAGCATTGCTTTAAGAGTGAAGGTGAATCCATGACTACATCGACTGTTAAAACAAACCTGCTGGGTCTGACCCAGCCGGAAATGGAAAAATTCTTCGACTCAATCGGGGAGAAGCGTTTCCGTGCCGGTCAGGTAATGAAATGGATTCACCACTTTGGCGTCGATGATTTCGACGCCATGACGAACGTCAGCAAGGCCTTGCGCGACAAGCTCAAGGCTATTGCTGAGGTCCGTGGTCCCGAAGTGGTCAGCGAGGACATTTCCAGCGACGGCACCCGCAAGTGGGTGGTGCGCGTGGCGTCCGGCAGCTGTGTCGAGACCGTCTACATTCCTCAGGGCAAACGCGGCACTCTGTGCGTTTCGTCCCAGGCAGGCTGTGCCCTGGACTGCAGTTTCTGCTCCACCGGCAAGCAAGGCTTCAACAGCAACCTCACCGCCGCCGAAGTCATCGGTCAGGTGTGGATTGCCAACAAATCCTTCGGCAGTGTTCCCGCCACCATCGACCGCGCCATCACCAACGTGGTGATGATGGGCATGGGCGAACCGCTGCTGAACTTCGACAACGTCGTGGCCGCCATGCATCTGATGATGGATGACCTCGGTTACGGGATCTCCAAGCGCCGCGTGACCCTGTCCACTTCGGGCGTGGTGCCGATGATCGATGAGCTGGCCAAGCACATCGACGTCTCCCTGGCGTTGTCCCTGCACGCACCGAATGACGCATTGCGTAACCAATTGGTGCCGATCAACAAGAAATATCCGCTTAAGATGCTGCTCGAGTCGTGCCAGCGCTACATGTCCGCCCTGGGCGAGAAACGCGTGCTGACCATCGAGTACACCTTGCTCAAGGACGTCAACGACAAGCTTGAGCACGCCGTGGAAATGATCGAGCTGCTCAAAGACATTCCGTGCAAGATCAACCTGATTCCGTTCAACCCGTTCCCGCATTCCGGTTACGAGCGGCCGAGCAACAACGCCATTCGTCGGTTCCAGGATCAGTTGCATCAGGCCGGCTTTAACGTCACTGTCCGCACCACCCGTGGTGAAGACATCGACGCCGCATGTGGTCAATTGGTAGGGCAGGTGCTGGATCGCACCCGTCGCAGTGAACGTTACATCGCCGTGCGCGAGTTGAGCGCCGACAGCGATCTGGCACAGAACGCCGCGAACACTAACTAAGAGAGGATCTCTATGTCCCTGCGCTTTGCGCTGCTGTTGCTGATGGCCAGCCTGTGTGCTGGTTGTGTCCTGTCGGGTGACTACAACCCGATGAAGACCAGCAAGGGCCGCGACGAAGCGCGTGCCGCCTACGTGCAGCTGGGACTGGGATACTTGCAGCAAGGGATGACCGAGCGCGCCAAGGTGCCGCTGAAGAAAGCGCTGGAGCTGGACGGCTCCGATCCTGATGCCAACGCTGCCCTCGGCCTGGTGTTCCAGGCCGAAATGGAGCCGAAGCTGGCCGACGAACATTTCCGCAAAGCCCTGTCCTCGCGTCCCACCGATGCACGAATCCTCAATAACTACGGCAGTTTTCTCTACGAAGAACAGCGTTACAAGGAAGCCTACGAGCGTTTTGAGCAGGCAGCCGCCGATACCCTGTATCCTGAGCGTTCGCGAGTCTTCGAGAACCTCGGCATGACCGCCTCGAAACTCGGTCAGCGGGATCTGGCACAGCAGCAACTGGAAAAAGCCCTGCGGCTGAACCGTCAACAACCGCGCGCTTTGCTGGAAATGGCTGAGTTGTCCTTCGAAGACAGGCATTATGTGCCCGCGCGTGACTATTACGACCGTTTCAGCCTGCTAACCGAGCAAAATGCACGTAGTCTATTGCTCGGCGTTCGGCTGGCAAAAGTGTTTGAAGATCGCGACAAGGCCGCCAGTTATGGCCTGCAATTAAAACGACTCTATCCCGGTACGCCGGAATATCAGCAATACCTGTCGGAGCAATGATGAAAGCGGCGCATCCCGAAGTTGTAGCAGCGACTCGCGTTAATCCCGGTGAGACTTTGCGCCAGGCCCGCGAAAGCAATGGCTGGTCGCTGGCCGAAGTGGCCCTCAAGCTCAACCTCACCGTGACTTCCCTGAGCAATCTTGAAGCTGGCGCTTTCGACAAGCTGCCGGGGCATACCTTCGCTCGCGGTTACATTCGCGCTTATGCCAAATTGCTCGGGATGGATCAGACTGTTCTGGTTCAGCAATTCGACCAGTCCACCGGCACCGACTCCCAGGGCAGCAACGTGCATGCGCTGGGCCGTATCGAAGAGCCAGTACGGGTTTCACACACTATTTTGCGCATCGTCAGCCTGCTGTTGCTGATCGCGGTCATCGGCGGCGGTTTCGTCTGGTGGCAGGATCAGACGTCGCAGCGCAGCAAGGACGTGACCAGCCTGGCCCCGGAGCACGTTGAAGTCGAAGGCGCCGACGGCACCACACAGATTCACCCGATCGACGAGCCGGAAGACCAGGCCGTGGCCGAAGGTCAGGCCGAGGGCGCGACAGCTCTGGCACTGCCACAAGCGGAAACCACCGCTGAATCGACCGGTGCCGAGCAGGTTTCTCCGGCAACCGCACCCGCCGCCCCGGCTGCAACCACGCCAGCCGCACCGGTTCATACACCGGCTCCGGTTGTGGCTGCTCCGGCGACTCCCGCACCGAATGCCCCGGCCACACCAGCGCCGACGGTCACCGCACCAGTGGTAGCGGCTACCCCTGCGCCGACCGCAGAAGCAGCTGTCCCAGCGGCTGGCGACGGCCAGGTGCAACTGCAGTTCACCGCCGATTGCTGGGCACAGGTCACCGATGGGCGCGGCAAAGTGCTGTTCAGCGGTCTGAAACATAAAGGCGACAGCGTTTCGGTTTCCGGCAAGCCGCCACTGGCGGTACGCCTGGGTGTGGCTCGCGCCGCACAGGTCAGCTACAACGGCCAACCGGTCGATATCGCTCCGTTCACCAGTGGCGAGACTGCTCGCCTGAAGTTGGGTCAATAAGTCATGCACGGCGAATCTCCAATCAAACGTCGCGTTTCGCGCAAGATCTGGGTCGGTAACGTACCTGTTGGCGGCGATGCGCCTATCGCTGTGCAGAGCATGACCAACAGCGACACCAATGATGTGGCTGCCACCGTCGCCCAGATCAATCGTCTGGAAGCCGCCGGCGTCGACATCGTCCGTGTTTCGGTACCGGACATGGACGCCGCCGAGGCGTTCGGCAGGATCAAGCAACTGGTCAAGGTGCCGCTGGTTGCCGACATCCACTTCGACTACAAGATCGCTCTGCGCGTCGCCGAACTGGGTGTGGACTGTCTGCGCATCAACCCGGGCAACATCGGTCGTGAAGACCGGGTGCGTGCCGTGGTCGATGCCGCCCGTGACCGCGGGATTCCGATCCGTATCGGCGTCAACGCCGGTTCCCTGGAAAAAGACCTGCAGAAGAAATACGGCGAACCGACCCCGGCTGCACTGGTCGAGTCCGCGCTGCGTCACGTCGAGCACCTCGAACGCCTGAATTTCCAGGACTTCAAGGTCAGCGTGAAAGCCTCCGACGTGTTCATGGCCGTCGAAGCCTACCGTCTGCTGGCGAAAGAAATCGTCCAGCCGCTGCACCTGGGCATCACCGAAGCCGGTGGATTGCGTTCGGGCACAGTGAAATCCGCCGTGGGCCTAGGTATGCTGCTCGCCGAGGGGATTGGCGATACTATCCGCATCTCGCTGGCGGCCGATCCGGTCGAGGAAGTGAAGGTCGGTTACGACATTCTCAAGTCTTTGCATCTGCGTTCCCGTGGCATCAACTTCATCGCCTGCCCGAGCTGCTCGCGGCAGAACTTCGATGTGGTCAAGACCATGAACGAGCTGGAAGGGCGCCTTGAAGACCTGCTGGTGCCGCTGGATGTCGCGGTGATCGGTTGCGTGGTCAACGGCCCCGGCGAAGCCAAGGAAGCCCATATCGGCTTGACCGGCGGCACGCCAAACCTGATTTACATCGACGGCAAGCCGTCGCAGAAACTGACGAATGACAATCTGGTGGACGAGCTGGAAAAGCTGATCCGCGAGAAAGCGGCCGAGAAGGTCGAAGCTGACGCAGCGGTCATCGCGCGCGGCTGAGCCTGACTGAAAGCCGAATGAATTTAAGGATTTAAAGTGAGCAAGTCTCTGCAAGCCATTCGTGGCATGAACGACATCCTGCCCGAACAGACCCCGCTGTGGCGTTATTTCGAGGGCACTGTCGCGCGTCTGCTGGATAACTACGGTTACAAGCAGATCCGCATGCCAATCGTCGAATTCACCGAGCTGTTCAAACGCTCGATCGGTGAAGTGACCGACATCGTCGAAAAAGAGATGTACACCTTCGAAGATCGCAACGGCGACTCCCTGACCCTGCGTCCGGAAGGCACCGCGGCGTGCGTGCGTGCAGTGCTGGAGCACGGCATCACCGGCGGTGGTCAGGTGCAGAAACTCTGGTACATCGGCCCGATGTTCCGCCACGAGCGTCCGCAGAAAGGCCGTTATCGCCAGTTCCACCAGATCGGTCTGGAGGTGTTCAACCTCGACGGTCCGGACATCGACGCCGAACTGATCATCATGACCTGGCGCCTGTGGGGCGAGCTGGGCATCCGTGATGCGGTCAAGCTCGAACTCAACAGCCTGGGCACCAGCGAGTCCCGTGGTCGCTATCGTGAAGCGCTGGTCGAGTACCTCTCGGCGCACCACGACAAGCTCGACGAAGACAGCCAGCGTCGCCTGAAAACCAACCCGCTGCGCGTGCTCGACACCAAAAATGCCGACACTCAGGCGGTATTGGTCGATGCGCCGAAGATGGCCGACTACCTGGACGACGAATCCCGTGCGCACTTCGAAGGTCTAAAGGCGCGTCTGGACGCGGTCGGCATCCCGTACGTGCTCAACCCGAAACTGGTGCGCGGCCTCGATTACTACAGCAAAACCGTATTCGAATGGGTCACCGACAAGCTCGGCGCTCAGGGCACGGTCTGCGCGGGCGGTCGTTACGACGGTCTGGTCGAGCAGATGGGCGGCAAGCCGACTACCGGCGTGGGTTTCGCCATGGGCATCGAGCGTCTGGTGTTGATGCTCGAAACCCTGGAGCAGATCCCGGAAGAAATCTCCCGTCAGGTCGACGTTTACCTCTGCGCCTTTGGCGAGGAGGCCGAACTGGCCGGTCTGGCCCTGGCCGAGCGTGTGCGTGACCAGCTTCCAAACCTGCGTCTGCAAGTCAATGCCGGCGCCGGCAGCTTCAAAAGCCAGTTCAAGAAAGCCGACAAGAGCGGTGCACTGTATGCACTGATCCTGGGTGACGACGAAATGGCCCAGCAAGTGGTAGGTTTCAAACCCCTGCGTGGCCAGGGCGAACAACAAAGCATTGCCTGGGATGCGCTTGCCGCTCACCTGGCCACCTGCGTCGTGCAGGGTTGAAGCTGTCTAAACAGCCGATTTAGCGATTAAGGAGTATTGGGGTGTCGAGTACCGAAGACGAACAGTTGGCGGATTTGAAGGACTGGTGGACACGCAACGGCAAACCTCTGGTCACTGGCGGCCTGTTGGCGCTGGTCATCGTGTTCGGCTGGCAGGCTTTTCACAAGTATCAGAGCAACCAGTCGCAAGGCGCCTCGGTGCTCTATCAGCAACTGCTGGAAACCACGCTGACCCCGGACGGCAAGCCTGACGCTGCCCGCGTTGCGGATCTGGCCGGCAAGCTCAACAGCGAATTCGGCGGCACCGCGTACGCGCAGTACGGCAGCCTGTTCGTGGCCAAAGTAGCGGTCGACAGCGGCAAGCTGGACGACGCTGCGACTGAACTCAAAGCCATCGTTGCCAAACCGGCCAACCCGGCGCTGGGCGAAATCGCCCGTCAGCGTCTGGCGCAGGTGCTGGGTGCGCAGAACAAGGCCGATGAAGCCCTGAAGCTGCTCGACGGCGATGCCGACAAGGCGTTCCTGGCCACTCGCGAAGAACTCAAGGGTGATCTGCTGGTTCAGTTGGGTCGTACCGACGAGGCGAACACCGCGTATCAAAAAGCCAAGGCGGCACTGTCGGATGAAGCGGCAGTCGGTGGCCTTCAAATCAAGCTCGACGACCTGGCCAAAGGGGATGCGTGACGTGATCCGTTGGAAGCATGCAGCATTGCTGGCTCTGGCCATTCTGGCCGCGGGTTGCAGCAGCAACAGCAAAAAAGAACTGCCACCGGCCGAGCTGACCGACTTCAAAGAAGAAGTGGTTCTGCAAAAGCAGTGGAGCCGTTCGATCGGTGACGGTCAGGGCGAAACCTACAACATGCTGGTGCCGGCGATCGATGGTGACACCATCTACGCGGCCGATGTGACCGGCGTGCTGATGGCCATGGATCGCAGCAATGGCGACGTGAAGTGGAAAAAGGATCTTGAACTGCCTGTCTCCGGCGCCGTTGGCGTAGGTTACGGTCTGGTCACGATCGGTACCCTCAAAGGTGAAATCGTTGCCCTCGACGCCATCAACGGCGAAGAGAAGTGGCGCGCCCGGGTTTCCAGCGAAGTCCTCGCTCCGCCGGCCAACAACGGTGACGTTGTCGTGGTACAGACTCAGGACGATCGTCTGATCGGTCTGGACGCTGCTACCGGCGACCGTCGCTGGACCTACGACAGCACCCCTGCGGTCCTGACCCTGCGCGGCACCAGCGCCCCCGTCGTGACCAACCGCCTCGCGGTGGCTGGCCTGTCGACCGGTAAAGTGGTCGCCCTGGACATTTCCAACGGTGTGCCGGTCTGGGAGCAGCGCGTTGCGATTCCAACCGGTCGTTCGGAACTGGAGCGCGTGGTCGACATCGACGGCGGTCTGCTGCTGTCCGGCGAAACGCTGTACGTAGCCAGCTATCAGGGCCGCGTCGCGGCACTCGATCTGCAAAGCGGTCGCCAGCTCTGGCAGCGCGATGCGTCGAGCTATGCCGGTGTCGCTCAAGGTTTCGGCAACGTCTACGTGAGCCTGTCTTCGGGCACCGTTGAAGGCGTTGACGAGCGTTCGACAACTGCACTGTGGAGCAACGACTCGCTGGCTCGCCGCCAACTGTCGGCTCCGGAAGTGTTCTCCAGCTACGTAGCCGTCGGTGACCTGGAAGGTTACCTGCACCTGTTGAGCCAGGTGGACGGTCGTTTTGTGGGTCGTGAGCGTATCGACAGTGACGGCCTGCGTGCCCGTCCGCTGGTGGTGGGCAACACGATCTATGTGTATGGCAACAGCGGCAAACTGGAAGCCCTGACCATCAAGTAACAACTATGCTTGGGGTTAACGCCCCAGGCAGCTTCATTTGTGGGAGCGGGCTTGCTCGCGAAGGCCTCAACGAAGACGCGTACAGCCTGATTAAACGCGGTGCTGCTACGGTTTTTCGCGAGCAAACCCGCTCCCACAGTGTTGCCCCGAGCACCAGCCGCTGCCTCGCAGCGGCTTTTGTATTTTCTGAAATAACGAAGTGGAGAGCCGCATGGTTCCCGTAATCGCCCTGGTGGGCCGACCGAACGTCGGCAAATCCACCTTGTTCAACCGCCTGACCAGGACTCGCGACGCCATCGTCGGCGACTTGTCCGGTCTGACCCGTGATCGCCAGTACGGTGAGGCCAAGTGGCAAGGGCGTTCCTACATTCTGATCGACACCGGCGGTATCTCCGGTGACGAACACGGTATGGACGAAAAAATGGCCGAGCAGTCGCTGCTGGCCATTGAAGAAGCGGATGTTGTGCTGTTCCTGGTAGATGCCAAGGCCGGTTTCACCGCCGCCGACCAGATGATCGCCGAACACTTGCGCAAGCGTAACAAGCGTTCCCACGTGGTTGCCAACAAGGTCGACAACATCGACCCGGAAATGGCCCGCGCTGAATTTGCCCCGCTGGGCATGGGCCACGCGATCCCGATCGCCGGTGCTCACGGCCGTGGTATCACTCAACTGCTGGAAGCGGCACTGAGCGATTTCCCGCGTGATGATGACGAACCGGCGGAAGGCGAAGAGGAAGAGATCGTCGCCGAGGGTGAGGAAGCCAAGCGCATTCCTGGCCCGAGCGAAAAAGACGGGATCAAGATCGCCATCATCGGCCGTCCGAACGTCGGCAAGTCGACTCTGGTCAACCGCATGCTCGGTGAAGACCGGGTCATCGTCTACGACCAGCCCGGCACCACCCGCGACAGTATCTACATCCCGTTCGAGCGTAACGACGAGAAATACACGCTGATCGACACCGCCGGTGTGCGCAAGCGCGGCAAGATCCACGAAGAAGTCGAAAAATTCTCCGTGGTCAAAACCCTGCAGGCGATCAAAGACGCCAACGTGGTGATCTTCGTGATGGACGCCCGCGAAGGTGTGGTCGATCACGACCTCAACCTGCTGGGCTTTGCCCTCGAAGCCGGCCGTGCGCTGGTGATCGCAATCAACAAATGGGACGGCATGACCCCGAGCGAGCGCGACTTTGTGAAGGTCGAGCTGCAGCGTCGGCTGTTCTTCGTCGACTTCGCCGATATTCACTTCATCTCGGCGCTGCACGGCACTGGCGTGGGCAACCTCTACGCCTCGGTGCAGAACTCGTTCAAGTCTGCGGTTACCCGCTGGCCGACCAGCCGCCTGACGCAGATTCTCGAAGACGCGGTCAGCGAGCACCAGCCGCCGATGGTCAACAGCCGCCGGATCAAGCTGCGTTACGCTCACCTGGGTGGTGCGAACCCGCCGATCATCGTGATCCACGGTAACCAGATCGAGAAAGTGCCGAAGTCGTATGTGCGCTATCTGGAGAACACTTACCGCCGTGTGCTGAAGCTGGTCGGTACGCCGATCCGCATCGAGTTCAAAGGTGGCGAGAACCCGTACGAAGGCAACAAGAACACGCTGACCGACCGCCAGGTCAACAAGAAGCGTCGCTTGATGTCGCACAACAAGAAAGCCAGCAAGAAACGCCGCGACAAAAAGTGATCCTGTGGTGAGGGGATTTATCCCCGACGGGTTGCGAAGCGACCCCAAATACCTGTCATAGGGTTTGCGACTGCTTCGCAGCCGATCGGGGATGAATCCCCTCGCCACAAGGTTGCTGCGCTATAAATGAAAGAAGGGTGCTCAGTTGGGCGCCCTTTTTTTATGGGCGCCGGATGGGCTATTCTCGGGCTCTCCCGCGCCGCCGTCAGAGCCGGGTGTAGAGCAGGGAACCCCTCGATGATCACCAGTAAGCTGCCGAATGTCGGCATCACTATTTTCACGCAGATGTCTCAGCTCGCGGCGCAGACCGGAGCGATCAACCTGTCCCAGGGTTTTCCTGATTTCGACGGCCCGCAGTCCCTGCGTGACGCGGTCGGTCGGCATATCGCCAGCGGCCATAACCAGTATTCACCGATGACCGGCCTGCCGGCGCTGCGCGAGCAAATCGCGGCGAAAATCGCGCGCAGCTATGGCGTGAAAGTCGATGCCGACAGCGAAGTGACCGTGACGCCAGGTGCGACCCAGGCGATCTTCTGTGCGATTCAGGCGGTTATCCACAGCGGTGACGAAGTCATCGTGTTCGACCCGTGCTACGACAGCTATGAACCGGCGACGCAGTTGGCGGGCGGCCGCTGCGTGCATGTGCAACTGAACCCGCACGATTTCTCCATCGATTTCGACAAGCTCGCCGCGGCCCTCAGCCCGCGCACGAAAATGATCGTCATCAACACACCGCACAACCCGAGCGGTGCACTGATCAGCCGTGCCGAACTGGATCAACTGGCGGAGTTGATCCGTGGTCGCGACATCTATCTGATCAGCGACGAGGTGTACGAACACTTGGTGTTCGACGGCGTGCCGCATGTCAGTGTGTTGGCTCACGAAGAGCTGTATCAGCGCGCCTTCGTGGTCAGCTCGTTCGGCAAGACCTACCACGTCACCGGCTGGAAAACCGGTTACGTGGTTGCGCCCCCGGCGCTGACCGCCGAGCTGCGCAAAGTGCACCAGTACGTCAGTTTCTGCGGTGTCACGCCGCTGCAATATGCCCTGGCCGATTACATGGCCGAGCACCCGGAACACGTCGAAGAGCTTCCGGGTTTCTATCAGGCCAAGCGCGACCTGTTCTGCGATTTGCTGGCGCCGTCACGCTTCACCTTTACCCGCGTCACCGGCACGTATTTCCAGTTGGTCGACTACTCGCAGATCCGTCCTGACTTGAACGACGTCGACATGGCGATCTGGATGACTCGCGAACACGGCGTGGCGAGCATTCCGGTGTCGGTGTTCTATCAGAATCCACCCGAAGGCCAGCGCCTGGTGCGCCTGTGCTTTGCCAAACGCGAGGAGACGCTGCGCGAAGCAGCGGCAAAACTATGCGTGATCTGAGTGCATTGCCCGATCTCCATCTGGCGCTGATCCAGACCAGCCTGGCCTGGCATGACCGTCAGGCCAACCTCGAGCACTTCGAGGTGCTGCTGGAGCAGGCCCGGGGCGCGGACCTGATCATCCTGCCGGAGATGTTCACCACTGGCTTCTCCATGGAGTCGGAAACCCTCGCCGAAGCCGAGCATGGCCCGACCAGCAAGTGGATGAAGGCGCAGGCCGCGAAACTGAATGCGGTGATCACCGGCAGCGTGATCATTCAGGCGGCGGACGGCAGCCATCGCAATCGCCTGCTGTGGGCACGCCCGGACGGCGAAGTCTGGCATTACGACAAGCGCCACCTGTTCCGCATGGCCGGTGAGCACAACCACTACACCCCCGGCGAGCGCCAGGTGCAGTTCGAACTCAAGGGCTGGCGCATCCGGCCGCTGATTTGCTACGACTTGCGCTTCCCGGTGTGGAGTCGCGACGCGCAGGACACCGATCTGCTGCTGTACACCGCCAACTGGCCGGGTGCGCGGCGTCTGCACTGGAACCGCTTGTTGCCGGCGCGGGCGATTGAAAACCTGTGCTACGTGGCGGCAGTGAACCGGATCGGCACCGACGGCAAGGGCTTTGCCTATACCGGCGACAGTCAGGTGCTGGATTTCCAGGGCGAGACATTGCTGGCGGCGGGGGAGGCCGACGGCGTGTTCAAGGTTGTGCTGGAGGCCGCGTCATTGGCGGCGTATCGGGAGCGCTTTCCGGCCAATCTGGATGCAGATACCTTCGAGTTCACCTGATACTCGCAGCGCCTGTCAGGACGCCTTCGCGAGCAGGCTCGCTCCCACAGGGAAATGCACTCTAAATGTGGGAGCGAGCCTGCTCGCGAAGGGGCCATAAAAGTCAGTAAAAAAGCATCAGGCAAAAAAAGGCCCCGGAACTTACATTCCGGGGCCTTTTGCATGTCAGCGAATGCTTAAGCCGCTTTCGCCTCAGGCTGGCTCAACGAGCGGTTCAGCGCACTGAACAGCGCCTTGAAGCTGGCGGTAGTGATGTTTTCATCGATACCCACGCCGTGCACCGCACGCTCGCCATTCACGCGCAGCTCGATGTACGCGGCGGCCTTGGCATTGGTGCCCGCGCCGATCGCGTGTTCGTTGTAGTCCATGATCTCCACCGGAATCGGCAGACCGGCCACCAGTGCTTCCAGCGCACCGTTGCCCTTGCCGCGCCAGTGCAGGTTGGTTTCGCCCTGACCCTTGCTCGCCACTTCCACTTCGACGGCACTGTTGCCGTTTTCTTCCTGCAGGCGATGGCTGACCAGCGCGTACGGGGTGTTGGCTTGCAGGTATTCGCTGATCAACAGCGAGTGGATCTGCTTGGCGGTCATCTCCAGGCCGAGGCGATCGGTTTCACGCTGCACCACCTGGCTGAACTCGATCTGCATGCGACGCGGCAAGCTGATGCCGTATTCCTGCTCCAGCAGGTAGGCGATGCCGCCCTTGCCCGACTGGCTGTTTACACGAATCACCGCCTCGTAGCTGCGGCCAATGTCGGCCGGGTCGATCGGCAAGTACGGGACTTCCCACAGGGTGTCCGGTTTCTGCTGGGCGAAGCCCTTGCGGATCGCGTCCTGGTGCGAGCCGGAGAATGCGGTGTGGACCAGGTCGCCGACGTACGGGTGACGCGGGTGTACCTGGATCTGGTTGCACTCTTCGACGACTTTGCGCACGCCGTCGATGTCGGAGAAGTCCAGCTCAGGGTCAACGCCTTGGGTGTACATGTTCAGGGCTACGGTGACGAGGTCGACGTTACCGGTGCGCTCGCCGTTGCCGAACAGGCAGCCTTCGACGCGATCCGCGCCGGCCATCAGGCCCAACTCGGTGGCGGCGACGCCGGTGCCACGGTCGTTGTGGGTGTGCAGGCTGATGATCACGCTGTCACGACGGTTGATGTTGCGGCCGAACCATTCGATCTGGTCGGCGTAGACGTTCGGAGTTGCGCATTCGACGGTGGCCGGCAGGTTGAGGATCATCTTGTGCTCAGGCGTCGGATTCCAGACCTCGATCACCGCGTCACAGACTTCCTTGGCGAACTCCAGCTCGGTGGCGCTGAAGGTTTCCGGGGAGTATTCGAAAGTCCACTCGGTGTCCGGCTGCATCGCCGCGTATTTGACGAACAGCTTGGCAGCGTTGACCGCGATCGCCTTGATGCCGTCCTTGTCCTGGTTGAAGACGATGCGACGAAAGGACGGCGAGGTGGCGTTGTACAGGTGAACGATGGCTTTCTTCGCCCCGCGCAGGGATTCGAAGGTGCGCTCGATCAGGTCTTCACGGCCCTGGGTCAGCACCTGAATGGTGGTGTCGTCCGGGATGTGGCCTTCTTCGATCAGGGTACGCACGAAGTCGAAGTCGGTTTGCGAAGCGGCCGGGAACGAGGCTTCGATTTCCTTCACACCCACCTGAACGAGGGTTTTCCAGAAGCGCAGCTTCTTCACCGCGTCCATCGGCTCGATCAGCGACTGGTTGCCGTCACGCAGGTCGGAGCTGCACCAGATCGGCGCGGCGTCGATGGTTTTCGACGGCCAGGTGCGATCCGGCAGATTGATGACGGGGAACGCGCGGTATTTCGAAGACGGGTCTTTGAGCATGCTCATCGGGAAATTCCTTATTGTCTGGGCCGAAAAGAGGCGGCCTGCCGGTGGAACGAATGTTCGGGGAACAGCGTGGGACGAGGCGCAGCGATTCAGCCCGGCAGTCGTGCGCTGACGAGGCACAAACTACGGTGCTGGCGAAGCTGAATAAGGGTGTGAGAGGTTTTCATGCCTTCAACCCTAACCGCGAGGGGAGAGGATGGCAAGCAGTCGAAAAAAATTGAGAGGAATACTCGAAAAGCGCGGATTTGCGCGATTTTATTGTGCTTCAGGCGGATGATCTTATTGATGTTTGCGCGGGGTTGGATTGGGGCGCAATTGAAACTGGTGGGGTGTGAGCAGTATTTGCGGTGTGGGATGGGCCGCCTTCGCGAGCAAGCCCGCTCCCACAGTTGATCGTGTTCACAACACAAATCCAGTGTGGGAGGGGGCTTGCTCCCGAAGGGGCCGGTAGCCTCAATCAGGAATTACGGTTGGAACGCACCAATGAAAATCGCCGGATCCACCCGCGCATCGTTCAAGCTGATGTTCCAGTGCATGTGCGGCCCGGTCGCCCGGCCGGTCGAGCCGACCTTGCCAACTACCGCGCCACGGGCCAGTTGATCGCCGACCTTCACGTCGATTTTCGACATGTGGCAGAACATGCTGATAAAGCCCTGTCCGTGATCGACAAACACCGTGTTGCCGTTGAAGAAGTAGTTGCCGGTCAGAATCACTTTGCCCGCCGCCGGAGTCTTGATCGGCGTGCCGGCCGGCACCGCAAAATCGAGGCCGGCGTGTGGGTTGCGCTCTTCACCATTGAAGAAGCGGCGCACACCGAACTTGCTCGACAATGGTCCGTTGACCGGTTTGTCCAGCAGCAGGTTGCTCGGGGTATTCGGACTGAAGCTGCGGTAGGCCTTGATCTGCTCGGCCAGTTCACCCTCGATGCGCTTGAGGTTGGCCGGGTTCGGATTGACCTGTTGAGTGTTCTTCAGGGTGATGTGCTGTTCCGGGTATTTCTTGGTGCCAACAGTGAACGGCAGATTGCGCCCGCCGCTGCTGATCTGCTGGCTGCCGGGTTTGACCGTCAGCGGCACGCCGACAATCGCCAGCCAGTTGTTCTGTTCTTTCACCACCAGCACCGGTTTGCCCTGATAGGTGGCTTTTGGTGCCTGCGCGGCGCTGCCCAGATCGACCACCGCGACGCCGCCCGGCACCGGTTTGTTCAGCAAACGGGTGATGTAGCTGTCGGCGTGGGCGTTGAAGGAGGTCAGGCACAGCAACAATAACGGAGCAAAAAAGCGCGGCATGGATCAGTCCAGTAAAGAGAGGGTGACAGGCGTCAGGTGATTGTCCTCGACGCGCACTTGCAGTTCGCCTTCGCCCAGTCTGGCCTTCAGGCGTTGGCCGGTGTGGGTCTGCGCGGCGTTGCGAATGGCGTGCCCGCGCTCATCGAGCAGAATGCTGTAGCCACGGCCGAGGGTCGCCAGCGGACTGACCACATGCAGCGTCTGCATCTGGCTGTGCAGTTGCAGGCGACGGCTTTTCAGGCCTTCGCGCATGGCTCGCGGCAGGCGTTCGGCGAGGCTGTCGAGGCGCTGGCGCAGCATCGCCAGTTGGCGTCCCGGGTGTTGCCCGGCGAGGCGGGTTTCCAGACGGATCAAACGCTCGCGGCGGGTATTGAGCTGACGCTCGAAAGCCCGGCGCATGCGCATGTCCAGGTCATCCAGGCGTTGCGCTTGCTGGCGCAGGCGTTCGCCGGGATGACGCAGGCGGCGGGCCATGCCTTCCAGGCGCAGACGATCGCGCATCAGCCGGTCGCGCATGCGCATCACCAGACGCCGGTGCAGACTTTCGACCTGACGGATCAGGTGGCTCGAATCCGGGGCCAGCAGTTCGGCGGCGGCGGAGGGCGTTGGGGCGCGCACGTCAGCCACGAAGTCACTGATCGACACGTCGGTTTCATGCCCGACGGCGCTGACAATCGGCGTCACGCAGGCATCGACCGCGCGAGCCACGGCTTCTTCGTTGAAGCACCAGAGGTCTTCCAGCGAACCACCGCCACGGGCGAGGATCAGTGCGTCGAAACCACGGGCGTCGGCCAGTTTCAGGGCGCGGACGATTTGCGCGGTGGCTTCACGGCCCTGCACGGCAGTCGGGATCAGCGTCAGTTGCACCTGCGGCGCCCGGCGGCGGAACACGCTGATGATGTCGCGAATCACCGCGCCGGTCGGTGAACTGATGATGCCGATGCGTTGCGGATGCGCCGGCAACGGCACTTTGCGTTCGGCACTGAACAGACCTTCGGCGCTGAGCTTTTCCTTCAGCGCATCGAAGGCCAGGCGCAGCGCGCCGTCACCGGCCGGCTCCACGGTATCGAGAATCAGCTGATAGTCGCCGCGCCCTTCGAACAGCGAGACCTTGCCGCGCACCTTCACGGCCAGACCGTCCTTCAACGCCTGACGCACCCGCGCCGCATTATTGCGGAACAGCGCGCAACGCACCTGCGCACCGCTGTCCTTGAGGGTGAAATACACATGGCCGGACGCCGGGCGGGCGAGGTTGGAGATTTCGCCTTCGACCCAGATGTTGCTGAACACGTCTTCGAGCAACACCCGCGCGCGGCCGTTGAGCTGGCTGACGGTCAGGACTTCACGGTCCAGGCCAAGTCTTGCAAAGGGATCTTTAATCATGGGGCGCAGTTTAAGGGCATTTGCCTGTCGATCACCATGACCCAACACAAAACCAATTGTGGGAGCGGGCTTGCTCGCGAAAGCGGTGTGGCAGGCAAATCAAGTTTCGACTGACACGCCGCTTTCGCGAGCAAGCCCGCTCCCACAGGGTTTTGTGAACATATTGATGAAGTGTTGAACCAGTGGCGTGGGGTTCTGGCGATAGGCGAGGGCCACGGTGCTTTGGCAATCGGGATCGCTCAGCGGCAGAAATCGTACACCGCCGGGGGCGATGTCCTGCATTGATTCGGGCAGCAGGGCGATGCCGAATCCAGCCTGGATCAACTGCAACTGCGTAGTCTTACGCGACATCACCCGCGCCGCTTTGGGAAAAAAGCCCTGACGCATACACAGGTCGGCACACAAATAGCTGAGCCCGCCACGCTGCGGATGCGGGATCGAGATAAACGGCTCGTCCTTCAGTTGCGCCAATTCGACAGCGGCTGAATCGGCCAGGCGATGATCGTTCGGCACCGCCAGAAGCAAGCGTTCGGTGAACAATGGCACCACCTGAATACCTTCACGCTGACGCAGCACCGGCAGGCGCAACAGGCCAATGTCCAGGCGTCCTTCCGCGAGTTCCTCAAGCTGCGCCTCGGAGGACAGCTTGCCGATGTCCAGCGACACGCCCTGCTGCTGATCGAGATAAGTGCTGATCCGACGTAATAAATGCCCGTTGATCGACACGGTGCTGGAATGACTCAGGCGCAGCGTGCCCAGTTGTCCGTTACCAACTTCGGTCGCCATCGCGCTGGCTTTGCTCAGTTCATTGAGCAGGTTTCTGGCCCGCGGCAGAAACGCTTCACCCGCCGCCGTGAGCCGGGGCTGGCGTGCGGTGCGTTCGAACAGCGGGGTTTGCAGGCGGGTTTCCATGTCCTTGATCTGCCGGCTCAGCGCCGACTGCGCGATGAACAGGCGTTCAGCCGCCGCACTGAAGCTGCCACATTCGGCGATTTCCACGAAGTAGCGCAGTTGACGGGTCGAAAGCACCAGGTATGCCTTTTCGAGATGAGTGAGTGACTTTGATCATATTAGTCGCAAGGCATGGCGCTGGCTAAAGTCATCACAGGCTTATAAAGGAAGCGGACCGATGAGCGTGGCGGGGTTGTTGAGTGAATGGACATGGGGCGCGGGCGGCTGGGTGGTGATCGGACTGGGAATCGCACTGGCCTATATCGTGTTCGGGATTGCCGGGTTCGGTACCGCACTGGTCGCGGGGCCGATTCTGATTCTGTTCATGCCGCTGTCGAAAATCGTGCCGCTGCTGGTGCTGCTGGATTTTGTCGCGGCGTTCGGCAATCTGCTGCCCTCGCGCCGGGATGTGGCGAAGCCTGAGTTGTTGCGGCTGCTGCCGTGCATGGCGGTGGGGTGCACGTTGGGGGTGATTTTCCTGCTCAACCTCAAATCCGACCTGTTGCTGCTGTTGATGGGGTTATTCATCAGCACTTATGCGGTTTACAGCCTGTGGGTGAAAACCCGGCCGACGCAGTTGTCTGCCGCATGGGCGCTACCGATGGGCACGGTAGGCGGGCTGTTTGGCGCGCTGTTTGGCAGTGGCGGCTTTCTATATGCGATCTATCTCAACAGCCGCCTGCCCAAGGACGCGGCGCGGGCTACGCAAAGTGCGCTGATCAGTTGTAGCACGGTGGTGCGTTTGAGTCTGTTCGCCATCGCCGGGGTGTATGCCGAGCTACCCTTGTTGATGTTGGCGCTGTGTCTGTTGCCGGCCATGGTGCTGGGCCTGTGGATCGGGCGGCGTTTGACCATGAAGTTGTCGCGCGAGGCGTTTGTGCGATTGGTGACCTGGCTGGTGCTGGCGAGCGGGATTGCGTTGATCGGACGCTACATTATTAGTATGGCGTGAGCACTTGACCGGATTTCGTCAGGGATTAAGCTGCCGGCCTTTAGGGCCCCTTCGCGGGCAAGCCCGCTCCCACATTGGAATGCATATCCCTGTGGGAGCGGGCTTGCTCGCGAAGGCGTCAGAAGCCATACCGCAGGACTTTCCATGAATTCGCAAAGCATCATCGTCCCGAAAATCTCCACCCTGCCGGTCCACGAACCCCGGGCGCGGGCGATCGTGCGCTGGCTGGTGCGCAAGAACATCATCGAAGAACAGCTGACCACTTGCGGCCGCACCGGCAATCGCATGGCCCATGCGATTGCCGACGGCGCGCGTGCGGTGGTGCTGCACCCCGAGGCGCTGCCCTTCGGTGAGCCGGTCAATGGACTGGAGATCATCGTCAAGCGCTGCATCTACACGCCGGCCAAGGGCTTTCTCGAAGAAGCCGGGTGCGCCGAGTGCCGCCGCGAAGTCGGCGAAGCGCTGTTCGAAAGCCTGGAAGACTGGTTTCCAGGCCGCACCGACAACTTTACCTGCCCGGAATGCGGGCATGAAGACGACATCAACGGCTTTCTGTTCTTGCAGGAATGTGCGTTTTCCAACCTCGGCTTCATCTTCAACAACTGGCTGGAAGCCGGGTTCAAGCAGAGCTTTATCGATGAGTTTGCCGATTGGCTCGATCAACCTGTCTCTTGGGTCAAGGTGGAGCTGTAGCAGCGGGGGTCTCCGTACATCAGCAACATTGATATTAAGCTGAGTTTTACATTGAACAGCAGGGGGTGTCTGACTATAATGGCGCGCTTCCATTTTCCCGCTCGGGAGCCCCCGCGATGCTGCGTATCAGCCAAGAAGCTCTGACATTCGACGACATTCTCCTAGTGCCTGGTTATTCCGAGGTGCTTCCTAACGAAGTCAGTCTCAAGACCCGCCTTACCCGTGGCATCGAGCTGAATATTCCTCTGGTTTCTGCCGCCATGGACACCGTTACTGAAGCCCGTCTGGCAATCGCCATGGCTCAGGAAGGTGGTATCGGTATCATCCACAAGAACATGACCATCGAGCAGCAAGCTGCCGAAGTGCGTAAGGTCAAGAAGTTCGAAGCCGGCGTCGTGAAAGATCCGATCACCATCGAGGCTGATGCCACGGTGCGTGACCTGTTCGAACTGACCCGCATGCACAACATTTCCGGCGTTCCGGTGCTGCACGATGGCGACCTGGTCGGCATCGTCACCTCCCGTGACGTCCGCTTCGAAACCCGTCTGGAAGCCACCGTACGTGAAGTGATGACGCCTAAAGAGCGTCTGGTCACCGTGCGTGAAGGCGCCGACAAGAACGAAGTCCGCGAGTTGCTGCACAAGCACCGCCTGGAAAAAGTCCTGATCGTCGACGACAAGTTTGCCCTCAAAGGCATGATGACCGTCAAAGACATCGAAAAAGCCAAAGCCTACCCGCTGGCCAGCAAGGATGATCAAGGTCGTCTGCGCGTTGGCGCTGCCGTCGGTACCGGTAAAGACACCGGTGACCGCGTTGCCGCGCTGGTCAACGCCGGTGTGGACGTGGTGGTGGTCGACACCGCACACGGTCACTCCAAGGGCGTGATCGACCGCGTTCGCTGGGTCAAAGAGAATTTCCCTGAAGTGCAGGTGATCGGCGGCAACATCGCCACCGGCGCAGCCGCCAAGGCCCTGGCCGAAGCGGGTGCCGATGCGGTCAAGGTCGGTATCGGCCCTGGCTCGATCTGCACCACCCGTATCGTCGCCGGTGTCGGCGTGCCGCAAATCAGTGCCATCGCCAACGTCGCCGCTGCCCTTGAAGGCACTGGCGTGCCGTTGATCGCCGACGGCGGCATCCGTTTCTCCGGTGACCTGTCCAAGGCCATCGTGGCCGGTGCGTCCTGCGTGATGATGGGTTCGATGTTCGCCGGTACTGAAGAAGCCCCGGGCGAGATCGAACTGTTCCAGGGCCGTTCGTACAAGGCTTATCGCGGCATGGGTTCGCTGGGCGCCATGTCCCAGGCGCAAGGTTCTTCCGACCGTTACTTCCAGGACTCCTCGGCAGGCGCCGAGAAGCTCGTTCCGGAAGGGATCGAAGGCCGTGTGCCGTACAAAGGCACCCTGACGGCGATCATCCACCAGTTGATGGGCGGTCTGCGTTCCTCGATGGGTTACACCGGCAGCGCCAACATCGAAGAAATGCGCACCAAGCCTGAGTTCGTGCGGATCACCGGTGCCGGTATGGCCGAATCCCACGTTCACGACGTGCAGATCACCAAAGAAGCGCCAAACTACCGCGTAGGTTGATGCTTCAAGCAAATCGTTAAGCAACCGGGGCTGTTTTATTCAGCCCCGAGTTGTTTCTGAATCACGACTGTTTCTGAATTACTTAGACGAGACTGAATCATGGCCCTCGACATTCACGCTCACCGCATCCTGATCCTCGACTTCGGTTCGCAATACACCCAACTGATTGCCCGCCGCGTGCGCGAGATCGGTGTGTATTGCGAGCTGCACCCGTTCGACATGGACGAAGAGGCGATCCGCGAATTCGCACCTAAAGGCGTCATCCTCGCCGGCGGCCCCGAGTCCGTGCACGAAGCCAACAGCCCGCGCTGCCCACAGGCAGTCTTCGATCTGGGCGTGCCGGTCTTCGGTATCTGCTACGGCATGCAGACCATGGCCGAGCAACTGGGCGGCAAGGTTGAAGGTTCCGAGCTGCGTGAGTTCGGTTACGCCCGCGTTGACGTAGTCGGCAAGAGCCGCCTGCTCGACGGCATCGAAGACCACATCGACGCCGATGGCCTGTTCGGTCTCGACGTGTGGATGAGCCACGGTGACAAGGTCACCAAGATGCCGGAAGACTTCCACATCCTGGCCAGCACCCCAAGCTGCCCGATCGCCGGCATGTTCAACGACGAGCGCGCTTACTACGGCGTGCAGTTCCACCCGGAAGTGACCCACACCAAGCAGGGCGGTCGCATCCTCTCGCGCTTCGTGCTCGACATCTGCGGCTGTGAAGCCCTGTGGACCCCGTCGAAGATCGCTGAAGACGCCATCGCCAACATCCGCGCACAAGTCGGCACCGACAACGTGCTGCTGGGTCTGTCCGGCGGCGTTGACTCCTCGGTGGTTGCGGCGCTGCTGCACAAGGCCATCGGCGACCAGCTGACCTGCGTCTTCGTCGACAACGGCCTTCTGCGTCTGCACGAAGGCGAGCAAGTGATGGCCATGTTCGCCGAGAACATGGGCGTCAAGGTGATCCGCGCCAACGCGGAAGACCAGTTCCTGAACAACCTGGCCGGCGAAGCTGATCCAGAGAAGAAGCGCAAGATCATCGGCCGTACCTTCATCGACGTGTTCGATGCCGAATCCTGCAAGCTGGACAACATCAAGTACCTGGCGCAAGGCACCATCTACCCGGACGTGATCGAGTCGGCTGGCGCGAAAAGCGGCAAGGCGCACGTGATCAAGTCGCACCACAACGTGGGCGGCCTGCCGGAAGAAATGAACCTGAAACTGGTCGAGCCACTGCGCGAACTGTTCAAGGACGAAGTCCGTCGTCTGGGTCTGGAACTGGGCCTGCCGTACGACATGGTCTACCGTCACCCGTTCCCGGGCCCGGGTCTGGGCGTGCGCATCCTCGGTGAAGTGAAGAAGGAATACGCCGACCTGCTGCGTCGCGCCGACCATATCTTCATCGAAGAACTGCGCAAAGCCGACTGGTATCACAAAGTCAGCCAGGCCTTCGTGGTGTTCCAGCCAGTGAAATCGGTTGGCGTGGTCGGCGATGGCCGTCGTTACGCCTGGGTCGTGGCCCTGCGTGCCGTGGAAACCATCGACTTCATGACCGCACGTTGGGCACACCTGCCTTACGAACTGCTGGAAACCGTCTCCGGCCGTATCATCAATGAAATCGAAGGTATTTCGCGCGTCACTTACGACGTGTCGAGCAAGCCGCCGGCGACCATTGAGTGGGAATAATGCCGAGCAAGCCGTAAAGGCTTGATCGCTGTAACCGAAAAGCCGTGTGAAATCCGTTTCACACGGCTTTTCTGTTTTTGCGTTACAGCGGTTTTGACCAGCCACCCAGTTGCATGCCCATGTCATCCAGAGCTTGCAGCAGCGCTTTCATGCTCGGGTAGCGTTTACCGCTCACCGAAGGCCAGCCGGGGCGTTCGATGTAGAAATGTTTGCCGTCGGTGTCGATGACGGTTCGCACCAGCTCTCTCGTGCGGCTGCGATGCACAATGAACGTCATGTTAGGTTGCTGCTTCAGGGAATACATGCCGTAGCGAGGCAGCAGGGTTTCAAATTCGGTCATGGTGTGCGCGATCCAGGGAGTTTCGATTTGCAGGCGCAAGTCGCCTCTGACCAGCGCGGAACGATCGTGCGCCGTACCGCCCAAGGGCAGGATTCTTCCGGGATCGACTTCAATGCCCCGTGAAGTCCCTTCGGCGACATCCTCGACGCGAATGCCGATCGCCTCTTCCAGTTCGCTGACGCCGGCAACCCCATCAAAAGTGTTGGAGTGAGAGTTGCCCATCAGCGCCACCCATTTGTGCGCGCCGCGTGCGGACTGATCGGCACGGATCATCAGACGCGCGAAGTAATTCATCATTTTCTGCCGCGCGGTGTTGTTGCCCAATGGCAAGTCCATGCCGTTGAGTCGGTAACTCGCCATGCAATCGATGGCTTGTACATGGATCCCCTGCTTTCTGGCTTCCTTGACCAGTTCCAGGAACGTGTAGCGCTCCAGCGGATCGGTCATGTTGCCGACGTCGAGTGCCTTGAGATAGGCCTCGAGTTTTTGCGGCATGTTGCCGGTGCGGAAGAATTCATCCAGCGCGGCTTGATGGAAGTCGGTCAGCAGGTGCTCCATGTACAGGCTCTTCACCTGTTTGCTGGCGAGCAATGGCATGTTTTCGATCAGCCATTGCTTGCTGCCGATGGCCGTGTGGCTCTCGCCGATGACCAGGCCCCGGGCATGTTCGAGGATTTTTTCGATGATCTCTTCAGCGGTCGCGTCTGCCGCCAGGGCGGGCACCGGAGGACGAACGGGCAGGCGCAGCGTGCTGAAAAAATCCAGTGCATCGTGATACAGGCGTTTGCGGATGACCTTGAAATCCCTGAATGCATCGAACTCGTTCAGGCTGTCGTAGAAGTCACGCAAGGCCTCGTCATTCAGCCCGGCCGCGCCTTCCTCCAGATGCGCCTTGAGCGGTGCGGGTACGTCGTACTGCGAGGCGGGCAGGGCGGTCAGCGGGCTGCGGCTGCTTGATCCGGCCAGTGCCGGTTTGCCACCGCCGGCGAGTCCTGCGCGAGGCATGGTTTCCCATTCACCCTCAGGGTTCAGGCGTACCGGGATCGAGCGAGTAAAGCCGTGGGGGTGCTCAGGATCGATGACCGCCCAGTGTCCGCTGCCGTTGATGTCGGCTTCGTAGCGGACGTAATAGGCGGTGTCGTCCATCAGGATGGCGGTTGAGGGGTTCGAATCGAGCAGATAAATGCCCTGGAATTTTCCGGGCTCGCTCACCGGCGTAATGCCGTCGAGCAACTCATTGGCTTGCCAGCTCGGCGGAATGACCGGTCGCGGGGTGTCTTCAATCAGGGGGGTGGCAATCGGCGGCTGAGGCCCACCCATCGGCGTCCCGACTTTATCGGTCAGGTCGCTCATTTCCGCCGCTTCGGCGGCATCCACCTCGGGGCCGACCTCGGCCAGCGATCCCGGACCCTTGAGTGCCAGCAGATTGAACAGCATGTCGATGCCGTTGAGCACCGCCCCGACAATCCCGGCCTTGCGCTCGGCCGCGGTTTTGCCATTGACCGCCTGATCGATGTTCAGCCCCATGTTGGCAATGCTGGCGCCGATCACCGGCAATGCGACTGGCCAGCCGACCACCGCCATTGGCCCGAACACTTTGACCCCGGCGCTGAGGTAGCCGATCCACAGCTTCTTGCGCAGGTCACCGTTGGAGGTCAGGGACAGGCTGGCTTCGGCAAACATCGCCGTGCGGGTCGAGTCACTCAGCCAGGTGAAGGCGTCGCCACTGACCGCGCGGTTGTTCTGATTGATCAGCGAATGATCGTAGCGGCCCCACGTGGCCACCAGGCGATTCATCAGGTCACCGAGGTTGGCGTTGATCTGCTGCCGGTCGGCCAGCGAGAAATGCGCAAGGAATGTCTCGCGCGCCGCAGGTGTGTTCATCCGCTGCAGGATCCAGAAGTGCAGGTCGGTGGCGCTTTCCAGTACATGGAATGCATCGCTGTCGCCGGGCAGGTAGAGGATCTGCCGACCCTGGGGCATGACGAAACGCAGGACGTTGGTAGCGGCGTAACCGGCAATGTCCAGCGTGCGCACACTGTCCGGGCAAGGGTGGCTGGTCTGCAGCATTGGCAGGCTGACTGGCCACGTCAGCGGGCCGATCGCCGCTTGCGTGACGAACTGGAAATCCTCGCCACTCAGCTGACGTTTGTCCCGCGCCTGCAGCGCTTTGATCAGGAAGTTGCACTTGGCCAGGGTACGAAAGTCGCTGCCGCTGGTATTCCAGAAAGCGTTCAGTTGAGCGTCGTACAGTGCGCTGAAGTCGATGCTCCAGAAGTCCTTGAGCACATCGTTGCCGTGCAGGCGCACTTCATTGCGTTCATCGAAGGTGCGGGCATCGGGACCGGCAGTATAGAAACCGCCATAGACGTCGAGCAGGTCGGCGTTGTCCTGATCGGTGACGCGGAAGCGGTGAATCACCAACTGGGTCAGGGTCATGCTTGACGTGGGCGTGGCGTGCACATGCTCCCAGCCGGTGAAGGCTTTCGAACTGCTTTGCGAGGCGTCGAAGCGGTGGAAATACACTTGATCCGGATCCAGACCGTGGATCTGGTATTTGATCAACAAGTCGCTGGCGACCTGTCGAGCAGCGTCCTGCAGGCTCGGGCAGGTCTGGATGACGGTGGCGGCAATCGCCTTGAGCGCGGCCTTGTCGGCGGCGTTGGGCATCGGGTTGGGCATGTGTTTGGGCTCTCTGTCCTTGAGAAACGGGTGGCACAGGATGGCCCGGCTGTTCGATGCATGTGCACTACATAGTTATGTCACTTGATCGATCGAAATCGTGTACGCGCGAGGCGCAACTGCGTCCATCCGCCGCGCTGCCCTTACTGTTTCGCAATTGCAGGTGTATCGTATTTGCCTTTTGCGGGCCCGGTGCCCGACGCAGATACGTGAGGTAGTTGAGTTCATGTCCTTTACCCGTCGCCAAATCCTCGGTGGCCTGGCCGGTCTTGTTGTCGTTGGTGTCGGGGCGGGAGGCGCGTCGCGCTACTGGCTGGGCAAGATGGCCGATGCTGACGCGGGCCACGACTACGAGCTGATCGCGGCGCCACTGGACGTTGAATTGGTGCCAGGGCACAAGACCGAGGCCTGGGCTTTCGGCCCATCGGCGCCGGGCACCGAACTGCGTGTGCGTCAGGGCGAGTGGCTGCGGGTGCGTTTCATCAACCACCTGCCGGTGGCGACCACCATTCACTGGCACGGCATCCGTCTGCCGCTGGAGATGGACGGCGTGCCGTACGTCTCGCAATTGCCGGTGCTGCCCGGTGAATATTTCGATTACAAATTCCGCGTGCCGGACGCCGGCAGCTACTGGTATCACCCGCACGTCAGCAGCAGCGAGGAGCTGGGGCGCGGGCTGGTCGGGCCGTTGATTGTCGAAGAGCGCGAGCCCACCGGTTTCAAGTACGAAAAGACCCTGAGCCTGAAGAACTGGCACATCGACGAGCAAGGCAATTTCGTCGAGTTCAGCATTCCCCGTGAAGCGGCGCGTGGCGGTACGGCGGGGCGCTTGTCGACCATCAACGGCGTGCCAACGCCGGTGATCGAGTTGCCGGCCGGGCAGATCACCCGGGTGCGTTTGCTCAATCTCGACAACACCCTGACGTATCGCATCAACATTCCCGGCGTTGAAGCGCAGATCTATGCGCTGGACGGCAACCCGATCGAGCCGCGGCCGCTGGGCAAGGAATACTGGCTCGGCCCCGGCATGCGCATTTGCCTGGCGATCAAGGCGCCGGCGGCGGGTGAAGAGTTGTCGCTGCGCAACGGCCCGGTGCGTCTGGGGACTCTGCGCTCGGTGGCCAATAACGATGCGCCGACCGAGTGGCCGAAAGCCTTGCCCGCCAACCCGGTGGCCGAACCGGATCTGGCGAATGCCGAGAAACTCAACTTCAATTTCGAATGGGTCGGTTCGGTGTCGGTGAATGTCGACAACGGAAAGCCACCGAGCCTGTGGCAGATCAACGGCAAGGCCTGGGACATCACCGACAAGACCTGCGCCGATCGGCCGATTGCCAGCCTGAAGCTGGGCCATAGCTACATCTTCGAACTGAAGAACATGACCCAGTACCAGCACCCGATTCACCTGCACGGCATGAGCTTCAAGGTGATTGCGTCGAACCGGCACAAGATCACTCCGTACTTCACCGACACCTATCTGCTGGGCAAGAACGAGCGTGCGCAAGTGGCGCTGGTGGCGGATAACCCGGGGGTATGGATGTTCCATTGCCACGTGATCGACCACATGGAAACCGGCCTGATGGCCGCCATCGAGGTGAAGTGATGCGCCAGATTCGCCCCGCCGCGATCATCGACCGCAGCCGTGACCGCGATTTCATGCGCGAAGCGCTGGAGCTTGCTGCCCAAGGCGCAGCCCTCGGCGAAGTGCCGGTGGGCGCGGTGCTGGTGCAGAGCGGCGAGATCATCGGGCGTGGCTACAACTGCCCGATCACCACCAGCGACCCGAGTGCCCACGCGGAAATGGTCGCGATCCGCGCTGCTGCCCAGGCCATCAACAACTATCGCCTGCCCGGCAGCACGCTGTACGTGACGCTGGAACCGTGCAGCATGTGCGCCGGGCTGATCGTGCATTCACGCATTGCGCGGGTGGTGTATGGCGCGCTGGAGCCGAAGGCCGGGATTGTGCAGAGTCAGGGCCAGTTCTTTACCCAGGGCTTTTTGAATCACCGGGTGTTGTATGAAGGTGGGGTGCTGGCCGAAGAATGTGGAGCAGTGCTGACCGAATTCTTCAGAGCCCGTCGCGCAAAACCATCTGAATAAACACAACCCCCCAATGTGGGAGCGGGCTTGCTCGCACAGGGGGGATCTCCCGTGTAGGGGAGATCGGGTTATTTCTTCGCGACAATCACCGCGCGCATCGGCGCCGGCAGCCCTTCGATGGTCTTGCTGTGATCCTCGGGATCAAGGAAGTCGCTCAACGATTGATACTTCATCCACTCGGTACCGCGTTGTTCTTCAACGGTGGTGGTGCTGACGTCCACGCATTTCACATCGGTGAAACCTGCCCGCCGCAGCCACAACTCCAGCGCCGGTACCGATGGTAGGAACCACACGTTGCGCATCTGCGCGTAGCGATCTTCCGGCACCAGCACTTGATGCTTGTCGCCTTCAACCACTAGCGTTTCCAGCACCAGCTCGCCACCCTTGACCAGGCAATCCTTCAGCGCCAGCAAATGCTCGATCGGCGAACGACGGTGGTAGAACACGCCCATCGAGAACACTGTGTCGAAGCCTTCGAGGTTCGGCGGCAGGTCTTCGAACGGGAACGGCAGGTGCCAGGCATTCGGCTCGGACAGATAACGCTGCACGGCCTGGAACTGGCAGAAGAACAGCCAGTTCGGATCGACGCCGATCACGCTGTCGGCACCGGCGCCGAGCATGCGCCACATGTAATAGCCGTTGCCGCAACCGACGTCGAGGATGCGTTTGCCCTTCAGGTCCAGATGCGGGGCGACCCGCGACCACTTCCAGTCCGAGCGCCATTCGGTGTCGACGTGTACGCCGAACAGGTCGAACGGCCCCTTGCGCCACGGCGACAGGCCCATCAGCGCGGTGCGCATCTGCGCGCGGGTTTCGTCGTCGCAGTCGGTGTCGAGTTTCAGGCCGTTGAGCAGATCGACTTCAGTCGGCTGGAGTTTCGGCAACGCGTCCAGCGCGCTCTGCCAGCGCTCCAGATCGCCGTGACCTTTCTGCATTTTCTTGTCGAGTTGCACTTGCAAGGTGTTGGCCCAGTCGGCCAGCGGGGTGCCGGCCAGACGGCGGGCGAGGGGGGACAGATCAATCATGGCAAGGCAATCAACGAGGCAAAGTTAAGACACTGGAACCACGGCACGACTTTCGAGAACCCGGCGGCCAACAGGCGTTCGCGGTGTTCTTCGAGGCTGTCGGGCTTCATGACGTTTTCGATGGCGCTGCGCTTCTGGGCAATTTCCAGTTCGCTGTAGCCGTTGGCGCGTTTGAACGCGACATGCAGATCGGTGAGCAGCGCGTGTTCTTCGGCATCGTTGAAGCGCAGCTTCTCCGACAGAATCAGCGCGCCGCCGGGCAGCAGCGACTGGCGGATACGCGAAAGCAACGCGGTGCGCTGCTCCGGGGCGATGAATTGCAGGGTGAAGTTCAGCGCCACCACCGAGGCCGGTTTGAATTCGAGCGCGAGAATGTCGCCTTCGATCACTTCGACCGGTAACAACTCCTGGAACATCGAATCCTGACCGTTGAGGTATTCACGGCAGCGTTCGACCATCGCCGCCGAGTTATCCACCGCGATCACCCGGCAACCGTCGGTGCGCACGTGACGGCGCAAGGCTTGAGTCACGGCGCCGAGCGAAGCACCGAGGTCGTACAGAACGCTGTTCGGTTGAGCGAATTGCGCCGCGAGTACGCCGAGGTTTTCGACGATGGTCGGGTAACCCGGCACCGAGCGCTTGATCATGTCCGGGAACACCCGCACCACGTCCTCGTTGAAGGCGAAGTCAGGCACCTGGGCCATCGGCTGGGCGAAAATGCGATCGGGTTCTTTGCTCACGGCGGTTCCGGCGGTGTTGATGAAAAGGCCGGCATTTTAGCCAAAGTGGCGTCGGGATGCTTGGGTTGTCCGACGTGGCGAGGGGATTTATCCCCGATGGGCTGCGAAGCAGCCCCAAGATCTGTGCCTGCGGTCTGTCTGACATACCTGATTGACCGGTTTCAGGGCCGCTGCGCAGCCCATCGGGGATAAATCCCCTCACTACAAAGTTAGCGGTGTTTCACGGAAAACGCCGAAGCGGCAATCCCCCACTGCCCCAGCCAGTAACTGAGGATGATCACGTACGGCGCGGCGTGGAATGGCGATACGAAGCGATCAATGCCGATCACACTGTCGGAGAACACGAACGCCAGCGCACCCGCCGCCGCCAGCAGCGCCGATCGCTTGGGCACATCGGTGCCGAGGCGGGCGAGGGCGCGCCAGAGCATGGCGCTGATCGCGGTGCCATAGACGACCACTGGCACTAGCAACGGCCCGAGGCCACTGGAAATCAAAATCCCCAGCAGCACCGCGCCGACGCCGAGCGCGAGCACCAGCGGCAAGAGCGCCAAACGCTTGCAATCGCTGAGGTAAGCCTTGAGATACGCCAGATGCGCCACCAGAAACGCCCCCAGGCCAAACACAAACAAATCCCCCGGCCACGCCAGCAACACGTCACCGAGCACAGAGAAAATCAGCCCCAGACTGATCCAGCGTCGATAGTCGCTGGGTGGCGCATCGTGCAGCCAGCCGAGCAGCGCCAGCACCGGTAACGGTTTGACCAGCAGGCAGAGCAATGCCGCATGCGTGCTCACACCGTAGAGAAACGTCACCGCGCCCATCAGCGCCAGAATCAGCCAGCCCACGATCAGTTCACCGAAATGGCGCAGTCGAAGGTTTCTGCCGGTTCAACTTCCGGTTCCCACGGCTGCTGCGAGGTCAGGCGCAGGCGGCCGTTGCCGGTGGCAAAGGCCTGGAAGCGCCAGGTGGAAAAACCGCCCGCGCCGACCATGCCGGAATCTTTCGGACTGCTGTAAACCTCAGGGCTGAGTGCATGTAGCACGCCGCCGGCGGAATCCTGAATTGCCCAGCGATAGCCCGTGGTCGGGTTGCTCGGCAGCATCACGATCAGATTTTGACCGTTGGTGAGACGCACGGGGCATTCGCTCTGGTTTTCCACGGTCACGTTCTGTTTTGGCTGCGTGGCGCAGGCGGCCAGCAAAGAGAGGGCGAGAGGGACAAACAGGCGAGTGGCGGACATAGGCTCAGTGGCTCCGGCGTTGACGACGAACGGCGAGCATAACTGAGAATGAGACAAAGTGTGTCGCGGAGCGTGTGGATTGGTCACGGATAACGGCTTAACCGAGCGCGGCGGTCAAGCCGTTCAGAACCCGTGTCGGGTTTAATCAGTGGACAGATAAATGTCAAAGTCGGCGTTGATATTCAAGATCGCCCCTGCGGGTGGGCGGGCCTTCATGGTTAAACTTTTTGCGACATAACGACGCTCATCGAAAACTTCAAGTTCAATAGTCGCTTCTAAGGTTTCAAAGTTTAAATTTATATATTTTTCGCCTATTCGGCGTACTTCGCTGTATAGCAATTTTGTAATTGGGCTGAGCGGATCCGGGTAGCGGTACGTTCCAGAGGTGATTCCTTTTTTCAAATAAATTTCAAATCCGCGTGCGTCGCTTGTCCTGTCACTGTCCAAGGGTTGAATTCCGCTACGGCTAAGAAAATTAATGTCAGGAATCAGAAATAGCGTGTCGTAGCTCAGGCTTGAGGATTGGTAGGGGGCTCTTGCGAAAGAGGTTTCACCGGGATTGAGTGAGGTTGGGAATGTCGCATTGAATTTGCCCGTTATATTCTGCGGGACAGCATCCGAAGTGCGTGCCTCAGTAGAAGAGGAGTTGGATACGTTGACTTGTCCTGAGGGGAGGGCGGTGAAGTGCAATACAACATCGAAGTGGGAGTTTACTGTAAGGGTTTCTCCATTGATCAGTACGTCGAAGTCGAGTTTGCCCGAGTAACGACGGCCATCTTCGGTGATCTTTAGCTCAAGTCTGGCGTTTGTTGCTATGTGGCTCGTATCGTAGAAACCGATGCCGACTTTTTGCACTTCACTGTAAATCACGTTTCTTATAGCGCCTTCCGGAGGAAACTCATAGGTGCCAGGCGCAAGATCGGATCTGAATATAATCCTGATACTTCGACGATCATTGGTGATGGATTGGCTGTCAGGACTTGAACTTGAGGTGCTGTAAAAATCCAGATACTCAGGTGCGGCAGCCAGATTGTTTTGGAGTTGTTGAGATTGGTATTGATACCGTGCTGCGCCCGAAACAGTGTCGCTGGTAAATGTCGCCTTGAATTCTCCGGAGAGATTTTGCAGAGTACCTGCAGGGGTAGCGTTCAGATTTTCCATTGTGTGCTCGCTTTTGGAAGCCAATTGAGCACGCAGTATCAATAGCGCAGTTGAGAAAAGGTACTGTCAGACTTGACAGTTGTTTAGGCTGTTTTGTGCTGTCTTTTATGTTTTTAACAAACTAACCGAAATAAAAAAGCGTTGCAGGCGCGAGCCTGCAGCGCTTTTATTGCCTCAGGGTTAGAACAACACCTTCGCCACATCCGCAAAGCGCTTGGCAAAGTGCACCGTAATCCCTTCCTTCAGATAATCCGGCAACGTAGCGTCGGCCGATGCAAAAATGCTGACTTTGATCAGCAGCAGACTATTGATGGATCATGGTAAATGAGCAAATAACAGGAAAACTTTCGTCACTGCCCTCTTTTGTGAAACTTATATCCATCGCACAGGAGTAGCGATGGGTGGCAGGGTCAAGGTTGAGAAAAATAACGCCTTCTCCCGGAATGGTCCTAAAAAAATCGGCGTTAAAATTTCCGTCATATCCGACTCTGATATTTTCTGCAGGAAAGTTATGCCAGCCATTGTCCGGATACTTCTGGTCTTTTTTTGTCAGGAAAACCCTGACGTTTCTTGAAAAATTCGGTTGGTCAGGACGGTGGTATATTCCTTCCAGGGCTAGGGTTTCTTTATGAGTACTTATGATTAGTTTATCGGTCGAGAAGTTGACGTCCTCTGGAATGTAGGCTGTCAAAATACCGCGAGCAAATGTCCTTGCATCTTTTGAGTTATTCATCTTGAAGCTCCTGTGTCTAACTTGGGGGGAGAAACAAGGTAGAGCTTATTCAAGATAGAAAACTTCGGAACTGTCAGAAATGTCAGTTTTTTATATCGCTTGGCAATTAAGAAGTGCACGGCTATGCGAAGAAGTATTGGTCGTTATCGTTGTTTGATTGATAACGACCAATGTCTGAATCAGAACAAAACTTTCGCTACATCCGCAAAGCGCTTGGCAAAGTGCACGGTAATGCCTTCCTTCAGATAATCCGGCAACTCCTCGAAGTTGCCCCGGTTCGGCTCCGGCAGGATCAGTTCGAAGATCTTCTGCCGCCGCGCCGCGATCACCTTCTCACGCACTCCGCCAATCGGCAGCACATGCCCGGTCAGCGTCAGTTCGCCGGTCATCGCCACGCCTTTTTTCGGCGGCTGATTGCGGGCGAGCGAGAGCAGGGCGCTGGCCATGGTCACGCCGGCGCTCGGGCCGTCTTTCGGTGTGGCACCTTCGGGTACGTGCAGGTGGACGAAGGCTTCATCGAAGAATTTCGCATCGCCGCCAAACTGTTTCAGGTGCGAGCTGACGTAGCTGTAGGCGATCTCCGCCGACTCTTTCATTACATCGCCCAGTTGTCCGGTGAGTTTGAACCCCCGGTTAAGCGTGTGGATCCGCGTGGCTTCGATCGGCAGGGTTGCGCCGCCCATGCTGGTCCAGGCCAGACCGGTGATCACACCGGTGCCCGACAGCACTTGTTCATTGCGGAACACCGGATGGCCCAGCGAGGCTTCGAGGTCTTTCGGGCCAAGCTTGATCACCGCTTTCGGGTCGTCGATCAGCTTCATCACCGCCTTGCGCACCAGTTTGCCCATCTGTTTTTCCAGCTGGCGCACCCCGGCCTCACGGGCGTAACCGTCGATCAAGGCTTTGAGCGCGCTGTCGCTGATGCTCAGGCTGCCCTTGGACACGCCAGCCTTTTCCAGCAGTTTCGGCCACAGGTGGCGCTTGGCGATGGCGACTTTTTCTTCGGTGATGTAGCCCGACAGGCGAATCACTTCCATCCGGTCCAGCAACGGCCCGGGAATCGAATCCAGGGTGTTGGCGGTGCACACGAACAGGACTTTCGACAGGTCCATGCGCAGGTCGAGGTAGTGGTCGAGGAATTCGACGTTCTGTTCCGGATCGAGGGTTTCCAACAGCGCCGAGGCCGGGTCGCCCTGGTAGCTCTGGCCCATCTTGTCGATCTCGTCGAGCATGATCACCGGGTTCATCACTTCGACGTCTTTCAGCGCCTGCACCAGTTTGCCCGGCTGCGCGCCGATGTAGGTGCGGCGGTGGCCCTTGATCTCGGCTTCGTCACGCATGCCGCCGAGGCTGAAGCGGTAGAACGGTCGGCCGAGGGATTCGGCGATGGATTTGCCGACGCTGGTTTTACCCACGCCCGGCGGGCCGACCAGCAGCACGATTGAGCCGCTGATCTCGCCTTTGTAGGCACCGACCGCGAGGAATTCGAGGATGCGGTCCTTGATGTCGTCGAGGCCGGCGTGGTGTTTGTCGAGCACCTTGCGCGCGTGTTTGAGGTCGAGTTTGTCCTCGCCGTACACGCCCCACGGCACCGAGGTCGCCCAGTCGAGGTAGTTGCGGGTGACCGCGTACTCTGGCGAGCCGGTCTCGAGGATCGACAGTTTGTTCATTTCCTCTTCGATGCGTTTCTGCGCCTGTGGCGAGAGGACTTTGCCTTCCAGGCGTTGTTCGAACTGTTCAAGGTCGGCGCTGCGGTCGTCCTTGGTCAGGCCGAGTTCCTGCTGGATCACCTTGAGCTGTTCTTTGAGGAAGAACTCGCGTTGGTGCTCGCCGATCTTGCGGTTCACTTCGGCGGAGATCTCTTTCTGCAGGCGCGCAACTTCGACTTCCTTGCGCAGCATCGGCAGGACTTTTTCCATGCGCTTGAGCATCGGTACGCAGTCGAGCACTTCTTGCAGTTCATTACCTGTCGCCGAAGTGAGGGCGGCGGCGAAGTCGGTCAGCGGCGACGGATCGTTGGGGCTGAAGCGGTTTAGGTAGTTCTTCAGCTCTTCGCTGTACAGCGGATTGAGCGGCAGCAGTTCCTTGATCGCGTTGATCAGCGCCATGCCGTAGGCCTTGACCTCGTCGGTCGGCTCGGTCGGCTGGTGCGGGTATTCGACTTCCACCAGGTACGGCGGGCGGTGGTGTTTGAGCCAGGTCTTGATGCGCACGCGGCTCAGGCCCTGGGCGACGAACTGCAGTTTGCCGTTTTCGCGGCTGGCGTGGTGGACTTTGACCAGGGTGCCGTATTCGGGGAGGGCGCCGGTGTTGAAGTGGCGCGGGTCTTCCTGGGGCGTGTCCATGAAGAACAGGGCCAGGGAGTGGTGGTCGGATTTGCTCACCAGATCGAGGGTTTCGGCCCAGGGTTCTTCGTTGACGATGACCGGCAGCACTTGGGCCGGGAAGAACGGGCGGTTGTGGATCGGGATGACGTAGACCTTGTCCGGCAGGTTCTGGCCGGGCAGGGCCAGGCCTTTGCCGGATGAGGTGTGTTCGATGTGTTCTGCTTCGGTGTAGTCGTCTGGGTTGTCCGGGAATTCTTGCTGGTCGCTCATGGGGCACCTGCGCAATGGGGTATGGGTCTTAGATGGGGCAGGCTTTGGGTGGTTTCAATGGGGGGCGGTGTTTCTGCTTGTGCGTTCAGGGTTTTGACAGGCGTCACGCTTTGGACTTGGCGGCCTTTGGGCCGACCATGTTCATGGGGTTTTGGGTGTTTATCCGTTTTTTTGGGTGTGGCGGCTGGCGGTTTCGCCCTTACGGCGAGTCACCTTTTCCAGACGCCGAAAAGGTAACCGAAAAGGCTTGCTCCTGCGTTCGGCCCGCTCGCTGGGGCTCGGGGTTCCTTCGCTGCGGGACTGATCCGTGGGGCAGCGCCTCCGGTTTGCTTCGCTGCACCTCCTCTCGCTGTGTTTGGCTGCGCCAAACGGTCGCTGCGCTCCCACCCCCGGATCAATCCCTCCACTCAGCCTTCCGACGTCGCCCGAGGATCAAGATCAAGAGCGGTACTCGAGCTTGCGCTCATTGTTTTGAGTGGGGCGGCTGCGCCGCATGGGGCATGCACAAATCAAAGCTGTGGGAGCTGGCTTGCCAGCGATGGCGGCCTGACAGCCGACCAATCTCTACCTGAATGCACCGGGTTCAAACTGTAGGAGTGAGCCTGCTCGCGATGGCGGCCTACGAGCCGACCAATCTCCACCTGACTCAACCAATTCCACTGTGGGAGCGGGCTTGCTCGCGAAAGCGGTGTGTCAGTCACCGCAAGTGTTGGATGTGCTGACGCTTTCGCGAGCAAGCCCGCTCCCACTATGGCTCAGCTGTGTGCCGCAGATTGGGTGATTTCCACATTATCCAGCACCCGATTCACCGCCAGTTCGGCGAGCATGATGATTTGCTGAATGGCCAGTATCGTCCGGCGCTGCGGGATGTCGATGTACGCGGCGATGTCGCTGGTCATGAGGCTGGCTTGGGCCAGCGATTCGCAGGCGTGGACCAGCAGGCTTTCGTTGTCCATGTCCGGGGCGACCTGGAACATGTTGCTGGGTTTGTGGAATCTCACCGCGGCGGCGGAGGGTTTCAGGTAGTGGTCGAGGGCGCGTTCGGCGGCGTCGTGGAGTTTTCTGGAATCGAGGGATTCGTAGGGCGAGGTTTCTGGGGGATTGGGTGTGGGTTTGATCATGGTGAATTCTCAGTTGGTGAAGTGGAGCTACCTTCAATTGCCGCGACGCAATCTGAGGTGGCAGCTGTACGCGGGTTCGCGGACCGATAACTGAGGAATCGGCATACCCCCAAAGAAGGTATCCCGCGCACAGCCGCCATGACACAACCAACAGGCATCCGAGGTGCTGTCAGGTTGGCGATTATGCATCAGTTATCAGGCCGCGACGCCCGGCCGCTGAATTTCCAGCGACCACCAGAGCCTATCCACCCGACTTCCGAGGCACAACCGACGCGACTTGTCGGAAAACTCCCGCGTATAACGCGCTTCTGTAGGACGGACACCGTCCATTGTGGGAGCGAGCAAGCCCGCTCCCACAGGTTTTTCAGTGAGTTCAGAAAAACGGTGGGCACAAAAAAGGCGATGCCCCTCACGGAGCATCGCCTTTCCTTTACCGCCGCTAAAACTTATTCCGGCAGTTTGTACGCAATCACATAGTCACCCATCTTGGTGCCCAGCGAGCCGTGACCGCCGACAACGAGCAGCACGTATTGCTTGCCGTCCTTGCCGGTGTAGGTCATCGGGGTCGCTTGGCCGCCGGCAGGCAGACGCGATTTCCACAGTTCTTTACCGGTGTTCACGTCGTAGGCGCGCAGGTACTGGTCGAGGGTGCCGCTGAGGAAGCCGACGCCGCCTGCAGTGACCATCGAACCGCCCATGCTTGGCACGCCCAAGGTGAAGCCGATCGGAATTGGCGAGCTGTCGCGGCTGGTGCCGTTTTTGCGTTTCCACACGACTTTGCCGGTGGTCAGGTCGATACCGGCGACGTAGCCCCAGGCCGGGGCCTGGCACGGTACGCCCAGTGGCGACATGAACGGGTGCATGATCACCGCGTATGGCGCGCCGGTGTTTGGCTGCACGCCAGCGGTTTCGCTCTCGCGCTTGCTGCCGGCGGCGACTTTCTCGCGTGGCACCATTTTCGAAACGAAGGCCATGTAGTTCGGGCTGGTGAACAGCATCTGGCGAACCGGGTCGACCGAGACGCCGCCCCAGTTGAACACGCCGACGTTACCCGGGTAGATCAGGCTGCCCTGTTCCGACGGAGGCGTGTATTGGCCTTCGTAGCGCAGTTCCTTGAACTGGATGCGGCACAGCATCTGGTCGAACGGGCTCGCGCCCCACATGGCTTTTTCGGTCAGTTCCGGGGCCAGCAGGTTGAGGTCCGAACGGGCCTGGGTTGGTGCGGTGTGGTCGCCTTTCACGGCGCCTTGCGGAACCGGGATTTCCTTGATCGGGATGATCGGCGTGCCGTCACGACGGTCGAGGACGTACAGGCTGCCCTGTTTGGTCGGGGCGATCAGCGCCGGTTTCACGCCGTCGGCGGTTTTCATGTCGAGCAGGGTTGGCTGGCTGCCAACGTCCATGTCCCACAGGTCGTGGTGGGTAAACTGGTAGTTCCAGCGCACTTTACCGGTGGCCAGGTCGAGGGCGACGATGCCGGCGCTGAATTTCTCGGCGCCTGGAGTGCGGTCAGCGCCCCACTGGTCTGGAGTCTGGTTGCCCAGTGGCAGGAAGACCATGCCGAGTTTTTCGTCGACGCTGGCCAGCGACCACATGTTGGCCGAGTTGCGGCTGTAGGTTTCGCCTGGGGCCAATGGCTCGGTGGCGTCCGGCTTGTCGCTGTCCCAGTTCCACACGAGGTGGCCGTCGCGCACGTCGAAGGCGCGGATCACGCCCGATGGCTCGTTGGTCGATTCGTTGTCGGTGACGTGACCGCCCATGATCACCAGATCACGGGTAATCGCCGCTGGCGAGGTGGAGTAGTAGCCACCGGCGGTGAACGGGCCGATGCCTTGGGTCAGGTCGACCACGCCGTTTTTGCCGAAGCCTTCGCAGATCTTGCCGGTGTCGGCGTTCAGTGCGATCAGGCGTGCATCGGCGGTTGGCAGGTACAGACGACGCGGGCAGGCCTGGGCAACGGCTTTGCCGGCTTCGGAGATAACGGCCGAGGCGGCGTTATCAGCTTTCGCGTAAGCGGCTTCGTCGTAGTACGACACGCCACGGCAGGTCATGTGGGCAAAGCCCTTGAAGCCCACCGGGCTCTTGATCTGCGGGTCGAAGCGCCACAGTTCCTTGCCGGTGTCCGGATCCAGCGCCAGCACTTTGCTGTGCGCGGTGCAGGCATAGAGCATGCCGTTGGCTTTGAGCGGGGTGTTTTCGTTGGTCAACTCGACCGGGTCATCTGCGGTTGGCAGGTCGCCGGTCTGGATGCGCCAGGCTTCTTGCAGCTTGCCGACGTTGGCCGGAGTGATCTGCTTGAGTGGCGAGTAGCGGTCACCGAACTCGGTGCGGCCATAGGCCTGCCAGTCGCCATCAGGCATTTGCGGTGCGGTGCTGGTCATGTCCGCGGTGTCGCGGCCCAGTTCGCCTAAGGTTTCGCCCGGGTGGGTGAACAGGCTGGCCAGGGCAGTGACGCCGGCCAGCACCACGGCCACGGTCAGGCCACCCGTGCCCATCGGCGCCGGGCCATTGAGCAGCAGGGGACGACGGAACCACGGCAACAACATCACGATGCCGAGAACGAACCACAGGGCCAGACGCGGCACCAGTTGCCACCAGTCCAGACCGACTTCCCACAAGGCCCAGACCGTGCTGGCGAACAGCACGATGGCGTACAGGCCCAGCGCTGCACGACGACGCAGCAGCAACAGAATGCCGCTCAGCGCAATGCCGATACCGGCCAGCAGGTAGTACAGCGAGCCGCCGAGCATGCTCAGCTTGACTCCCCCGGCCAGCATGGCCAGGCCCATCAGTAGAAGCAGAATGCCGAGCAGGCTCGGTAACAGACGGCCCCGACTCGAAGCACTTTCGGTGCTCATAGTGTGATTCTCCGTGACGTTTATGTAGTCCCGCGCTGTAGTCACTTTAGATGACGATTGGGCACAGGTATGGTTCAGATAAAAACTTGTCTAGCTAACGAATTTCATCAATCCCTGTGGGAGCGGGCTTGATCGCGAAGGCGTCGTGTCAGTCGATGCATCCGTCTTCTGATACACCGCCTTCGCGAGCAAGCCCGCTCCCACATTTGGGATTTGCGTAGATCTTTAGAACGACGACTGGATCTTGATACCACCGATCAGGGCGTCGTCGACATTGTCCACACCGCCCGGATGGCGGATGTATTGCAGGTTCGGGCGCACGGTCAGCCAGTTGGCGACGTGCACGCCGTAATACAGTTCGGCGCTGTATTCGGTGTCCTGCGGCGGCAGGAAGGACGGGTCGTCGTAGTCGTAGACTGCCTGCGCCTGATTGCTCGCTTCGGCGTTTTTGCGAAAGGCCGGGTTGACGTGGACGCGGGCCAGGGCGAAACCGATGTCGTCCTTGGCGCGGGCATCGAACGGGCCTTTGTAGACGACGCCGGCCTGCACGTAGTTGTCGATGGCGTTGGTTTTCTTGTCGTGCATCGTCGCGTTGGCAAACACGCTCAAGCCGCGCGAGTGGTCGCTGGCGATGCTGGTGACTTGCTGCTGCGCACCGAACCACACGCCGTGTTTGCTCGACGCGCTGCGATAGGCTTCGCCGCTCAGTGCGGCGGGCTGGCCGTTCTGGTCTTTATAGACGTCAGAGGCCTTGGCGCTGCTGTAGTAGTAACCGGCACGGTATTCGCCCGGCAGACCGTTGAGCTTCGGCGTCCACACCAGTTCCACCGGCAACACGGCGCCTTGGGTACCGCTGCCGCTGAGTTTGAAGCCGTTGCCGCGATCGAGGTTTGACGGGTTCTGCTCGTAGGCGCCGACCTGCGCGTACAACTCTGGGGTCAGGTGATATTTGACCCGCAGCGCCCATTGGCTGACCGGCCAGTTGTACCAGATGCCGCCGACCCAGTTGCCGACCTGCGAGCCGCAGAACGCCAGGTTCTGGAAATCGCACGGGAAGCTGTTGAAGTCTTCGCCTTCACCGAAGCGGCCGACCTTGATGTCGAGCTTCTGGTCGAAGAATTTCTGCTGATACCACATCTGCGTCAGGCGCGTGGTCTGGCCACGGCCCCAGACTTCCTGGGCCGAAGTGAAGCCGCCCACGCGTGGATCGTTGATCCGGTCGTTGCTGATGTTGTTGCCACTGCGCTTGGTGATGGTCAGTTGAAATTCGGCATCGTCCCAGCCGAGGATCTTTTGCAGGTCCAGGTGCGTGCCCAGACCGAACTGGTCGCTGTAACGCGCGGTGCGATCGTGGTCGTAGCCGCCGTGCAGGTTGCTGCCCATTTCGCCGGTGTAATCGAGTTTGAAGTCGTAGCCTTTTTCCGCCAGTTCGGTACGCGTGCCGTTCCAGTCACCGAGCATCCACGGTGAGTCGCTGTCGAAGGCGGGGGCTGCCTGGGCGTAGGTGGCGAAGCCGAGCGCGGTGCAGCCGCCGAGCAGGCGCAGGGCTGAGATAGCGCTGTCTCGGGAGAAGGAAAAATCAGGCATGGGTCAGTCTTTTTTTGGTGTTTTACGGGGGTAAACCGAGCGCTTCAATTTGACGCAGGCAGTGAAGCGATTCAGCTGAAGGGCGGCAGGATAATGATCTGTAACAAAAAGACAAAGGGCTTTTGCAGACATGCAGCATTTCTGATTCGGTAACAGTGCGGCAAACGGGCGCATTGTGGCGATGGCTGCAGGCTGCGATCTTCTCGGGTTGGCCTACATTTGATGCAAGGCCTTCCACCTGACCGGCCCCTCGGCTAAGGTGCGCGGCTTGTGCATTTTCACTCCGTCCAAAGGCCTGGCATGAACGACCACACTCCCGATCCGCTGCATGGCGTAACCCTCGAACAGATCCTCAATGCGCTGGTGGCGCATTACGAGTGGTCGGGGTTGGCCGAGCGCATCGATATCCGCTGCTTCAAGAGCGATCCGAGCATCAAGTCGAGCCTGACCTTCCTGCGCAAAACCCCGTGGGCGCGGGAGAAGGTCGAGCGCTTGTACGTGAAACTGATGCGCACCAAGCGACCGGTCTGAGATGGACGCCGTTGCGCGGCGACGCCTGATCACTGTCATCGCCAGCCTCGGCTGGGCCGGGCTGAGTATCCAGCTGTACCTGATTTTCCTTGCGCGGCTGAGTGTCGACGCCAGCCTGCTGGGCGGGCTGGTGAGTTTCTTCAGTTACTTCACGGTACTCACCAACACCTTGGTGGCGACCGTGCTGACCTGCGCTGTCAGCGGGCGTGAATCCGCCGCACAGCGCTGGTTTCTCCAGCCATGGGTGAGCAGCGGGATTGCGGTCAGCATTGCGGTGGTCGGCCTGGCTTACAGCATTCTGCTGAGGCATTTGTGGCACCCGCAGGGCTGGCAATTTGTTGCCGACGAATTACTCCACGACGTGATGCCGCTGATGTTTCTCGGCTATTGGTGGTGCTGCGTGCCTAAAGGGACGTTGCGCCTGTGGCACCTGCCGCTGTGGCTGATCTATCCGCTCGTGTACTTCGTTTACGCCTTGCTGCGCGGGCATCTGCTTGGCGCCTACGCGTATCCGTTCATTGATGTGGCGCTGCTGGGTTATACACAGGTGTTCATCAATGCCGGGGGGATATTGGTGGGGTTTGTGCTGATTGGCTTGCTGGTGATCGGGATCGACCGCTGGCAGTCAGGACGAAGTTAAAAGGTCAATGTGGGAGCGGGCTTGCTCGCGAAGGTGTCAGGTCAGTCAACATCATGGTTGAATGATCGACCGCATTCGCGAGCAAGCCCGCTCCCACAAGGGTAAATCACTCTTCTGCGGAACCCTCGGCGCGCCAGTAGCCGACGGCTTTGACGAACTGCTCATTGAGCCCATGCTCATCCAGCAGCACCCGACGGATCTGCCGCGAGACCTTGGTCTCGGTCGCCACCCATGCATACAGATTGCCCTTGGGCACCTGCAACTGTTTGACCGTGGTCAGCAGGTTGTCCTTGCCACCTTCACGCAGGACCCAGATCACATTGACCTGCGCCGCACTTTCCAGCACTTGTTGCTCGGCACCGTTTTCCACTTCGATCACTACCAGCGCCTTGCGATTGCTCGCCAGACCTTCAAGGCGGCGGGCGATGGCGGGGAGGGCGGTTTCGTCGCCGATCAGCAGGTAGCTGTCGAAGATGTCCGGCACGATCATCGAGCCGCGTGGCCCGCCGATGTGCAGGAATTGTCCAGGCTGGGCCTGTTCGGCCCAGGTCGAGGCAGGGCCGTCGCCGTGCAGGACGAAGTCGATGTCCAGCTCGAGTTTTTCCAGGTCATAGCGACGCGGGGTGTAGTCGCGCATCTCGGGCAGCGGGCCGTTGTCCTTGCCGGCGCCGAGCACCATGGTCTCCAGCGCAGCGGTTTGTTCGGCATTCTGCGGGAACAGCAATTTCACGTGATCGTCGGTGCCCAGGCTGATGAACCCGGCCAGCTCTGGCCCGCCGAGGGTGATGCGGCGCATGCGCGGGGTCAGGTCGACCACGCGCAGCACTTCGAGTTTGCGGCGTTTGATTTCGTGCATCACGCGGTGAATGGTTTGCGTATCGACTGCAGTCATTCGGCTTTCTCCGGGGCAGTTTGAACGGCGGGGCCGTCGACGATGGCTTTGGCGGTGTCGTTGAGCAACGCGGCAACCCGCTGGATTTCTTCCGCGCTCCAGCGTCCATGGTGCAGTTGCAGGGCGTGACGCAGGTTATGCACTGCCTCGTGGATTTCCGGCGGCCGGTCATGGCCGCGCAACGAACGTTTGCTGACGTCGATGCGCATGCGCACGCCGTCCAGCGCTACCGCTTGTTCGCTTAGGGACAAACGACCGGCGTCGGTCACGCTGTAACGTTTTTTGCCGGCCTCGGCGTCGCCGCTGATCAAGTCGCTTTCTTCAAGGAAGGTCAGGGTCGGGTAGATCACGCCGGGGCTTGGGCTGTAGGCGCCGTCGAACATGCCTTCGATCTGGCGGATCAGGTCATAGCCGTGGCACGGCTGCTCGGCGATCAGCGCCAGCAGCAACAATTTCAGATCACCGGGGGCGAAGACCCGCGGGCCGCGTCCACCGCGTTCGCGGCCGGGGCGTTTTTCGAAGCCGTCACGGCCGTCGTGTTCGCGGTGATGATGGGGGGAATGATGGTCTCTCATTTTCCTGCTCTCTCGTCGTGTTTAGATACAACTTAAGATATATCTTTACGCGCTGACAAGGGTTCCTGACCAACGGCGCTCACCTGACCGATCGAATCTGCGGTCGAAAAAACCGGAAAATGATCAAGAAAACGCAGTGTTAAATCCCCCGGCAAAGGCGCAGATTAGTGCAGATTCTCTAATATTCCGTTTCGCCCTTTATTTCCGGGAAAGTGTGGTACATGTCTTACGGAAGTTGCTGTTAAGTTGTGGCGCGTGCAGTCATTAGGCTGGCGCGCTGTAGTCTGGTTCTTACAGTTGGACAGGAACTTTCCTGGATTTCACGGTTTTTTCTTTCTCATCTAATGGCGTCCAGGCTACAAGGTCGCAGGACGTTGCCTGCTTACTTTGAAGATAAATTGGTTGAACATTCTTCGGCGTTGAAAGTTAACGGTGAGTACTGACTGCTCGTGACTGTTCTGTTCGCCTTGACTGCTCGACGACTCAACTAATTTATATAAGACAGGTATTCAATGATGCTCAAGAAACTCGCCTTTGCCGCCCCTCTGACTGTCCTGGCCATGAGCGCTTCGATGGCGTTTGCCGCCACTGAAGCCAAGCACTCCATCAGTCTCGTGGCGCACGTACCGGCTGACGACTTCTATGCGGTGCCGGTGGATGCCGATCTGGTCAACAAGGATCAGGACATGAGCTACAACCCGGCCACCGATTCGATGCGCGAAGTCAACGGACACTTCGACGTGCTGCACACTGCCGGCAAGGTTCATGCACGTCTGGAAGGGGTGCCGAAGCTGATTGGCGGCAGCAACACCATCGACCTGAAAGTCGAACTCAACGGCAAGACGCTGACCACCACTTCGCAGGAAGTGGTCGGCGATACCGAGTCCAATACGCGTTATCGCGCGCCCTTCAAGATCAGCGCTACCGGTGGCAAACCGGCTGCGGGCGACTACACCGGTGTGGTCATGCTGGTCGTCGAACCTTCGGTTTGATTCATAACGGCAATACCTGACGTTACTTGTCCAGTAACGTAACCGGCCGGCAACTTTAAAGTTGCCCGGCCGGGCTTTTACTTCCGGTAATCAGAGTATTAATCCATGTATCCGATGACGCCCATCGCGGCTGCGCTTGCGTTGCTTTTGAGCAGCAGCGTACTGGCGGCGCCGCCTCCAGTCGATAATACCCCGCGAAGTTTGCTGGCTCAGGCGAAAGGTCTTCCGGCAGACTTTGAAGAGCATTTCTTTGATGTGCCTTTGGCAGTTCGTGTCGAACTTGATCAACAACCGCTGGGCGAGGCAATGATTATATTGTCGCGCGATGACCGCATTACCTTGCTCGACTTCACCGACACCAGTGACAGTCGTATCAGCGCCGCCGAGCGTGAAACCTGGGCCAGTCTCCTCAAATCCGGCGTAGCCCTGGGCAACTGCAGCGGGCAATGCCCCGAGCAACTGCTGGCGGTGCATTACAACCTGGAAAACTCACTGCTCTCGATCGCCACCGAAAACGCCGAGCGCGATCTGCAGACACAACGCTTCCATGAGCAGCCCGAGGGCGGCAGCAGCGGTCTGATGCTGCGTAATCAGTTGAACCTCAATGGCGGCCAGAACCAGGATCTGGGCGGACGTTTCGGTCTGGAAGCCAGTGCCAGTCTCGGCAACTGGAGCCAGTCCTTCAATATGCAACTGGCGCGCCTCGGCGGGCCGGACACCAAGACCTATCATGCGGTACACGAGCTCTACACCCAGCGCGAACTGCAGGGCAGTTTTTTCCGCCTGGGCTATTTCACCCCCAATTCCGAAGGCCTGACCCGCCAACCCCGGTCGTTCGGCACCAGCCCCGATACGGCGGTGGGCGTGATGTATGGCAGCTCCGACAGCCTGGCGGTCGACAGCCCGCGGCCCAGCGTCTACCCGATTTTCGTCACGGCCAATCGCCAGGCGTCGGTGGAGATCTATCGCGATGGCCTGTTGATCAACACGCAAGCCGTGCCGGCCGGTTTACAGACGCTGGATACCCGGCCCTTGCCCGGTGGCATCTACGAAGTCGAAGTGCGCCTGATCGAGGATGGCCAGACCACCGCGACCACACAGGAGCTGGTCTACAAACCGGTGAACTGGCAAAACCTCGACCAGCGCTGGCGCTATAACGTGTTCGCCGGGCAGGAAAGCAAACTGCTGAGCAATTGGGAGGAACAGCAAAGCGGTGATCTCACCGCCGGCGCCGCGCTCAACTACCTGCTGCACCCGCGGGTGATCCTCGGCCTGTCGGCGCGTCAGGTACGCGACACTTTGCAGTACGGCACTTCGATCGACTGGAGCCTGGCCGACAGCATCAGCCTCTTCGCCAACCTCTATCAAACCGAAGACCACGGCACCGGTGCCGATGTGCAAGGCCTGTACAACTACGGCGCCGGCAGCCTGGTGGTCAGCCACAACCGCAGTTGGCTCGACACCCGCAACAGTTACGACACGCTGCCCGACGGTACCCGGGTGCGGCAGCGCAATGTGTTCACCGGCGAAACCAGTAACTCGTCGCTGGCGCTCAACCACCGTATCAGCCGCAAGGATTCGCTGAGTGCGCGGGTCTCGCACAGCACCGGCAACGTCGAAGGCGTGGGCATGGACCTGGGCTGGACGCAACGCACCGAGCTGTTTGGCAGCGATGCCAACTGGCGGCTGTCGCTGTTCGACCGGCCGGGCAGCTACAGCAGTGGCGAGGCGCGTAATCGCGGGATCGACCTGAGCATCAACATGGCGCTGGGCGGGCCGGGGCAGCAGATTTCCGGCAGCATCGGCAGCCGCACCGCCCGCGATGGCGGGCGCGACAACAATGGCTCGATCGGCTATCGCAAGGATCTGCAGAATCACATTCTGCAAAGCGTTTCGGTCACGGCGCTGACCGACACCTACGGCGTCGGTCTTTCGAGCCTGGCCAACTTCCGTACCGACTGGGTCAATGGCGACGGCTTCGTGCAGCGCTCGTCCTACAACGGCAACTTCACCGGTGGCGTGAACCTCGACAGCAGTGTGATCGTCGGCGGTCAGCAACTGGTCATGACCAGCCAGCATCAGGGCCGTGGCGCCGGAATGATCGTCGATGTCGAGTCGGATATCGCCGACATCACCCTGCGCGCCGACGACCTCAGCGGCGGCAGTTCAGCGCTACGGCCGGGGCGCAATTTCATCCCGCTCACGGCGTACCGCAACAGCTCGGTGGGCTTTGATTTCGAAGGCAATCACGTTCCGGCCGCCAACATCGAACCGTCTCGCGCCCGCTATCACCTGAACAAGGGCGGCGTGGAGTACCGCAAGGTGCGGGTGATGAAAACCGTCACCGTACTCGGACGCCTGCTCGACCCCCAGGGCCAGCCGCTCAAAGGCCATCACGTGATCAATCACGCCAGTCGCGGGGTCAGCGAAGTCGACGGGTTTTTCTCGATGGAGATGCACGCCGGTTCACCGACCCTCGAAGTGCGCTACGCCGATCAACTGCTGTGCCAGTTCCGGCTCGACCCCGACCAACACCGTAGCGAAAACAACGTGCTGATGATCGGCGATTTGCGCTGCTCGCCGGACACGTTGGCCGACGTCACCCAAAAGGCCCACACCGCGGGTTGATGCGGCCTGCTTCAGGAGATTTGCAGACATGAACGTCTCACCCTTGGCTACATACCTGCGTCGCGGGCGGGCCGCTGTTGTGCTGGTTGCCGGCACGGTATCTGCGGCTCACGCCGAACAGGTGTCGATCACCGCCGAGTTCAAGCCGGACTCGTCTTATCCGCACCGCAACAAGTTCCACAACACCACGCCTTCCAGTGGTTACTGCACCTACGATCCGGCGCAGTGCGAGCAGCACGAAATATTCAGCTTGCAGGTGCCGATTCAGTTCAACGCTCGTGCGCCGATTGCGGCGAATCACCCTTCGCCGCGGCAAGGGGCAACGTTTCAGGTACCCGTGCAGTGGCGTGAACTGACGGTCTATCACGAGACCACCCGCGAGCCAAAAATCGTCAAGGTGCGGATCGTCGGTATCGGTTCGCGCTATGTGACCGAGAATGTGATGAAACTGGTGGAGGGCGCCGAAGACGATCGCAGCGCCCACAACCTGTTGTGGGGCTTGAGTTGGGTCTATGCACCCGAACCCTGTCAGTACAGCGGTGTGGGTTGGTACTCCCCCGATTCATACTCGTTTTTCTGGAAAACGCCAGCGGCCGCTGCCTGCACCAAACAGGCGAAGTTCGATGTGCCGTGGTTGCGTCTTGAGCACCTCGATTTTGCCTATGAACTGGTCACCCCCGACCCGCTGGGCATGTCGTCGGGTGACTACAGCGGTTCGCTGACCTACCGCGTCGGGCCGAATGCGGATTTCGATTTTGGCGATGTGATGTTGCCGTCGAGTTCGTCTCTGACCTTGAATTTCAATCTGAATGTACAGCACACCCTCAAGGTCGACATCCCGCCCGGTGGCGAGAAAGTCCGCCTGGTTCCCAACGGTGGCTGGCAGAGCTGGCTGCAGGCCGGACGTCGGCCGGTCAGCCTGTTTCGCGACCAGACTTTCAACATCTCGGCGTCATCGCGTTTCAAGATGCTGATCAATTGCGGTCCCGGAGTAGGTGCCGAGTGCGGATTGCAGGACAGTAATAATTACCGTCGAGTCGAGCTGCACGTCAGCGTCAGCATGCCCAATGGCATAACCGATCTTGCCGGACAGCCGGTGCGGCGCATGCCGTTGAAGCCCGGCGTTGGGAGTGCCCTGTATTTCAAACCGGGTTTTTATGTGGATCGAGCCCCGGGAACCCTGCATTTCGAAGTTCCGCCGCATTCGATGGAAAGCATGCTGCAGCCCGGCGTGAGCGACAGCTATTCCGGCACTGTCATTGTGGTCTGGGATTCGGATATCTGATGGGCCATTCAGCGATGAGTCGAGTCGGCATTGTGTTCAACGACCAAGGAATCAAGGTGATGAAGCGTCTGGTGTTAGCAATGGTTTTGAGCGGGCTGCCCTTTGCCCTGCAGGCCGGCCCGCAGATCAATGTCGGGACGGTCTACGACTATCTCGACGGTGACAAGAGCACGTACCTGAAACGGGTATTCAACAGCGGCGACAGCACTGCATTCGTCAAGGTCAACATTCTCGAAATCCTCTATGACGCCGACGGCACCTCGCGGGAAATCGAGGTCAGGAGCCAGGCTGACATGAGCAGTCGTGACGGCCTGATGGCCAGCCCCGCGCGGCTGATCGTGCCGGCCAACGGCATGCAGGGTACGCGTCTGTTGATGATGGGTGAGCGTGACCGGGAGCGCTATTTCCGCGTGCGGTTCATCCCCGTTGTCCCGGAAAAGGAAGACGAATTCGCCGTGTCCGCCGAGGAGCGTGAGCAATACAAAACCACCTTGTCGGCCGGGGTCAACGTCATGACCGGTTTCGGTACGGTGTTCTTTGTGCGCCCGAAAGACAGCCGTTTCGACAGCGTGATCGAAGACACCCCGACAAGCTATCGAGTGCGCAATAACGGCAACACCGTGGTGCTGATCGACGAGTTCCGCAATTGTGCGCTGAAAGACGAAACCGCCTGCCAGCCAACCACCAAACACCACATCCGCGCAGGCAACAGTTTCGAGTTCGACAAGCAGGCCGGACGCGAATACCGCTTCAATCTGGTGGAAGGCGAGAGCAAGAAGTCCCTGCGTGTAGCCGGCCAATCATCAGGGGGGGCCTGAAATGATCAAGCCATCGTTGATGATCCTGTGCGCGGGCGTTCTGACCCTGTTCAGCGCGGAATCGTTTGCGGCACGCGAAGAGCACCGGTTCGAGGTGTCGGTGGATATTCCGACGCTGGGTTTTTATGTGATACCGGCCGAAACGGACTGGATTCATCGTGCGCAGATTCTGCCGTGGAATATCAGCACCAAGAGCCTCGGCGGAATGCGCAAACACTTCGACCTCAGGCACGACACCAGTGCCATCGAGGCCCGCCTGGAGAACGTAGCGTTTCTGTCCAATGGTCGCGAGGAGCAGAACATTTATCTGCGCGTCAGCTTCGCCGATACCGTGCTGACTCACGAGACGCCGCGTCAGGTGGTTTCTGCGGAGCAGGCCAGGGCCGGCGGGCGTTATGCGCTGGAGATCCAGCCGATCACGCCCGCCGGCGGCTACAAACCGGGGAATTACTATGGCAACGTGCACCTGATCTTCAATGCGGCGGCGCCCTGAGGTTGCCCGGTCTGCCCGATGTGCAACGGGCAGACCGGCGCACCGTTATCAAAGCCCGGCGCGAGTCAAGGCTTCACGGGTCAGGCGACGCGCGAGCTCTTTTTCGTCATCCGCCAGATCGACCAGCAGCCGCTCGAACAGCGTGTCGCTGATCGGTTCTTCATTGAACACCACGGTTGCCGGCGCCGGCAGATCGTTCATCAACGTCTTGAGCTGTTCGCGCAGGGCTGCGCGTTCCTCGGCCACGGTCGATTGCACCCACTGGCGCTGGATTTCGCGCAGCGATTCAAGGGCTTCGTAGCGGTGTTGGAACAGACGCTTGTTGCTTTCCAGGCGCACGGGATAGCGCTCGCTCAGGTACTCTTTCCAGAAGTCGAGCTCGAGCATCTGGTTGACCAGGCCATCGCCTTCTCCCAGCGCCAGTACCGTGTCGTAGGCCCGATCGATCATCGCGTCAGTGACGCCGGACACCGCCCGGTACAGCATGCCCTCGGACTGCCAGGGCAAGCCGAGACGTTTGGCCAGGCCGGTCTGGTAGGCCAGATAAACTTCCACGTCGTCGGGATTGCCGCCACGGCTGGCGACATCGGCCCGGGCGATTTCGTTGACCTGTTCCAGGCGCGCCGCGCCTTTGGCCAGCGTCACCAGCTTCAGTTCCAGTTCCTTCGGCTCGACCGAATAGGCATGCGCCTCGTAGGCCAGCACGTTCACCCCCATGTGGTTGAACAGCTGCGCACCGGCATCGGCGCAGTCCACCGGCGCCACCACCATGGTGAACAGTTTTTCGCGCAAGCGGCTGTCGACGTGCACGGCGTCGAGCATGCGCCAGACGCGTTGCATTAACTGCTCGCGCGCCGTTCCGCCAGCGCGAAAATCGGCAAACTCACGCACGCTGAGCAACGTCGCCATGAACGGTGCGGCCAAGGGGGCTTCCACCAGCTCTGTCCACGGTGTTTCGCGATCAATGCCCCAGCCCGGCACGTCGGACCAGTAGTCGGCGCCATAGTTGGAGATGATCGAGGTGCCCGGGATGGCGACCGGCATGATCGGCTCCGGTGGCAGTGCCATCGAACGGCGACTGTCCTGGTAACGCAACTGGTTGAGGTCCGACAGGGCGGCGACGTCCAGACGCGTGCGCGCCACCAGCCATTGCGCATCGGAACCGCTCGGTACGTCGGGGATTACCGTCAGCGGGTTGCCGCGCAGATCGAGCAGCAAACCGCGTGGCCGTGGCTTGGCCAGAATGCCGTCCGGCCAGGTGGTCAGGCCGGTGTTCTTCAGCGCCACCACTTTGAGGCGCGGCATGCGTGACAGATCAGGCGACAGCCCCAGCGGGTTGTCGTCCATTCTCAGCACTTCGAGGTAGGTCAGGTTACCCAGCCGTTCGACGGCGGTGCGGTCCAGCACAATGTGGTTGTTGTTCAGGCGCAGGCGTTCGAGGCGGCGCATCGTGCTCCCGATGCGTTCCGGCAAGCGCGTCAGCTCGCAGTATTTGGCACTCAGCTCGACCACGTTCGGAAAATCCTTGAGCAGGCCGTTGGCGTCGGGGGAAAACCGCGTGTTGTCGAGATTGAGCAGCGTGACCTTGTCGAGAAACTTCTTCAGCGGTGGACGTTTCGCCCACCAGGTTTCCAGATTCGTGGAGAGCAGTTCCCGCGACAGATCCAGCGCATAGGCGGACGGATCGGCGCGGTTGCCCAGGTGCGCGTTCTTGCGTTCGAAGCAGTCCAGCAGACTTTCGTAGATATGCAGCCCGCCACCGTCACGGAACCCCTGACTGCCCGGCCCCCAGGTCTGCGGTTGCTGATAGCGCCAGCGATGGACGATGACCCGCAGTTCATCGAGTTCGTCTTCATGTGCCTCGATGGCCTTGAGCGGCTCGCCGCGTTCGGTCAGGGCATTGGCAAACGCTTCGACCTCGCTCGGGCTGAAATGCGGATGCAGATCCTGGATGCGTTGCTCCAGCGTGGCGGCATTGCGGCTCAGGCCCGGGCCGCGCACCAGAAACAGGGTGTTGTATTCAGCGATCGGGCGGATCGGCGGACTGGCGAGTAGCGTGCGCCGCTCGCTGGGGGCCTGGGTTCTGGCGATGATCCACTGCTTGAACGGTTCGATGTCGTCGGTTCGATACCCCAGGGCACTGCGGCCATCGTGATTGATCGCCTGCAGGATTGCCTCGTACAGGCCACTGGCGGGGTGGATTGGCAGGTTCGCGCCATCGCGCACTTGATAGCGATCGGCAGCAACCCGCACCAGCACCCGGATGCGCTCGGCGACCGCGGCACCGGCTTCGCAACGCAACTCGCCGTCGAACGTGCCTTCACGGATTTCAATCCGCAGCGCCCCGAAGGTATCGCTGTAATGCCGCAGCGCGCCGAGGATCAGCCGTTCGCTGTCGATGTTGCTCAGGGCTTCCTGCTGCAAACCCTGGGCGGCGCGCACGGACTGCAATTCAAACTGCACCTCGCGGGCGGTCGTGCGCAAACGCAAGGGCAGACGGCGTTGCGTCGTGGCTTGCTGCTGTTCCAGCGGCCGGGCATGAGACACCACCCGTTCGGCGAGAACCGGCGTCAACTGTGGACAATCCACCAGCACCTGGCTGGCCGCCGGCGACAGTGGCGTGTCGGGCTGCACCGGCCGCGCCGGGCCAAGTCGATCCAGCGTATCGCTGAGCAATGGCGGCGGCGGGGTGTTGTCGACGTGCATGCGGCGCAGCATGTCCTCGTCGGTGCCGGTCAGCAGGCGCATGTGCTCCAGTTGCGCGTCGCTGAAACCATCGGTGCGATGGCCGATGCGTCGCATCAGTTTTGGTCCGTCCCACAGACGCGGGTTTTCCGTTTCACAGACCCAGGCCCCGTCGGCGTTGTGCGCAAGCGTCGGTGCGTAGGCCCGGGGACGTCGCGGATGGCGCAGGCGGTGTTTCCCGGAAGCCGGATCCTTGGTCACCTCGAACAGGTGTTGATCCAGGCACAACAGGTGTTTGTCCCCCAGCGTATGAACGCCGTGCGCATCGGGGCGGGCCGGGCTCGGCAGGGTCTGTTCCGGCAGGCGATAGGGCGCCAGATCCGGATTCCACAGGCGGGTCTGGCCATCGGCCAACTGCACCGGTTTCAGGCCTTCGACAAACGACGACAGCTTGACCCGTGCGACACGTCCCAGGCTGGCGCCAGCGGCGAAGGCGCCGAGCTGGACGATGCTTTGCAGCACGCCAATGGCTTGCTCACCCGCTTCGGCCAAATGCCCTTCGGCCATGTCGACGATGCCTTCAAAGACGCCGTCGAGCAGTTGATACGTGGTGTAGGCCAGCATCAATTCGCCGAGCCCCGGCACCAGCGGGGTCACCACCAGCAGCGCCACGTTGAAAATATCCGAGAGGATTTTCCCTAGGTTGTCCCACCAGGCCCAACGGGCCATGCGGTCGGCATACTCGGTGGAAATGGCGATCTCCCGGGCGTCATTGAAAATCTTGTTGAGCTTCTGCTGATGGAAGTAAGCCCAGAGACTGCCGGTGTAACGGGTATCGCGGTCGTCCTGGATTTTCGTCAGGCGAAAGCGCAGGTCGGGGTGATCCACAGGCGTTTCGCGCCAACTGGGCAGGTGGGTTCCCGGCGGTACGGCGTGCCATTTCACGGTGCTCAGGCGGGCGTTCAAGCCTGCAAAAAAATGCCCGCGCTGCTGATGGTTGACGAACTGGCTGAAAAACCGCTGATAGCTGCCGGTAGCGTCGCGGTCACGCAGTTGCCGCGTCAGTTCCGCCATGAAGTCCAGCGCCGAGGGGTATTGTTTGAGCGGGTGTTCCGGGTCGTGGGGCACATAGGCAATCACCGGGACCGGGGCGTTGGCGGTGTCCACGTCAGGGGCGATGAGGGTGATACCGGTCAGCGCCGTATCCATCATGGCGAGGTTGTAGTAGTTGATGGCACGCCCGCGCCAGCGCAGGTTGCGCCGGTCATCGAGCATGCCCTGAATGACCTCGTAGGCGTCGCGGTCAATGTCCTTTTTTGCCAGAGCCAACTGGGCACAGACGCTCAATGTACTTTTCTGACTGAAGATGACCCGGTACTGCAAAACCTGGCGGGCCACACGGTTGCCCGAGCGCAGAAAATCGTTGAGATGCTGCTCGTATCGGGCGCCGATATTCAGCTCGCGGCACAGTGATTTGAACTGCTCGATACTCACTTTGTGCTTGAGCGGCCTGACCGTGAAGTGGCCGTTGGCATCGGGGCGGGTTATGAACTCCGAGGCCGGGCTGAACGCTTCATCGCGGGAGAAATTATGCAATGCAGCGTCGAGCAGCGAGACGGTCCGGCTGGTGGTTGCACCGGCAAAGTCATGGGCCCACCACGCGCTGTTGACGGGGGCGTACAGGCGCAGCCAGGTGTTCTCGACGTTGTCTTCGACACCGAAGCGCTGTTGCAGCGCCTGCTGTAATAACGGCCTGGCGAAGGCGTAGACGTCTTGCAGACTGCTCAAGGCCTTGTCCACGTCGTTTTGTGCTTTCCAGGCATTTTGCATCTGCTGTTGCAGACGCCGATGTTCGGCGTCCGATACCTCTTGATACCAGGCCGGCAGTTTCAGTCGGTGCAGCTGCAATTCATTGACCCGCTTTGCTGAGCTTGCGCGCAGCCAGGCCGGGATGGCTTTTTCGATCGTCTGATAATGAACACTGACATCCGGTGAGACGAGGTGCGCCGTGCGTGGCGGTTGCCCCTGCGGGGAAAGGGTGGGCATTGCTGGATCGTCCTTGATCAAAAATGGAACGATCAGCCTAGGCAAGGACAGTGGGTGAAAAAAGCGCAAATACCCGGTTGAAAGCGCCGGGGTTACGCGCGGAGGCTTCGAAAAACACGGAGTGAAAAATACACAGTTACCACCACGCCACGCTGCTTTCGTGGCTTAGCGGGCGGCGGTGACCTCCGGCGCCTGGCACATCGTGTGTGTGCCCGGTTGCAGGTACGACGAAAGGATCGGCGCCATGCCCTTGAGCACTTGCACCGGCAGTGCCGAGGTGAACTTGAAGTTCTCCGCCGAGCGTCCGGGGACGAACGCGGTGAGCGTGCCGAAGTGGTTGTTGCCGATGTAGAACACGAAGGTCGCGGTACGGTTGATCGACTTCGAACTGAGGATGCGCCCGCCGGAGCCGATGGCTTCGATGCGGTTGTCGCCGGTGCCGGTCTTGCCGCCCATCACCAGCGGGGTGCCGTCGGCGGTTTTGAAACTGCCGGACACCCGTTTCGCCGTACCCGAGTCCACCACTTGTGAAAGAGCCTCGCGCATCGCTGTGGCGACCTCCGATGGCATCACCCGTTTGCCCACATGCGGGTCGTTGGTCAGACGCGTTTCATACGGGGTGTCTGCAGCAAAGTGCAGGCTGTCGATGCGCAGGGTCGGCATGCGCACGCCGTCGTTGAGGATGGTGCCGATCAGTTCGGCGAGCGCCGCCGGGCGGTCGCCGGAGCTGCCGATGGCGGTGGCCAGCGACGGCACCAGATGGTCGAACGGATAGCCGACTTTCTGCCAGCGCTGGTGGATTTCCAGGAACGCTTCGATCTCGAGCATGGTGCGGATGCGGCTGTCGCGGGCGCCCTTGTGCTTGCTCTTGAACAGCCAGCTATAGACTTCCTGACGCTCGAACTGGCTGGCCTTGACCACCTGGCTGAAGGTGGCGTCCGGGTTGTGCAGCAGATAGCCCATCAACCACAGGTCCAGTGGGTGGACCTTGGCGATGAAGCCCTGATCCGGCAGATCGTAGGTGCCCGGGCCGTAGGCGTCGTACAACCGGATCAGGCGATCGTCGGTGAGTTTCTCGGTGAGCTTGGCGCCTTTGAGGTGTGCGCGGACGAAGCTGTTGAAATCTTCCTGACTGGCATTGGGCAGCAGATAACGATGCACGGCGGCCATGCGGATCGGGGTCGGGCGCATGCTGTCGAGGAAGGTGTCGAGGCGCGCCTGGGTGTCCTTGTTCTTGTACTTCTTCCAGAACTTGAGCAGGAACGAGGTGCCTTCGCGGTCAGCGAAACTGGCCAGGTATTCCTGACGTCGCGGATCGCGGTCGTCTTTGAGCAGTTCGGCGCTGCTGTTGGGGCCGGAGTAGGTGACGTAGCGCACCACGTCGCGCATCAGGCGAATGAATGGCAGGTTGATCGACTCGCGCAGCGCATCGCGCAGAGTCGGCAGGCGGCCGTTGTCTTCCTTGCGAAAGTTGTGGAACACATGCAGGCCGCCACCGGTGAAAAACGCCTCGCCGGGGCTGGCCGAATATTTGCGGTCGAGCGCGGCGCCGAGCATTTTCGACAGATCGTGATCCTTGTTCTGGATCAGGTAGTCGATCACCCATTGGCTGAGGCGGTCCTGATCCGGCACTTCGACCTTCTTCAGTTCCGGCACGCTCATGGCGCCGTACTTGTCGTGCAGTTCGGAGATGATCTGCAGGTAGGTCGTCAGCACGCGCATCTTCGCCGTCGAGCCGAGCTCCAGCTTGCTGCCCTCGTTGATGTCGAACGGCTGGTCGGTGCTGTCGGTCTGCACGCGCACCCGCGAGCCGTCCGGGGTCAGTTCGAACAGGGTGAAGCTGTAGCGCACCTGAGTGGTGCTGGTGGGGGTGAGCAGGCGTTCGCCAATCAGGCCGATCTGCCCGGCAAACGTGGGGTCGGCGAGTTTTTTCAGGTAATCGGTGGCCTGGGTCTGCAACTCGCCCTGCAAGGTGCTGGTGGCTGAGAGGTCGAGGCGATCAAGGTCGTACAGCGGACGGTTGAGCATACTCGCCAGACGGCTGCGGGCGACGCTGATGCCCTTGTTGGTTTCGATCGGCTGAAGGGTCGGCTGGGTCTGCCAGTCGCGGTAAGTGACCTTGCTCGCCAGTGCGGCATCGGCCAGCGCGCTGTCGATCACGCCGCCCTGTTTGAGCAGGCGCAAGTGGCTGTCGGTGAGGTCGGCGAGTTCTTCGCGGCCTTTGGTCAGGTAATGCGAAGGGCGGCGCTGGGCGATCATCAGCGAGAGCATTTCGCGCAGGGCCAGGCCTTTGTCGGCCATGGTTTTCGCATCGGTGGCCGGGCTGTTCAGCTGTGCATTGGCCTGGTTGAAATCGCTGCCATACCAGACCCGCAAACCTTCGGCCATGCCGTGTACTTCACCGTGCCCCGGCACAGCGGAAAGCGGCACGCTGTTGAGGTAGTCGCGGATAATGTTCTGCCGCGCGCCGAGGGTTTCCGGGCCGGGCTGATAGGCACGCACGCTGGCGGAAATCATCTGACGGATCTTCTCGGCGCCGGACACCGTCAGGCCATCGGGCGAGTGCCGGTACTTCTCCAGTTGCGTCGCCAGGGTGCTGCCGCCCGCCGATTGCCCCGGCAGGTGCAGCAGTTTCGCCACCTGCGACCACGCGGCCATGCCGAAGCGCGGCCAGTCCACCGCCGGGTTGGCCAACGGTTGCTTGGGGTCGAGCAGAAAGCGGTTTTCGATGAACAGCAGACTGCTGACCACCACCGGCGGAATCGCCGCAAAACTCGAATACAGCTGCTGCGGATACTTGTACTGATACAACGGCGCAGCGCGGCAATCGGTGATCGACAGCCCGGCCTGGATCTTTTCCGAATAGGGCACGAACAGGCCCTTGTCGGTGTAGCTCAACAGCGCGGGTGAAAATCGCGTCTGCTCGGTGATCACGTAATTGCGCTTGAGCAGGCGTGGCAGGAATTCATCGAGAGAGCTGTAGCCCAGACGCAGATCGAACGGCCCGTTGCCCGGATAGCGGATCGCTTCGCTGGGGCCGGGCTCCAGCTGATATTTGAGCGAGGCGGCGTACTGGCTCAGCTCCCGGGACTGGAAACGCGAGGTACGCATCTCCTTGCTCGCGGCCAGACCCACCACGATGGCGATAATCAGCAGCAATAACCAGAACGCCTTCCAGCCATGCCGGCTGCGGCGTTTTTTGGGGGGGACAGGCGCTTCATCCACACGTTCAGTCGGAACCACGGCTTTACTCGAATCGGTTTGCCACAAAGCGCCCATAGTCGATTGATCCATTCACGCAGATTGATCGGACTTGACTGAAGCTTAGACGGTGGTTGGTGATGGGGAAAAAAAAGTGCGGGGAAGCCATCTGAACAAAACTGGAGTCGCTGGCTATTTTGAGTGGAGGTTAACTGTGGTGAGGGGATTTATCTGTGGTGAGGGGATTTATCCCCGATGGGGCGCGAAGCGGCCCCTGAACAAGGGGCTACGCATTTTAATAGCTGGGCCTGCTGCGCAGTCCATCGGGGATAAATCCCCTCGCCACAGATAAGTCCCCTCACCACATTCAAATCTCCTGACCACAGATGAATTGACATGATTGAGTTTAGGTAATGGACCTAGAGCCAGCAGGCGTCCCAAAGCGGGTAGTCGCCAATCCGCTCTACCAATCCCGCCCGTAGCGGATTGGCGATGATGTACCGGGCGAATGGTTTCAAGTCCTCACCATCACGGATAGTGCGGTCGTGGAAACCGGTTTGCCACAATCGACCGCGCCGACCGGTTTTCCTGTTAACGGCTTGGGTGCAGCGCGCCTTTACCGCGCCAATGACTGTGCCAAGGTTGTCGCTTTTCAACTGCATCAACCAATGAAAGTGATCAGGCATGACCACCCAGGCGATGGACTCCACTAAGCCTTGTTCATGGGCGTGGCGGAACTCTGTAACCAATAATCGGCCTGTGCGCCAGTCGGAAAATACGGGTTGGCGGTCATATACAACTGAAGTAACGAAATAGGCTCGGTCTGTTTCGGAATGTCGGCCTAAACGAAGACGGTAAGTATTTGGTTTGACTCGCATGTTCGCTCCCTGCGTTCAGTCATCAAGGCCTGAAGGCTAGTGGCGGATTACTTGAGCCGGGTCTGTAAATGCCGTAGGAATTTTCGTTTTTCAGGCGGGGCGGGGAATATTGACGTCACATGTGGCGAGGGGATTTATCCCCGATGGGGCGCGAAGCGGCCCTGACCAAGGGTGATCACATTTTAAGAGCTTGGGCCTGCTGCGCAGTCCATCGGGGATAAATCCCCTCACCACAGAAAGCTTTCAACGCAATAGGCCATATGAACTGAGGAGTACCGGTTTAGAGCTCTTTAATCTTCAAGACCACCAAAGCAGGGCCATGACGGTGCACCATCATCGTGCAATACTCGCCGGGATTTTTTGTGGTGAATATTCCTACGCATATCAGGTAATATCTCTCCGCAAAGCGGCTTTTTGCCGAGACTTCTAGCTGAATGTTGTCACTTATAGAGTGAAAAGCCCTGTGACAAGCTTTCTATACTGCACGCCCCGCTGATCTTGCAGGCAGGGTCCTGCATGACGTGTCTGCCCACGAAGCAGGCGCGGTGTCGGGAAGCTGAGGCCTATCGGTCGAGGCTTCGACACACGGTGGTCATATCCAATAACAAGACGAGGTTGTATCCCTATGCCAGTCGGCAATCACCTGCCCCATGGCGAGACCGCTCACGGCGGCCCGCTTAAACGCGAACTCGGCGAACGGCATATTCGCCTGATGGCACTCGGTGCCTGTATCGGCGTCGGCCTGTTTCTCGGCTCGGCCAAGGCCATTGAAATGGCCGGCCCGGCGATCATGCTGTCGTACATTTTCGGCGGCCTGGCGATCCTGGTGATCATGCGCGCCCTCGGCGAAATGGCCGTGCACAACCCGGTGGCCGGCTCGTTCAGCCGCTACGCCCAGGACTACCTCGGCCCGCTGGCGGGCTTTCTCACCGGCTGGAACTACTGGTTCCTGTGGCTAGTGACCTGCGTCGCGGAAATCACCGCCGTCGCCGTGTACATGGGCATCTGGTTCCCCGATGTACCGCGCTGGATCTGGGCCCTCGCGGCGCTGATCAGCATGGGCTCGATCAACCTCATCGCGGTAAAAGCCTTCGGTGAATTCGAGTTCTGGTTCGCCCTGATCAAGATCGTCACCATCATCGCCATGGTCATCGGCGGCGTCGGCATCATTGCTTTCGGTTTCGGCAACGATGGCGTGGCGCTGGGGATTTCCAACCTGTGGGCCCACGGCGGCTTCATGCCCAACGGCGTGACCGGTGTGCTGATGTCCCTGCAAATGGTCATGTTCGCCTACCTCGGTGTCGAAATGATCGGCCTGACCGCCGGTGAAGCGAAGAACCCGCAGAAGACCATTCCCGATGCGATCGGCTCGGTGTTCTGGCGCATTCTGCTGTTCTACGTCGGCGCGCTGTTCGTGATCCTGTCGATCTACCCGTGGAACGAAATCGGCACCCAGGGCAGCCCGTTCGTGATGACCTTCGAGCGTCTGGGCATCAAGACCGCCGCCGGCATCATCAACTTCGTGGTGATTACTGCGGCGCTGTCGTCGTGCAACGGCGGCATCTTCAGCACCGGGCGTATGCTCTACAGCCTGGCGCAGAACGGCCAGGCTCCGGCCGGGTTCGCCAAGACCTCCAATGGCGTGCCACGCCGCGCGCTGCTGCTGTCGATTTTCGCGCTGCTGATCGGCGTGCTGCTCAACTACCTGGTGCCGGAGAAAGTATTCGTCTGGGTGACGTCGATTGCGACCTTCGGCGCGATCTGGACCTGGGTGATGATCCTGCTGGCGCAACTGAAATTCCGCAAAGGCCTGAGCGCCAGCGAACGTGCCGGCCTGAAATACAAGATGTGGTTGTACCCGGTCAGCTCGTACTTCGCGCTGGCGTTTCTGGTGCTGGTGGTCGGCCTGATGGCGTACTTCCCGGACACCCGCGTGGCGCTATATGTGGGGCCGGTGTTCCTGGTGCTGCTGACCGTGTTGTTCTACGTGTTCAAGCTGCAGCCGACCGGTGAAACGCAGGGTGCGGTGCGTTCGGTTTCGTAAGTCGACAGTACGGTGATACACAAGCCCCGGCCCATTGGTCGGGGCTTTTTTCATGGGCGCTTCAGAAGCTGTAACCGCCGGTCTGAAAGCGCGATAAAAACCTCGAAGCAAGGCTCAAACCTGTATCACTTCGCAAATTTCGCGCGGCATTGAAACGGGGCGCGCACATGAGAACGAGCGCATTTCTCCAACGAGAACTCAGTCAGCGTCAGGTCGCGCTGTTCTTCCTGCTGGCTACCGCGTTGTACGTCCTGCCCCTGATCCTCGCCGACTTCCCGTACATCGACGATAACTGGCGCACGCTGGCCGCCGGCAATGCCTGGGCCGGGCAGGGGCGATTGTTTGCCGACTGGTTTTATCAAGCGCTGACGTTCACCGGCGCCGCGCCGAACATCTTTCCGTTGCCACTGTTGCTCGCCGTCGTAGCGATGAGTCTGGCCCTGACGCGCCTGACCGTTCACTACTTTGCGGAACCGACGCTGGCCTGCTGTCTGGTGCCGTTGCCGCTCTGGTATAACCCGTTCCTGCTGCAGAATCTGTCCTATCAATACGACGGCCCGATCATGGCCCTGAGCATGGTCGCGGCGATCTACGCCATCACGTTCGAAGGTTCATCGCGGGTGCAGCGCTGGCTGGTGCCTGCGGCGTTGCTGGCGCTGGCAATCGGTCTTTATCAGATCAGCTTCAATGTGTTTCTCGGGCTGTGTTGTGTCGAGTTGATCAGGGCTGTTCAGCGGCGAACTCAGTGGCCGGAGATTCTGCGGATGCTGGGCTGGAAACTCGCACAAGCGGGCCTGGGCATCCTGATCTACAGCGCCACGGCGTACCCATTCATGGAAACGTTGCGAAAAACGGATATGTTGAACCTGGACGCCAACCCGCTGTTGCAGATCGGCATCAATTTCGCTCGGATACTGGATAAAGTTGCGCTGTTGTTTCACGGCGGCTACCCGTGGGTTTTCGCTGCGCTGGTGTTGTGTGCGATCGCTGGCAGTGTGCGACTGGTTCAGTGCCGCCCGCACCGTTGGCCAGACTTGCTGCTGTGCTTGCTCACGCTGCCTGTCCTGGCTTTGCTGGTGCCAGGGATCACGCTGCTGTTCCGTGACTTCAATGAGGGCGCGCGCACCCTGATGGGCTTCGGCGTGTTGTTGCTGGGGTTGTTCTATCTGTCTCACGTTGCGTTGGCATCCGCGCACCGTCGCTTGCCCTTGCTGCTGATTATTCCGCTGCTGGCGACACTCTCGCTGTCCTTCGCCTACGGCCGGGTGCTGAGCCTGCAGAAAACCTTCGCCAACAGCGCGCTGTACAGCCTGAGCCACGACATCGCCGCCCATCGCGAGTTGCGTGAAGCCAAGCGGATCTATCTCTCGGTGAGCTACTCCGATCGCTGGCTGGTCAGTGCGACCGGTTCATTCAAACGGCTACCGGTTCTGAAGTATTTGCTCAACGTCGACTACTTCATGCTCGCGGAAAATCTGCCGTCAGCAGGCATTACCAACGTGGTCGCCGAACGCGAGCGGCGCAACGCCACCCGCGTCGGTTATCAGGGGTTTCCAGCGCTGGTGGACAGCCTGTATTACCGGATTTACCTGATTGGCGATTACGGTTTCATCGTCATGAAAGAGCCGCCGCCTCACCGCCTGCTCAGTTGGTGATGAGGCTCAGGTTGCCGCCACTTCCTGCGGCTCAAAGCTGTCCGCCCGCGCCATCTGCCACATCCGCGAATAGAACTCGCCATTCACCTCACCCGTGAGCAATTCCCCCGGTTTCAGAAACACATGCAACTGCGAGAACAGTTTGATCTCGGTCGCCGACATGCGGCGCACCAGGTGCTTGGCCGACAGTTGCGACGGATGCTCAAGGCCTGCGGCGGCGAGCATTTCTGCCAGCGCCTTGAGCGTGTTGCGGTGGAAGTTGTAGACGCGCTGAGCCTTGTCCGGGACGACGAGGGCGCGTTGGCGCAGAGCGTCCTGGGTGGCGACGCCGGTCGGGCATTTGTTGGTGTGGCAGCTTTGCGACTGGATGCAGCCGATGGCGAACATGAAACCGCGTGCCGAGTTGGCCCAGTCGGCGCCGATGGCCAGCACGCTGGCGATGTCGAACGCGCTGACGATCTTGCCGCTGGCGCCGAGTTTGATCTTGTCGCGCAGGTTCAGGCCGACCAGGGTGTTGTGCACGAACAGCAGGCCTTCGCGCATCGGCACGCCGATGTGGTCGGTGAACTCCACGGGCGCTGCGCCGGTGCCGCCTTCCTTGCCGTCGACCACGATGAAGTCCGGCAGGATGCCGGTTTCCAGCATGGCCTTGGCGATGCCCATGAACTCCCACGGGTGCCCGAGGCAGAACTTGAAACCCACCGGTTTGCCGCCGGACAGTTCACGCAGTTGCTGGATGAAATGCATCATTTCAATCGGCGTGGAGAACGCGCTGTGGCGTGACGGCGAGATGCAGTCTTCGCCCATCATGATGCCGCGGGTGTCGGCGATTTCCTGGGTGACCTTGTGCTTGGGCAGGATCCCGCCGTGGCCGGGTTTGGCGCCCTGGCTCATCTTGATTTCGATCATCCGCACCTGCGGATTCTGTGCCTGAGTGGCGAAGCGCTCCGGGTCGAAACGGCCGTCGCTGGTGCGGCAGCCGAAGTAGCCGCTGCCCAGTTCCCAGGTCAGGTCGCCGCCGTGTTCGCGGTGATACGGGCTGATGCTGCCTTCGCCGGTATCGTGGGCGAAGTTGCCGAGCTTGGCGCCCTGATTCAGCGCGCGGATGGCGTTGGCGCTGAGCGAGCCGAAGCTCATCGCCGAGATGTTGAACACCGAGGCCGAATACGGCTGGGTGCACTGCGGGCCGCCGACGGTGACGCGGAAACCGCTCGGGTCGCTCAACGGCGCCGGGCGCATCGAGTGGCCGATGAATTCGAAGCCCGATTGATACACGTCGATCAGCGTGCCGAAGGGTTTGTCGGCGCTTTCATTTTTCGCCCGCGAGTACACCAGCGAACGCTGGGCGCGGGAGAAGGGCAGGGCGTCGCTGTCGGATTCCAGCAGGTACTGGCGGATCTCCGGGCGGATGCCTTCGACCAGATAGCGGATGTTGCCCAGGATCGGGTAGTTGCGGCGCACCGCGTGCGGGCTCTGCAGCAGGTCGAACAGACCAAGCAGGCTCAGTACGCCGGTGACGGCGGTGATCGGCCACAGCCAGTCGTGTTCGAGAAAGGGCAGGCTGGCGAGGGTGAAAATCACGCAGACGGCAAAGAAGGCGTAGCGGCTCAGGAGTGACAGGCTCATACGGTTTCCTTGGTTCGGACTCAATGGTTTGCAAACCTGTGGCAGCAGGCGGGCCTGTTGATGAGATTTATTGTGGTGAGGGGATTTATCCCCGATGGGTGGCGAAGCCGCCCCAAAACCATTCACTGCGGTTTAACTGAAAGACCGCATGCATAGACTTGGGGCTGCTGCGCAGCCCATCGGGGATGAATCCCCTCACCACAGAGAATCTGTCGACACAGGAAAGCATTTCCACGCGTTATCAGGCGTTCTGCGCCTGGAGAAAAATCGAAAACAGCTCCGACTGGGATTTGATCCCCAGCTTGCTGTACATATGTTTCTTATGGACTTTCACGGTTTCTACGGAGATTTCCAGCTTACGGGCGATTTCTTTACTGGAGCAACCGCTGAGCATCAAACGCCCGACATCCAGCTCCCGGGCGGTCAGTTGCGCGCCCTTGAGTTGTTGCACCGACGCTTCCAGTTGCACCCGCCAGTCAGCGGGTGCAGGTGCGGCAGCGAGGGCCACGGTCTGGTTGATCTCGTACGGCAGACGCTGACGCAACAGGCCCAGCACCCACGGCTGGATCAATGACAGCAAGGCAATCTGTTCGCCAGTGAAACGTTTTTCACTGCCCAGCGACAGACACAGCGTGCGCTCGCCTTCGAGTTGGCAATTGAACTGGATTTCGTCGGCGACCACATTCAGACGAAAGTATCGCTGGTAATACTCGGTCAGCTCGAAATGCTCCGGTGCCACCTCGGACAGGCGGTACAGCCCGGTGCGCGACTGCTCGCGGCAGGCGATGTAGAACGGGTCGAGCAGGTACAACCCGCGCAGATAATCCTGAAACAGCGGGTCGGGACTGCCGTCCTCGCCGGGGCATTCGGCGAATACCTGCGGGTGCTGATCGGCACTGAACAGCAGCACCACCCAACTATCGAACGCCACGTACTGGTCGAGCAGACGCACCAGTTGCGCCCAGAAATTCGGCTTGTCCAGCGCGTCGATCAGTTGCCCGACGGCGCGGTGCCAGGTGATGTCATCAAACGAAACGGTCATGGATCTACCCCTATCGGGTTACCCCGGCCGCGTGATTCCCTGGCCGGTTGCTTGCTGCGCATACTGGCCCACAGACAGCCACCGGGCAATCTTTCAGCGCCCGCTGCCCATCACAAGGAATTCTCATGAAAGTCGAACTCGCCCAACTGGCGGGCCGTGACAATGGCACCGCATACAACCTCGAACGCGCCCTCGCGGCGATCGCGGCGTGCGCGGCCGACACGCAATTGATCGTATTCCCGGAAACCCACCTGATGGGCTTCCCGACAGCAGAAACCGTGGCGAAGATCGCCGAGCCGCTGGATGGCCCGACCGTCCGCGCGGTGCTGGCCGCCGCCCGCGAGCGCAACGTCGCCGTGGTGATCGGCATGGCCGAAAGCGACAACGGGCGCTTCTACAACACCACGCTGCTGATCACCCCGGAAGGCATCGCGCTCAAATATCGCAAGACCCACCTCTGGGCTTCGGATCGCGGCGTGTTCGAGCCCGGCGACCGCTATGCCACCTGCGAGTGGAACGGCGTGCGCGTCGGCCTGCTGATCTGCTACGACATCGAGTTTCCCGAATCCGCCCGCGCACTGGCGCAACTGGGTGCCGAATTGCTGATCGTGACCAACGGCAACATGGACCCGTACGCCCCGACTCACCGTACCGCGATCATGGCCCGCGCCCAGGAAAACCAGGCGTTTGCGCTGATGGTCAACCGCGTCGAGGCCGGGGATGACGGTTTGATGTTTGCCGGCGGCAGTGCGCTGGTGGATCCGTTGGGGGAATTGCTGTTCGAAGCGGGGCGGGAAGAGGGGCAGTTCAGCGTCGAGCTGGATTTCGACCGGTTGGTGATTGCGCGCAAGGATTACCGCTACCTGGATGATCAGCGTTTGAAACTGCCGGGGGAGGTGGTGGAGCACGCTTCTGGATTGCGTGAGTTGCTGATTCCTGCGCGCTGATCCGGGTTCTGTGTCGGTCGGGCTGACGCCTTCGCGAGCAAGCCCGCTCCCACAGGGGAATGCGGTCACTGTGGGAGCGGGCTTGCTCGCGAAGAGGCCAGTCCAGACAACACACCTGCTTGATCCAAAAAACAACAAAGCCACACCCGAAATATTCGCCGAACTCGGCTCTGCCATAAATCCAATAACATTCGGAGTAAGTCGCCCATGGCTCGTTTGCAACGCACCCTTTCATTAGGGTCGGTGGTGCTGTTCGGCATCGCCTACATGACGCCGATCATTGTCCTCGGCACTTTCGGCATCCTCGCGCAATCCACCGCCGGCATGGTCCCGGCCGCGTATCTGGCGGCACTGGTGGCGATGTTCTTCACCGCCATGAGCTACGGGCGCATGGCCGCCGCGTTCCCGGTCGCCGGTTCCGCTTACAGCTACGTGCGCAAGGCGATCAGCCCCAAGCTCGGCTTCATCGCCGGTTGGGCGGTGCTGCTCGATTACCTGTTTTTGCCGATGGCGATCTGGCTGATCGGCGCGGCGTACCTCGCTTCGGCCTTCCCGTCGATCCCGCAGTGGATCTGGGTACTGGCGTTCATCGGCATCACCAGCGCGATCAACATCATCGGTCTGAAACTGGCCAACGGCATCAACGCCTTGCTGATGCTGGTGCAATTTCTGGTGCTGATCGCTTTCGTCGCGTTGTGCGTGCACTACGTCGGCGGCGATGCGCGCACGCCGTTGTGGTCGATCAAACCGTTCTTCAATGGCGACATGCAGATGCCGCTGATCATGAGTGGCGCGGCTATCGCCTGTTATTCGTTCCTCGGTTTCGACGCGGTCAGCACGCTGACCGAAGAGACCCGCGACCCACGCCGCACCATTCCACGGGCGATCATGTTGATCACGCTGATCGGCGGGCTGATCTTCGTCGGGGTGTCGTACTTTGTGCAGATCGCCCACCCGTCATTCCAGTTCGACAGCGTCGATTCGGCGGCCTATGAAATTGCGCGCAACATCGGCGGCGATCTGTTCGTCTCGATCTTCCTCATTGGCTTGATCGTCGGCCAGTTCGCCTCGGGGTTGTCGGCCCAGGCCAGCGGTTCGCGTCTGCTGTTTGCGATGGGCCGCGACGGCGTGTTGCCCAAGTCGTTTTTCGGCACCTTGCATGCGCGCTTCGGCACACCGGTCAACAGCATCCTGCTGTGTGCAGTGGTGGCGTTGCTGGCGCTGAAACTCGACGTGACCACGTCCACTTCGTTCATCAACTTCGGCGCGTTCCTGGCGTTCAGTCTGGTCAACCTGTCGGTGATCTTTCATTACTGGATCGGCGGCGAGAAAAAGGGCCCGCGTGAGCTGGTGCTGTTTCTGCTCTTCCCGTTCATCGGGTTGGTGGCGGACTTGTGGCTGATGGTCAGCCTGGATCACCTGGCGGTGTATCTGGGCCTGAGCTGGCTGGCGATTGGCGTGGTGTATCTGGCGGTGCTCACGGGCGGCTTTCGTCGTCAGCCGCCGGAGATGGATTTTCAGGAAGCGACCTGAGACACCTCAGGCTGCGGGTCGGCTCTGGCGCATCGGTAACTCGACGCGAAAGGTTGTGCCCACGCCTGGTTCGCTGCGGACCGAAATGTCGCCACCGTGTTTTTTCACGATGCCGTAGGACAGGGACAGGCCCAGCCCGGTGCCCTGACCGACCGGTTTGGTGGTGAAAAACGGATCGAAGATTTTCTGCAGGATGTCCGGCGCGATTCCCGCGCCGGTATCCGCGACTTCCACCCAGGCCGTGTCCTGCTGCTGCCCGGTACGCAAAGTAATGGTGCCGCGCTCGGGCCCCATGGCCTGCGCCGCGTTGACCACCAGGTTCATGATCACCTGATTGATTTGCGAGGGCAGGCACTCGATGTCCGGCAACGGTTGATATTCCTTGATCACATCGGCCTTGTACTTGAGTTCGCTGGCGACGATGTTCAGCGTCGAGTCGATGCCTTGTTGCAGATTGGCCCACTGCCATTGCTGATGGGTATCGACCCGGGAGAAATCCTTCAGATCCTTGACGATCTGTCCGACCCGGCCAATGCCTTCCTTGGATTCGCGGATCAACACCGGAATGTCTTCGAGCAGAAAATCCAGATCGGCGTCTTTGCGCAGTTGTTCAAGTCGGGCCACGGATTCGCTGTCCGGCGTGGGGCCCAGCGTCTGCCAGGCATCGAGTACGCTCAACAATTGGTTGAAGTAGCCGTCGAGGGTGCCGAGGTTGGAGGAGATGAAGCCGATCGGGTTATTGATTTCATGGGCCACGCCGGCCGCCATTTGCCCCAATGAAGCAAGCTTTTCCGACTGCACCAACTGACTTTCCAGTTGCTTGCGTTCATCTATTTCGCGCTGCAGTTCTTCGCTGGCCTGCTTGAACTGCGCGGTACGCTGGTCGACCAGATGTTCCAGATGATGCATCTGCAACGAGGCGCGTTCGGTCATCTGCCATTTGGTCAGCAGGGTGTTGGCCATCTGCTGCACTTCGATGTTGTCGAACGGCTTTTTCAGGATCAGCAATCGGTCATGCGCTTGCAGACGTTCGAGCAGTTCATCCCAGGAATAATCCGAGTAGGCGGTACACACCACCACCTGCAACTGCGGATCCTGCTGCCACAGGTGTTCGATGGTTTTCGCGCCGTCCCAGCCGTCGGGCATGCGCATGTCGACGAAGGCCAGCGCGTAAGGGCGTTGTTCCTGCAAGGCCTGCATCAGTTTGCCCAGACCTTCCTCGCCGCCGTAGGCCGAGTCCAGCTCGAACGGCGGACGTTCGGCGCGAATCTGAGCGCCAAACAGTGCTGCTTCCATCTCATCCAGCTCCACTGACTGTGCTGCCGGTGGCGCGAGGATCTTGCGGAAGTCTTCATGAATCGACGGCATGTCATCGATCAGCAGAATGCGGCGGTTCGACAGCTCGCTCATGCGTTCTCCGTGACGCTGATCAGGGGGATCTGCAAGGTGAACAGCGCGCCTTTGCCCGGTCCGTCGCTGTGCGCGGTGAGGTGCCCGTTCATCTCGATGGCCGCCAGCGCGCAGCTGTGCAGACCGAAGCCGTGACCTTCCTTGCGGGTGGTGAAACCGTGGGCAAAGATCCGCGTCATGTTTTCCGGCGCGATGCCTTCGCCGTCGTCCCTGACGCTGATTTCGAGGAAGTTGTCATCGACGATTCTTACCGCCAGGGTCATGGTGCGGGGGCGGTTGCTGAGGTCAGACATGGCGTATTTGGCATTGCTGATGAGGTTGATCAGGATCAGCAGCAAACGGTGTTTGTCGCCCATCACCTGCGGCACCTCGGCGTACTCCTTGACCACCGTGACGTGATGCCGGGTCAGGGCCCCGGCGTTCATGCGCAACGCATCTTCGAGCAGCTCGTTGATAAACAGCGGCTCGGTCATGCTGTTGGCGCCGGCGTAGGATTGCTGGGTGGCGACGATGTCCTTGATGTGATCGACGCTTTTGTTCATCTGGTTCAATTCGTCGATCATTTCCTGCTGTTCCTGGGCGATGGCTCCGACCAACTGGTTGAGATAACCGGGGAGCAATTTGCCCTTGGCGTCTTCGCTGAGAAAGGCGCCGAGGTCGTGCGGGTGCTCGTTGATCAGCTGCATCGCCTTGCCCAGGCCCTGGGTCTTGCTGCTGCGCAGCTTGCGCGCGATCAGATCGCTGGAAATGTTCACGCTGTTGAGCACGTTGCCGACGTTGTGCAGCACGTTGGTGGCGATTTCCGCCATGCCGGCCTGACGTGCAGCGTCGAGCAGCTCGCTCTGGGCGTTCTTGAGTTCCCGGGTGCGCTCCTCGACGCGTTGCTCCAGTGCATCGTTGGCGGTTTGCAGGGCCGTATTGACCCGATTGATCTCGGCGAAACTGCCGATCAGGCGGATGGCCAGCCACACCAGCGACAACATCAGCAGCACCGAGAACAGCAGCAGATAGAAGTGGTATTGGCGGTCGACCTGATCGACGCGCTGTTGATCGCGATCGAGCATGGTGGTGAGGGTGTCCAGGCGCTCGGCCACGGGAATGTTTTCGATGCTTTCGAGCAACTGATTGACCAGTGGCTGCTCGCGAGCGATCAGGCTGATGTGATTGCTCATGATCTTGATCGGGGCTTCAAACGCCGGCGGAAGGCGTTGGGCGTTGACCTTCAGTTTGTTCAGGCCGACCTCGATGTCGGCGGCCCTGTCGTCGGAGGTGACCTGGGCGAATTCCAAGGCGCTGAGCAGCAGGTCATAGGTGTCGGTGGTGATGTTCTGCAGCTGTAATTTATCCAGGTCCGCCAGGTTGGCGAGCTGCTCTTGGATGTCGTCTTCGGCGGTGGGCAAAAACGCCAGGGAATTGCGCAGCAGCGCGTTGTGCGATTTGAACTGTTCGACCAGACGGGTTTTCTCCTGCATCGCCTGCAGAAAACCCTCGTGAGCTTCGTTCCATTGCGCCGAGTCGCTGCGACCATGCCCGGATTCGATTGCGTCGAAGCGCGCCCACAGCCGGTTCATCTCGTTCATCGGTGACACCAACGGATCGTAGTTGTGGGTCAGTGCCACCCTGGCCTTGAGGATCTCGTTTTCCCACAGTGAGTTCTGCTGTTTGATCTGCCGGATCAGATCCCGCGACTCGGTGTACGTCATGGTCTGGTCGGAGCTGGACTTGAAGTACAGAAACAGCAGGATCGAGGCCAGTGCCAGGGCGACCAGGGTCAGCAACAGCAGGCTGCGTCGCCGCGAGATGTTGATCATGGTTTGTCTTCCCGTTGGCCGGTCAGGGTTGTCAGAAACAGCATGATCAGCCGTTTGTCCTCTTCGCTGGGCATGCGCCCCAACTGATACTGGAACATCACATCCACGGCCCGTTCGAGGGTGGGCGCCGAGCCGTCGTGGAAATACGGTGCGGTGATCGCGACATTGCGCAGGCTCGGCACCTTGAACACCGCCCGGTCGACTTCGTCGCCGGTCACGTTGAAACGACCCTGATCGGCCACGGTCGGGTTGCCGCGATCGGCAATGTAATCACCGAACACGCCGAATTTCTGGAACATGTTGCCGCCGATGTTCACCCCCTGATGGCAGGCGATACAGCCGTACTCCTTGAAGCGCTGATAACCGTATTTTTCGTCCAGCGTGAGGATGTCGGTATTGCCCAGCAGGTACTGATCGAAGCGTGAGTTGGGGGGCAGCAAGGTACGTTCGAAACTGGCCAGCGCCTGCTGGATGTTGGTCTTGGTCACGCCGTCCGGGTAGGTGGCGGCGAAATCGCGGCGGTAATCGGCGTCGTTGGCGATCCGCTCGACGACCGTGCTCCAGTCGCTGCCCATTTCATGGGGGCTGGTGATGACGACATTGCTCTGTTCTTCCAGCGTCTCGACGCGGCCGTCCCAGAACTGGCGGAAATTGAGGCTGGCGTTGAACACGGTCGGTGTGTTGACCGCCACCGGTTTGCCGTCGAACCCCAGCGAGAGCGCCCGGCTGTCGGCACCGTTCTTGTTCAGTTGGTGGCAACTGGCACAGGACAGTGTGTTGTTGATCGACAAGCGTGGCTCGTGGAATAACCGACGTCCCAGTTCCACGCGCCGGGCGTCCTGCTGTGGCACGGCGGGCAACGGTTTGAGCGGCTCGTCCAGCGGGTCGGCACCGGCCCCGGCGCAGAGTCCGCACAGCAGCAGCGTCATGGCGGGACGGAACAGGTTCATCGGCAATCGTCTCCTTGACTCAAGGCCGGTATCGAGGCGTTCATCGCGCCGTCCACGGTGGCGGGGCTGCGCTGGCCAGCCAGTGCGCAAAGTCGTCAGCCGGTAATGCCTTGCTGAAAAAGTAGCCCTGACCTTCTTCGCAGTCGTGGGCCTTGAGGAACGCCAGTTGCTCGGCGGTTTCGATGCCTTCGGCGATGACGTTGAGCCCCAAACTCTTGCCCAGGCTAATGATGGCGCTGACCAGTGCCGCATCATTGCTGTCATTGCACAGGCCGCGAATGAACGACTGGTCGATCTTCAGCACATCAATCGGAAACCGGCGCAGGTAACTCAGGCTGGAATAGCCGGTGCCGAAGTCATCGATGGCCAGGCGGGTGCCCAGCGCCTTCAAACGATTGAGCGCTGCCATCGTTGTTTCGACGTTCTGCATCAGCACACCTTCGGTGATCTCGATCTCCAGCCAGTCAGGGGCCAGGCCTGTCTGCTCAAGCACGCGTTCGACGCCCGTAACGAAGTCACGCTGGCGAAAATCGATGGGCGACATGTTCACCGACATGCGGATCGGCGGCAGACCGGCTGTTTGCCAGGCGCGGGTCTGGCGACAGGCTTCGCCCAGTACCCATTTGCTCAGGGGAACGATCAGCCCCGTGTCTTCGGCCACTGGAATGAACTGCGCCGGGTAGATCCAGCCGTGTCCCGGTTTCTGCCAGCGTATCAGCGCTTCGGCGCCGACCACGGTGCCGCTGCGCAGGTCGATTTTCGGCTGATAGTGCAGGACAAACTCGTGCTCGTGCAGAGCGCGGCGAATGCCCGACTCGATGCTGTGCTGCTCGCGGGCGTGCTGGTTCATGGCTTCGATGAAGAAGCCAACGCTGTCAGGGCCGTGTTCCTTGACGTTGCGCATCGCCGTCTCGGCTTTCTTGATCAGCTCGATGGCTTCGAGGCCGTCATCGGGGTACACGCTGATGCCGACGCTGGCGGTGACGCTGACGTCATGCCCGGCTATCGTCTGCGGCAGACGAATGGCAGCCAGCAGTTTTTCCGCGACGCCGTGGGTTTGCTGGGGATGGTTGATGTCGCCGAGGATCACCACGAACTCGTCCGAGCCATAGCGAAACACCGAGTCGGAATCACGCACGCATGACAGCAGTTGGCGGGCGGTGCGTTTGAGCATTTCATCGCCCGCCGGATGGCCCAGCGCATTGTTGATGCGCTTGAAGCGATCCAGGCCGAGAAACATCACCACCAGTTGCTTGTCATGGCGCCGGCAGACAGCCATGGCCTGGCTCAGGCGATCACCCAGCAGGGTGCTGTTGGGCAGCTCCGTGAGGCTGTCGTATTGCAACAGATGCGAGACCTTGAGCAATTCGTGAACCCGCGCCTCGATGGTCTGCTCAAGGCTGAGCATCTTCAGCGCCGCGTCCTGCGCCAGTTGCCATTTCCAGGTCAGGGCGTTGGCCATCTGACGGATTTCCAGACTGTCGAACGGCTTTTTCAGGATCAGCAACTGGTCGCCGAATTCCAGCCGTTCGGCCATCGCCTCCCAGCTGTAGTCGCTGTACGCGGTGCACAGGGCAACCTGCAGATTTGGATCGACACGCCATAGCTGTTCGATGGTTTCCAGGCCATCCCAGCCCGGTGGCATGCGCATGTCGATGAAGGCGAGGGCATACGGACTGCCATGGCTCAGCGCCTGTTTGACCAGGGCCAGGGCTTCCTGGCCCTGATAGGCGGAGTCGAGCTGGAAGGTCAGGTGCGGCGATTGGCGGGTACCGAACAGCGTCTGTTCCAACTGATGCAAGTCGACGTCGTCCTGCGCCTGCGGGGCCAGAATCTTGCGAAAGTCTTCATGAATCGCTGGCGTGTCATCGATGATCAGGATGCGCCGGTTGGTCTGGGGGAAGGCCGTTTTCATGCCTCATCCTCCTTGGGGGAGGGCGCCGCGCGGGGCACGTCCCGGAGCAACCGGCCCGCCTGTTCGGCGCTGACCGCTTCGCTGAAATACAACCCCTGTGCGCTGGGCAGCGGTGCTTCGGCACGGGGAACATCAGGTCGATTCAGGGGTGTCTGGCCTTCTGCGATGATGCCGATGTCCAGATCCCGGGCGAAATTGACGATCGCTCGCAGGGCGTTGGCTCCGGCCGCATCCTGGGACGCGCTGGCGATAAAGCCCTGGGCCAGTTTGAGGTGATTGACCCGGTAGGTTTTCAGGTAATCGAACGAGGAATATTCGGTGCCGAAATCATCGATGGCAATCGCCACGCCCAGCTCACGCAGGCGCGGCAATGCATCGTTGTGGGTCCACTTGGTCTGGGCCAGCGTGGCTTCGGTGACATCGAATCGCAGGTCCCAGGGGGCGAGTTCCCAGCGTGCGGTGGTGCGCAGAACGTCGTAGATCAGTTCGGGGCCACTTTTGAGCTGTGCCAGGGAAATCTTGATCGCCATCACTGGCGGGGCGACTCCGTCATTTCGCCACAGGTGCATCTGGTGGCAGGCGTGATTCAGTACCCAGCGTCCGAGCGGAATGATCGCGCCGGTTTTCTCCGCTATCGGTACGAAAGCGGAGGCCGGCAGCAGGCCGAGGCGCGGATGTTGCCAGAGGATTTGCGCCTCCATGCCCAGAATCCTGCCGCTGTGCAGGTCAATCTCCGGTGCGTAATGCAGCAACAGTTGATTGCCCTGAAGGGCGCTGGTCAATTCGTCGACCAGGGTCATGCGTTCGGCCACTTCCCGCGAGATGTCCTCGGAGTGGAAGTGATACTGGTTGCGCCCCATTTCCTTGGCGCGGTACAGCGCCATGTCGGCCTGCCCGAGCAGGCTGTCGGCGTCGAGGCTGAGCCCGCTGTAACTGCTGATGCCGATGCTCACCGAAATGTGCAGCGCATTGCCGGCCAGGTTGTAGGGCGCCAGCAGCGTGTCGCGGATATTGGCTGCCATGGCGGCTGATTGGGTCGGATCGCTGACGTCCAGTTGCAGGATCGCGAACTCATCGCCGCCCAGACGCGCCACCACGTCGCTTTCGCGCACGCCTGATTTGATGCGGCGGGCGACTTCCTGCAGCAGCAGATCGCCCACCGGGTGGCCCAAGGTGTCGTTGATCCGCTTGAAGTGGTCAAGATCCAGGTAAAACACCGCAAACGGCGCAGCGCCCCGACGCGCGGCGGCGAAGGCCTGATGCAGGCGTTCGATCAGCGTGGCGCGATTGGCCAGGCCTGTCAGGCCGTCGGAGCGGGCCAGCAACGCCAGTTTTTCCTCGGCCACGCGGCGCTCGGTGATGTCGAGGATGATGCCTTCGACTTCCAGCAGACGGCCGTCATCATCGCGCACCGGGATATAGCGGTTTTCCACCCAGCGCCAGGTGCCCTGGCCGGTGCGCATCCGGAACTCGATCGAAGCGCCTGACGCATGCCGGTCCAGCACCCGGGCCATGGCGGCATCGACGCTGGCCTGATCGTCCGGGTGAATCAGTTCCTGCGCCCAGTTGGGCGAGCGCAGCAGGTCAGCGGCGACATGGCCGTAGCGGGTGATGTTGTGGGAGATGTACATCAGGGCAAACGACGGATCGCCGCGCAGCCGGTACAGGATGGTCGGGCTGTTCTGCACAATCATGTTGGCGTCGGACAGTTCGCGGGTGCGCTCCTGAACCGCCTGTTCCAACTGGTTCATTTTCAGCTCGGCGTCTTCGGTCATCTGCCATTTGACCGTGAGCGCGCTGGCCATCTGCCGGATCTCGATCGCGTCGAACGGCTTTTTCAGAATCAGCAAGCGGTCATTCAGTGCCAGACGTTGGTCGATGTCTTCCCAGGAATAGTCGGAATACGCCGTGCACAGCGCGACTTGCAGCTTGGGGTCGACTTGCCACAGCCGTTCGATGGTCTCCAGGCCATCCCAGCCTGGCGGCATGCGCATGTCGATGAACGCCATGGCATACGGGCGATTTTCAGCCAGCGCGGCTTCGAGTTTTTCCAGCGCTTCGCGGCCCTGAAAGGCCGAGTCCAGCTCGAAATGCTGGGACGGTGTCGCGGACGGGGTGCCAAACAACAGATTCTCGGTTTCGCCCAGGCCGTCGTCAGCGGGGACGAGCGGGCAGAGAATCTTGGCGAAATCGCCATGAATCGACGGGCTGTCGTCGACGATAAGCACCCGACGATTGATCTGCGCTGCTGGCTGGTTCATGCCGCGCCGCCTATGAGGCCGCTGGCGGGTGTCATCCGGGGCATCCTTTTCCCTCGCAACTTGTCGGTTCGACCGATGGAGTATTGCGCCGTGTTCAGCATAGTCGTCCCGGCGCGACGCCGTGGCCTGTGAGCGAAGATTTGCGTGAATGCAGTCAAAAATCATCTAGCCTTGGACTCAGGCGCGGGCCAGTGAGGCGGTCGGTCGATGTGTCGTTAACCCTGTTTCTTGAGGCCAAGCCATGGAAGAGCAATCCGCCCCTTTGCCGGTACATCGACCCAAGGTGTTGCTGGTCGATGACGAGGAATCGATCCTCAACAGCCTGCGTCGTCTGCTGCGGGGACAACCCTATGACGTCCTGTTGGCGACCAGCGGTGCCCAGGCGCTGGAGATGCTGGAGCAACAGCCAGTGGACCTGGTGATGAGCGATGCGCGCATGCCGAACATGGATGGCGCCTCGTTACTGGCGCATGTCCGTCAACGCTATCCGGCGACCGTGCGCATCATGCTCACCGGTTATGCCGACCCGTCGGCAATCATCAAGGCGATCAACGACGGGCAGATTCACCGCTACATCAGCAAACCGTGGAATGACGAGGAGTTGCTGCTGATCCTGCGCCAAGCCCTCGAACATCAGCATTCCGAGCAGGAGCGCCTACGTCTGGAGCGCTTGACCCAGGTGCAGAACGACCAGCTCAAGCTGCTCAACAGCACCCTGGAAAAGCACGTCGCGGCGCGCACTGCCGAACTGCAGCAGACCGCCGACATGCTTGACCTGGCCTACGAAGAACTCAAACACAGCTATGTCACCGGCACCGAAGTGTTCTCGCTGCTGGCCAATCTGCGTCTGCCACCTGCGAAGCAGACCAATCGGCAGATCATCGAACTGGTGCGCAGCTACTGCAAACAGCACGCTCTGGACGAGGCCTCAAGCCGCGATCTGACCATGGCCGCCGCGCTGTACAACATCGGTAAACTGAGCTGGACCGACGGCATGATGACCACGCCTTCGGATCTGCTGCGTCACACCGATCGCGAGCGTTATCGCAGCTATCCGAAGCAGAGCGAATCGCTGTTGATGACGCTGGACCCGATGAAGGACGCGGCGCGCCTGATCCTGCATCACCAGGAGCGCTGGGACGGCAGCGGTTTTCCTGACCGGCTCAAGGGCGAGGCGATTCCGTTGGGGTCGCGGTTGCTGAAACTGGCAGTGGATTTCGTCGAGTTGCAACGCGGCCTGATCCTCGAACGGCATTTGAACAGCGACGAAGCGTTGCTCTATCTGCGGCAGTACGCCGGGCGTTTGTATGATCCCGAGCTGGTCGAAGATTTCATTCAGGTGTGCGCGGCATTTCTGGGCGACGTCACCCTGGCCGACCCGTCGGTTAAGGTGCTGGCCACCCGGGACCTGGCGGCAGGGATGATTCTGGCGCGTAATCTCAATGCCGATAACGGCATGCTGCTGCTCAACGCCGGCAAGGTGCTCAGCGCACTGCTGGTGGAAAAGCTGATTGCCTTCGAAGCCATGGAGGGCGGCAAATACAAGATATTCGTCAAGCTGCCCGAGGAGGATGAAACCGCGCTCAAGGCTCAGGGGGAGTGACCTGTGAGGTGACTGAATCAGGCCGGGCATGGGATCCTTGCGGTTTTTCCAGGCCGGTGGCTGACCCATGACCTCTGCATCCGTTGTCGCTCCAAACCTCATCCGTATCGCCGCGGCGCTGTTGCTCAACGCCGAAGGCCAGACTCTGCTGGTGCGCAAGCGCGGCACCACGGCGTTCATGCAACCGGGCGGCAAGATCGAAGCCCATGAGTTGCCGGTGCACGCACTGGCCCGCGAGCTGGAAGAAGAGCTGGGCCTGCAAATCGACCCGGCGCAGGCCTGCTTCCTTGGCCAGTTCTCGGCGCCGGCAGCCAACGAGCCGGGATTCGTCGTGCAAGCGGAGATTTTTCAGTTGACCATCGTCGCCGATGTGACGCCCGCTGCCGAAATCGAGGAAGTGCTCTGGATCGATCCCGCCACTGATCCTGCTGTGGTTCTGGCGCCATTGACACGCGACCTGATCCTGCCGTTTTATCGCAGCTCACTGATGGCGCTCGCCTGATCATTCACGCAAAGGACATTGCCATGATCCCGCTTCAAGACCTGCTGATCTTCGCCGCCGCCGCGCTGTTGATGGTACTGACGCCGGGGCCGAACATGATCTACCTGATCTCGCGTTCGATCTGTCAGGGGCGCAAGGCCGGAGTCACCTCGTTGTTCGGTGTGGTCGCCGGATTTTTCGTGCACATGTTTGCCGCGGCCGCCGGCTTGACCGCGGTGTTTTTGGCGGTGCCGCTGGCTTATGAAGTGCTGAAGTGGGCCGGTGCGCTGTATCTGCTGTGGCTGGCCTGGCAAGCGGTCAGACCCGGTGCGCGCTCGCCGTTCGAAGCGCAGCAACTGCCGGCGGATTCGTCGCGCAAACTGATCACCATGGGCTTTCTTACCAGCGCACTGAACCCGAAAATCGCCGTGTTTTACCTCTCGGTGTTTCCGCAATTCATCAGCCCCGAACACGGTTCTGTGTTCACCCAGAGCATCATTCTTGGCCTGACCCAGATCAGCGTCAGTTTCAGCGTCAATCTGCTGATCGCGCTGTTCGCAGCGGGCATCGCGTCGTGGTTCGTGCGCAATCCGACATGGCTGGCGCTGCAGCGTTACTTCATGGGTTTTGTACTCGCCGGTCTGGCGGTGCGCCTGATGCTTGAACAACGCAGGACGGCCTGAACATGTGGATCGAACGCCTCGACGCCAGTCATGCCCTGGCTTACCGCGAGCTGATGCTCGAAGCCTACGACCGCCATCCGCAGGCCTTCACCTCCAGCGTGCGCGAGCGCGCGGTGATGCCGCTGAGCTGGTGGGAAGCGCGGCTGACCAGCAAGCTCGACGTGGTGCTCGGTGCGTTCGAGGAAGGCACACTGGCCGGCATCGTCGGCCTGGCATTCGAGCCGCGAGAAAAGGCCCGCCATAAGTCGACCCTGTTCGGCATGTACGTCTCAGCCGATTTTCGCCAGCACGGCCTGGGCCATGCATTGGTGCAGGCCGCCATCGCCGAAGCACACACCCATCCTGCACTGAAACTCATCCAACTGACCGTCACCGCCGGCAACGCCGCCGCGTTCTCCCTGTACCAACGCTGCGGCTTCATCCAGTTCGGCCTTGAGCCGCTGGCGGTGCGGGTCGGCGAAGACTACTTCGACAAGATTCACATGTGGCGACAACTCTGATCGTCCCCCTAAGTGAGAGGTTTTTGTGGCGAGGGGATTTATCCCCGATGGGCGGCGAAGCAGCCCCAAATCCTACAAACGCGGGCTATCTGAAACACCGAGTGCACAGGTCTCAGGGCTGCTGCGCAGCCCATCGGGGATAAATCCCCTCACCACAATGAATCTTTTTGTCTCGCAAATGTTCTCGGTTTACCGTCAGTCATGAGGCACCTTGGTGTCAGCGAACCGCGCTGACCCCATCCAGCGTCGAGAACGAGGTGTCCTTGGCGGTCAGCAGGAAATCGCGCATGTAAGGCGCATCGAGCATGTCCGCACGAATCGCCGCGTACAGCGTGGCAAACAGACCTTTCTCACCCAGGCGCTTGGCCTTTACGTAGCCGCGTGAGCTGTATTCGTGCAGCGCCCAGTGCGGCATGCCGCAGACGCCACGGCCGCTGGCGACCAGTTGCATCATCATCACCGACAGCTCCGAGGTGCGCACTTGCGCCGGTTCGATGTCGGCCGGTTCGAGGAAGCGGGTGAAGATGTCCAGCCGATCGCGTTCTACCGGGTAGGTGATCAGGGTTTCAGTCAGCAGGTCTTCGGGGACGATGTACGGTTTGCTCGCCAGCGGGTGCTGGTTGGCCACCGCGAGCATCGCTTCGTAGGTGAACAGCGGCACGTAAGTGATGCCGGCGATGTCCAGCGGATCGGAGGTCACCACCAGGTCCAGATCGCCGCGGGCCAGTGCCGGCAACGGGGCGAAGGCGAAGCCCGAGGCGAGGTCGAGTTCGACTTCCGGCCAGGCGTCGCGGAACTGGTCGATGGTCGGCATCAGCCACTGGAAACAGCTGTGGCATTCGATCGCCATGTGCAAACGCCCGGCGGTACCCCCGGCCAGACGACTGATGTCGCGTTCGGCAGCGCGCAGCAGCGGCAGAGTCGCGTCAGCCAGTTGCAGCAGGCGCAGGCCGGCGCTGGTGAAACGCACCGGTTTGGTCTTGCGCACGAACAACGGCATGCCCAGGCGTTCCTCCAGTTCCTTGAACTGGTGCGACAGCGCCGATTGGGTCAGGTGCAGACGGTCGGCGGCATCGACCAGGCTGTCGGCCTCGCGCAGGGCATGCAGGGTTTTCAGATGACGGATTTCAAGCACTGCTGGCCCCATGAGAAAAATTTGTGATCAGGACGAAAGCAGTGAGTTTGTCTCATGTTGACGACCCTGTCGACCGCTCAAGCAGCGGGGCACAGCCAGTGCCCCGCTGCTTTTTGCCTTAGAGATCTGCGAAATGCCGAATGCCCAGCGGTTTGCCGATATCGCCACGCCAGATCGCTTCGACTTGCGCACCGCCGGCGGCCTGGGCCTGCTGCCATTGCAGGCCGAGATTGCGTTGTTCCGGCAATTTCAGGTGGGCTTTGACGAAGTCGGCGAACGGCACCTTGTCCGAGGTGTAGTGAAAGTGGGCGAACCACAGCGTGCGCGGTGGGGTGCTGGTGAGGTCGCGCACTTGGTATTCCTGAAGGAAATCCTTGCGTCCGTCAGCGCGCTTGCCCAGTGCCCGCAATGAACCTTCGCGGCGGATATCCACCACTTGCTGTTGCAGCAAATAGTCCAGATAGCCTTCGGTGGGTGTCTTGCTGCGCAGTGACTGATCAATGCGCAGGGTACGACCGGTACGTCGCAGCTCACCGGCCTTGGCGTGCAATTGCAGCACCAGTGGTTCGGTCGGCGATAACCGTTCGATGGCCTGGGCGCGGATGCTCAGCTCAGTCGCTTCGCTGCTGAACATGTGTTCCAGATCCACCGGCAACATGTCCTGACGGGTGTAGCCCTGCACCTTGGCGCTGTAGGCCGCAACCGCCTCCAGACGTTTTCGCGCTTCCGCGAGCAATGGTTGAACATCGGTTGGCAGCGGTGTTGTGGCAGGTGCGGGGCGGGCTTGCAGATGATATTTGCCGCTGGAGCGCGGCAGCCAGGTTTCGCGGAAACCGTCGATGCCTTCGACGGTAAAGCGTTTTTCCCGGGTGCCGGGGTCAATGCTTTCGGTACCGATCAGCAACTGGTTGTCCTCGGTTTCGAACAGTTGCCTGCCGCCCGGCTCTCGCGGTTTGATCGGCGGACGCTGTTTGATCGAGTGCCGCGCGTGTGCTTCGACCTTGGTCAGGCCATCGAGGAATGGCCCGACCTGTTCCAGATCCAGATGCTGCGCATAACCCAGCGTCCAGGCGTTGAGCTGACGACGGAAACCGGCATAGATCTGCAGGCAATCCTCGATCACCTGTTTGCGCTCGACCAGGCTGGCGCTGACTTCTGGCAGGTGATGCTGGGTCAGCAGTGCGCGCCCGACCTTGACCCGGGCGTCTTTGAGCTGGGTATGAAAATACACCCAGGACAGGTCGCTGACCGCATCGTAGCGAGTAATGATTTCCAGCAGATGTGCAGTTCTCAGGTAGTGGTGCGTGTTGTCGCCCAGGTTGCGGTTGAGCGCGGTCATGTCTTTCGCCATCTGGGCTTTCTGCGCGCGATTGCTGATGCGGTTGTTCCACAGGTTGGCCTGCTCGGTGATTGTGTGCAGTTGATCGAACTCCTTGAGGAAATCCTTGCGTACCAGCTTGCGCCGGGCCATGAGTTCTATATGGGCCGCTGTATTGCCGAAAGGGGTGGCATCGGATTCGGCGACCAGTGCGTCGATGCGGTTCAGGTGTTCCAGCAAGCGGTCGCGGGCAACAGTGACGCGCTGCACGGCGCGGTCGGCCACGATCCAGGCACAGCGGCTGCGGATGTCTTCGATCTGCAGACGCTTGCGGCCATGGCTCAAGGGCAACAGTTCGGCAAGGTTGTCGTATTGGGCGATCGCGAGATCGATGTCATTCAGGCATGCTGCGTCGACTGCTGTGTGTAGTGGCTTGCGCTGGGCAACGTCGAGTTTCTGGTAGTTCTCCAGCAGCTGGTTGGAAGCGCGTGTCTGGGTATCAAGGCGCCGGGTATAGGCGTCGGCGGTGTTGGTCAGGGTCAATTGCCTGCGCAGTTGCCGATCGGTCCACCAGCGCGGCAACCACTGGCGAATTGGCGCGGGCCAGAGCGGGTCCATGCCGTCGGCCAGATGTCCGAGCACCGCGCCGCCGCCGGCACCGCCACCGTCCATAACGGTGCCGTACACCGCGTAATGGGTGTTCCACTGGCCGTTTTCGTCGAGGGCGATCGGTTGTTTGTAGCTGCGCATCCGTGAGCCATAAAGCCTCCAGCCACGCGGCGCATCGCTGAGCTGAACCCGATAGATACGGCCCTGACGAACGATGAAGTCGCCATCGGCGTGGCGGTAGACGTTGCGATAGACACCGTGGGTGGCCGGGTGCAGGCCGGCGAGGGAGATTTCGAATTCGTACTCGTAACCCTTGAAACGCTCGAGCGTCTGCCTGGTCCATTGCCAGGACGTCGACATCGCGGCGGATCTGCACAGTGCCGCGCGTTGCCGCTGGCGGCTGGCCAGACGAGCGGCTGCGGGTGCCGAGACGGTTCCGGGAAGCACATCCATTGTCGCGTCAATCAATGACAGCAGCACCGCCTCTACCTCCGCCAGCCCATGCCCGAGCTCGCCGCGCAAGAACGCCGCGACGGCCAGATTGGCACTGTTCCAGGCGTCATACAGGGCCACGGCCGCGCCCACGAACGGCAACATGCCGATAGCCATTTTCAGATAGTTGAACAACGCCCCGGACTTCAGTGCACAGCGTTCGAGATACAACGCATCGTTGGAACGTGAACTGCTGCGATGGGCCTCCAGCAACCGGCCCATGTGCACGTTCAGTAAATGAATGGCCAGTGATGTGGTCGCCGGCCAGGCCATCCCGACGCCGATCAGCGCATCGAAATTGCGCAGTTGGGCCTGGTTGATCCGGCTGACATGGCTGGCAAAATCGCCGCTCACGGCGCGTCCGGCCAGGTAGCTGACCATTTTGCTGTCCACACAACGCCTGAACAGATCCACCCGCGCCTGTTCCAGCGTTTCGTATTGACGCAGGAAGATCGCGTCGGGGCTGTCGGGCAGGTACAGCAGGGTCAGGCCACTGGTTTGCTCGACAATGAACGTGACACCCGCGAGCGTGCTCGGTCCCTGATGCGCGGTGTCCTCTCCACCGACGGTCAGGTGCACCGGCAGCAGCGCGATGCGTTGTCCATTCACGGCATACGCCGGAGGTGTAGTCGCCTCGATGGCGACTTTCAGCACGGCATGGCCTGCATTGTCGATGTGCCGTTGCAGCAGGGCGAACTCACCTTGCAACCTGAGCATCAGCCGCCACGGTTCGCTCAGGCATTCACGGCGCCAAGCCTGCTGAAACGCCGATTCTCCCGGCGCGCCGAAAAATGCCTGGCGAATCAGTTCTTCGTAACGTCCGGGCAGATCCAGCTCTGTTACCAGATTGCGCAAATAGGCCGGGGTGATCCCGGCTTCGAGGCGCTGTCGATCAGTGGGGTTCTCGGCGCGGATCCTGGCCCGCATGAAGGACAGGCGCCACTGCACCTCCTGATCGATGTTTTCCTGTGCCAGTTGTTCAAGGGTGAGGTCGCCGCGCTTGTCGCTCGCGGTCAGGATATTGCGTTGCGGTGTGCCAGGCGCGGCGCCTTCCATCACGGTTTTTTGCCAGAAGGTCGAGTCGGGCAGGTCGAGGCTCACGCTCGCGCTTTGTTTGAGCGCGAAGTCTGCGCGCAAGCGGGCGTCGATGCGTTGTTCGGCGAAGGCCTGACGCGGCGGTAATTCCCGTTCGAGCAACGCATGAGCGCGTTGCATGGCGCCGAGGTACTGGCTGATCAGCGTTTTGATCTGTGCACGTGGCGCGTCGTCCAGCTTTTCAAACCATGCAGGCAGGTTGCCGGCCAGCGCCGCGCTGCGATCTTGCGCCTGACGTTCGGTAAATGCCCGTTCACGGGCCTGCGCGACCGCTACGGTCAGGCGTGGCAGATATTGTTCGCGCAGCTTTTCCATCTCGGCCCGGCGCTCGTCGGCACGGCCGGGCAGCGGGTTGTCACGCAGGATCTGCGCGGCCTGCTGTTCGCATTGATAGAGCTGTCGATCAAGGGACCAGGCCAGAGGGTCCCCCGTGAGCGGCGTCAGGTGCAGGGTCAGCCCGCCGTCGTTCGGCGAATGTTTGAACAGGTCCTGTGCCAGCGCTGTACGTGAAGTAAAACGTTGCAGCCCGCCGAACTCGCCCGGCCAGTAAAGCAGCAGGCTGTCGCTCGAGTCAGGCTCCAGTGCGGCGGTCGTCGCTATGATCAGTACGCCATGCAGCTCCTCGACGGCGGTCATGTTCTGATCTGCCGCCGCCAGCGATAGGCGGGCGATAACCCCGTCCGCTGTCGGCAGATGGCGCCCCGGTGCGTCCAGCATCGCGATGATTCGCCGATGCTCCTCGACGGTCAGCTGATCCAGCGCCCTTTGCAGTTCGACCTCGGCGCGCAGCCCTGCGATACGGGCCTGAAGCAGGGCGTGGTAGTGCTGGTTGCTGGCCTGGCGCAGTTCGAGCATCGTCAGCGGATGGTGGCTGTCGAGCAGGGCGGATGCCGCGTCATGACTGGCTTGCTGCGCCTCGCTCAAAGCGTCGAATCGTTGCGCCAGTTGCTGACGTTGCGGGCTGTTCAGCTCGGCGTCGCCAAACAAGCGGTCGAGCGCACGTTGTTCAAGCGCCAGCGTCTGCCGGCGCGCGTCCAGGGGAATATCGGCAACCAGCAAACCGAAGGGCGCAACTTCATCGACGGTTTGCCCGGCACTCTCCGGCAGGGTGGGCGCGACCGGGAAAAATTTGTCGAGCGCGGCCCAACTGGCACCGCTGCTTGCCGATGTGGACAGCAGTGGTTCAATTGCGCGTGTGAGTGGATCGCTACCGAACTCGATGAAGTCCAGCGAGGTGATGCGTAACGGATCCGGCTGCTGGTCAATCAGCCAGCGTTCCAGCGCGGTCTGCTGTTCGAAACGGATCAACGGTTGCGAGTGCGTGGGCAGATAAAGCAGCAGCGTTTCCTCCAGCTTGATCAGCAACGTGCCGTACACACGCAGGCGGCTGTTATCGACGCGGTTGAGTACCGGTTGCGCGACCCGCAGGTCCGCCGCGACCTTGTTCGAAGGGGGGAGGAGCTGCGACAGCCTCTGTCGTTGTATGGCGTCGAGCCTGCCTTCGGCCCCCGCCCAATGAAGCGCGGCCTCGAAATGCCGGTGATAGAGGCTCAGGGCATGCTCGCGCCGCGACAGCGCAGTGCCGGGCGCGCGGACATCCCACCAGGCGCTTTCGGGTTGTTGGGGATGGTGGGCCAGGAGATCCAGCCATTGCTGGTGACAGTCGTTCAAACGAGCCGTCGCCAACAGGTAAAGCGTTTGATCGACGTATGGCTGTAATCGTTGATCAAGGCCGAAGTCGGCCGTTGCAGAGGGCAGTGCGTGGGACATGCGACAAGGCTCCAGAGGGCATGCAGACCGGGTAATCCCGGCCTTCGTGCCTATTAGAGGCGCGCTCTCACAGGCCCATGCGGTACATGGTTATCGCTGGGTAGTGGTTTTGTTTCAGAGGATGTACAGCCCGCTCCGGCCTGATTCGTTGCCTTCATCGCGTTGGCGTAGAAGATCGTGTCGGACGTCGGAACGCTGTGCAGGATGACCGCTCGGCAATCTTCATCAAACTGTCACGCAACTGTGGCAGCGCGCTTGAACAAACTTCATCAGACTCGCGCTCTACTGGGGTTCTGCGTTTCGGTGTTTCTTCATGCGTTTATTTTTTCTGTTGGCCGCGCTGTTGTTCGGCCTGCCGTCGATGGCGGCTTCGCGTTGCGACGTCAATGTACCGACTGAACGGGTCGATCTGGCACAGGTGAGCCTGGCGTACCAGAGCATCGGCCGTGCCTCGGATCCGGCGCTGTTGCTGGTCATGGGCCTGGGTGGTCAGTTGATCCACTGGCCGGACGAAGTGGTGGTTGCGCTGTGTCAGCAGGGCTTTCGGGTGATCCGCTACGACAACCGCGATGTCGGCCTGTCGACCTGGCGGCAGGCCCCGGCCGAGGCCAACCTGACCTTTGAAGTGCTGCGCTACAAACTCGGCTTGCCGGTGTCGGCGCCGTACTCGCTGACGGACATGGCCGACGATGCGCTGGGCTTGATGGACGCTTTGCACGTCGACCAGTTTCACGTATTGGGCGCGAGCATGGGCGGGATGATCGCCCAGCATCTGGCGGCGATGGCACCGCAGCGGGTAGAGAGTCTGACGCTGATCATGACCAGTTCCGGCGCTGAAGGTTTGCCGGCACCGAGTGCGGCGCTGGTGCAACTGCTGGCGCGGCGCGGCGCGCCGAATCGCGAGGTGGCGCTGGAACAGCAGGCCGATCTGCTGGCGGCGCTCGGTAGCCCGGCGGTCACCGATGACCGGCAAGCGTTGCTGCATCAGGCGGCGGTGGCCTACGACCGGGCGTTCAACCCTGAAGGTGTGAAACGGCAGATCATGGCGATACTTGCCGAGCCGAGCCGGGTGGCCTTGCTCAATCAACTGCGCGTGCCGACCCTGGTGGTGCACGGCACGGCCGATCCGCTGTTGCCGGTGATGCACGGCGTGCATCTGGCGGCGCACATTCGTGGCAGTCAGTTGAAGCTGATTCCGGGGCTGGCTCATCGCTTTCAGGAGGCGTTCAAGGCGCCCTTGCTGGCGGCGGTGTTGCCGTATTTGCAGGCGCATCGTGAAGACACGTCGCACTGGGCGCAGATCGAACCGGTGGCAAGCGGCAACCTGCTGTAGCTGAGGTTTTAGCGGTGTTGACTCGGGCCTCTTCGCGAGCAAGCCCGCTCCCACAAGGGGAACCGTATTCCGAATGTGGGAGCGGGCTTGCTCGCGAAGGGGCCATCACTGTCACTCAAAGAGTAGGCAGGTGTATCCGGGGCGAGCCGGCAGATCCTGAGTGAAGCCAATGCTGTGATCAGCTGTGCAGGCGCACCCAGACCGTGACCAGCACGGTCGCCGCGATCAGCCACGCGACCACCGCCACCGCCAGTGAAGCCTCCAGGCGCATGCGGTCCACCAGCACGTACAGCGTCGTCAGATAGATAAAGTACGGAATGATCGACCACATGCCGAACACAATCGTCGCCTTCAGATCGTCGATCGAACGACCTTTGCCGACGATGTAGTGGGCGATCAGGGCGAAGGTCGGAAACAGCGGCACCAGTCCGGCGATGTAGTAGTTTTTGGTCTTCGACAGCGCGGCGAGGATCACCACCACCGCCGCGCCGAGTGCCGCTTTGAGTATCAGATCCATCAGTGGCTCAACCCGTACTTTTTCACTTTGTCGAACAGCGTGGTCTTGGCCATGCCCAGTTCTTGACTGGCCTGGGTCAGGTTGCCGCCACTGCGTTGCAAGGCGTCATTGAGCAGGTTGCGCTCGAAGGCTTCCACCGCTTCGGCGAACGCCAGCCCCTGACCGCCGCTGCTGGCGCCGGACTTCTTGAACGCCGGCAGGCCGAGGGCAAAGCGCTCGGCGACGTTACGCAGCTCACGCACATTGCCCGGCCAGTCGTGGCTCATCAGGTTCGACAGGGTCTGGTTGTCCAGCTCGGGCAATATCCGGTCGAAACGCAGCGCCGACTGCTGGGTGAAGTGTTCGAACAGTTGCAGGATATCTTCACGGCGCTCGCGCAGCGGCGGCAGCTCCAGCGTCACCACGTTGAGGCGGTAGTACAAGTCGCTGCGAAACTCGCCGGCCTTGCTCGCTTCGTCGAGGTCGGATTTGGTTGCGGCAATCACCCGGCAATCCACCGCCACGCTCTGGTTCGAGCCGAGGCGTTCGAGGGTGCGTTCCTGCAACACCCGCAGCAGTTTGATCTGCAGGGGCAGGGGCATGCTTTCCACTTCGTCGAGGAACAGCGTGCCGCCGTCGGCGTGTTCGATCTTGCCGATGCGCCGTTTGCCGGCGCCGGTGAAGGCGTTGGCCTCGTGGCCGAAGATCTCGCTTTCGAAGAGGTTTTCCGGCAGGCCGCCGCAGTTCAGCGCGACGAACTGCTTGGCATGCCGACGACTGAAGTCGTGCAGGCAACGGGCGACCAGTTCCTTGCCGGTGCCGGTCTCGCCTTCGATCAATACGTTGGCCGAGGTGTCGGCGACGTTGGCGATCAGTTCGCGCAGGTTCTGCATGGCTGGCGAGCGCCCGATGATCCGGCCTTCGAGGGAATCGCGTTCGGCCAGTTGCCGACGCAGCGAAGACACTTCCCGGGCGAGGCTGCGTTGTTCCAGTGCGCGACGAGCGACGTCCACCAGGCGCTCCGGCGAGAACGGTTTCTCCATGAAATCGTAGGCGCCTTTCTGCATCGCGCCGACCGCCATGGAAATATCGCCATGACCGGTGATCAGCACCACCGGCAGACTGCGGTCGCGCGCCTTGAGGCGCGTCAGCAGTTCCAGGCCATCGATGCCGGGCAGGCGAATGTCGCTGATGACGATCCCGGCAAAGTTGTCGCCGACCCGCTCCAGCGCTTCTTCGGCACTGCCGACGCCGATGCAGGGAATGTCTTCCAGGGTCAGCGCTTGCTGGCAGCCGAGCAGCACATGGGGGTCGTCTTCGACGATCAGCACACTAAGGTCGTGGTTCATATTGGCTCGGCAGGAGTAGGGCTTACCAACGGTAAACTGAGGACGAAGGTGGTGCCACCGCTGGCCGGGTGTTCGACACCCAGGTGCCCGCCGGTGGCGGCAGCGAGGCTGGCGGAAAGGGTCAGCCCGAGGCCCAGACCCTGTTCACCAGGTTTAGTGGTGAAGAACGGCTCGAACAGATGCTTGCGTGTTTCGGCATCGACGCCATGGCCGTTGTCGCGCACCCGCAGGCGATATTTGCCGTTGAACTCTTCGCCTTCCAGCCACAGCTGCGGTGAAGGTTGCGTCTGCATGGCGTCGAGGGCGTTGCCGATCAGGTTGACCAGAATCTGTTCGAGGCGGGTCTGGTCGATCTGCACCTGTACGTCGCTGAACTGCCGGTGCAGTTGCAGCGCCATGCTCTCGACCCGCGCGCCGAGCAGTTGCAGGGCCGCGTCCACGGCTTTGCCGAGGCTGGCCTGGCCTTTGTCGTCACCACGGCGGGCGAACGAACGCAGGCTGGCGGTGATCCGGCCCATGCGGTCGATCAGGTCGTTGATGGTCTTGAGGTTGGTGCTGGCGACGTCGAGCTGGCCGCGTTCCAGAAAGCGAATGGTGTTGCCGGACAGGGTGCGCATCGCCGCCAGCGGCTGGTTCAGTTCGTGGGCGATGCTGGTCGACATCTGGCCGATGGCCGCGAGTTTGCCGGCCTGCACCAGTTCGTCCTGAGCGCGACGTAGGGTCTCTTCGGCCTGGCGCCGTTCGCGGATCTGGCTCTTGAGCCGTTCGTTGCTGGCGCGCAGGTCGCCGGTGCGTTCGGTAATCCGACGCTCCAGTTGATTGTTGGCTTCCTGCAAGGCTTCGCGGGCGGCGAGGCGGGTGGCGATGACCTTGCGCCGCTCGTTCCAGGCGATCAGCAGGAACGCCACCAGCGCGAAGGCCACGGCCACCAGGATGCCCTGATTGATCGCTTCACGACGCAAGTCCTGCAACGGCGTGAGCAGGGTGAAATTCCATGGCGTGTCGCTCAGCGGCCGGGTCTGCGCCAGATAGCTGATGCTGTCGTCATCGGCGCTCAGTTCGCTGTTGGCCGGGAAGGTCAGTTTCTCCACACCGTCGGCCAGGGTTTCGCGGGCCAGCGGTTGCAGTTCGTTGAGCGGGAACCAGTAATACTGCAGGCTGCGCGCGAGCTTCTCTTTGGTTTCATCGCTCAGCGGGACCACCGATTTCAGGCGCCGCGCCGGATCGCTGGAAAGAATGATGATGCCGTTCTCGTCGCTGACGAAGGCTTCCAGGCGGGCGCGTTGCCAGCGCTCTTCCAGCGCTTCGAGGCGCACCTTGACCACGGCGACGCCGATGATCTTGCCGTGTTCTTCCAGACCGTGGGCGAGGTAATAACCGGGTTCGCCGCTGGTGCTGCCGATGCCGTAGAAACGTCCGGGTTCGCCGCGCACGGCGTTCTGGAAATAGGCGCGAAAGGACAGGTCTTCGCCGAGGTAACTGTCGACGTCGCGCCAGTTGCTGGTGGCCATGACGCGGCCGGTAGTGTCCATGACGTAGATGGCCCGACTGCGGCTGCGCCGGTTCAGGCCTTCAAGGTAAGCGTTGACCGTTTGCCGGTGTTCCGGAGTCGGGTCGGCCAGCAGTTGCGGGACACTGGTTTCCAGTTCCAGCAGGCTGGGCAGGTAGGTGTATTTGCTGATCTCGCTTTCGACGGTGCGCGCGTGCAGTTCAAGCTGACGCTGGCCGTTTTCGCTGAGGCTGCGGATGCCGAAATGTTCACTGGTCCAGAAGCCGATGTAACCCAGTCCGATCATCAGGATGATGATCAGCGGCGGCAGGAACAGATGGCGAATCAGACGGGGCTTCACGGCAAGTGATGGCGGCGCTGCGCGATAGAGATTGGGGTCGCATTTCATCACAGTTGCCTTGGGTCAACCACCACACAGATCTCTGGATCGTCATTGATCCAATGTGGGAGCGGTGTGTGGTTTTTTAGTGCTGCAGGATTTTCTCGAGGAAGTGCTGCGCGCGTTCGGAGCGGGCGCTGATGTCGCCGAAGAACTCCTCTTTAGGGCAGTCTTCGATGATCTTGCCGGCGTCCATGAAGATCACCCGGTCAGCCACTTTGCGCGCGAAGCCCATTTCGTGGGTCACGCACATCATGGTCATGCCTTCGTGGGCCAGTTGCACCATCACGTCGAGCACTTCGTTGACCATTTCCGGGTCGAGCGCCGAGGTCGGTTCGTCGAACAGCATGACGATCGGGTCCATGGCCAGCGCGCGGGCAATCGCCACACGCTGCTGCTGACCGCCGGACAGTTGCCCCGGGTGCTTGTGGGCGTGTGCCGACAGACCGACGCGTTCCAGCAGTTGCAGACCTTTCTTGGTCGCCTCTTCCTTGCTGCGGCCCAGCACCTTGATCTGCGCGATGGTCAGGTTTTCGGTGATGGTCAGGTGCGGGAACAGCTCGAAATGCTGGAACACCATGCCGACGCGCGAACGCAGTTTCGGCAGGTTGGTCTTGGAGTCGGCAATCGAGGTGCCGTCTACGACGATGTCGCCTTTCTGGAATGGCTCCAGTGCGTTGACGCACTTGATCAGGGTCGACTTGCCCGAGCCCGACGGGCCGCAGACCACGATCACTTCGCCTTTCTTGACCTCGGTGCTGCAATCAGTCAGCACCTGGAAGTCGCCATACCACTTGTTGATGTTCTTGATGGAGATCATACGGCAAACCTTTTTTGCAGACGCTTGACCAGCAGCGAGGCGGAAAAGCTGATGATGAAGTAGACGACACCGGCAAAGATCAGGAACTCGTTGGAACGACCGATGATGTCGCCGCTGGAACGGGCGGAGTTGAGGAAGTCCACCAGGCCCACGGTGTAGACCAGCGAGGTGTCCTGGAACAGGATGATCGACTGTTGCAGCAGCAACGGGGTCATCTTGCGGAACGCCTGGGGCAGGATGATCAGACGCATGGTCTGGCCATAGGTCATGCCCATCGCCTGGGCCGCGGCCATCTGGCCTTTGGGGATCGACTGCACGCCGGCCCGGACGATCTCACAGAAGTACGCGGCTTCGAACATCATGAAAGCCACGACGCAGGAGGTGAACGCGCCGATCGGGGTGTCTTCGCCGGTGATCCAGCGCAGCACGAACGGCACCGCCAGGTAGAACCAGGTGATCACCAGCAGCAGCGGGATCGAGCGGAAGTAGTTCACGTAGGCGCCGGCAACGCGCGACAGCAGTTTGCTGGACGACAGGCGCATCAGTGCGAGGATCGTCCCCAGCACGATGCCGCCGATCACGCCCATGACCATCAGTTGCAAGGTCATGACCATGCCGTTCCACAGGCCCGGGATCGCGGGGATGATGCCGCTGAAATCGAAGTCCATTATTTACCCCCCACGGAGATCAGGCCGGGCACTGCGACTTTCTTCTCGACCATGCGCATCAGCAACATCAGGCTCATGTTCAGGGTGAAGTAGATCAGCGTGGCCAGGGTGAAGGCTTCAAACAGGTTGGCCGAGAACTCGGCGGTCTGTTTGGTTTGCGCCAGCAGTTCCATCAGGCCGATCAAGGACGCCACGGAGGAGTTCTTGAACACGTTGAGGAATTCCGAGGTCAGCGGCGGAATGATGATGCGGTAGGCCTGGGGCAGCAGCACGTTCCAATAGATCTGCGGCAGCTTGAAACCCATGGCGCGGGCGGCGGATTCCTGGCCGCGTGGCAGCGCCTGGATGCCGGTGCGCACTTGCTCGCAGACCCGGGCGGCGGTGAACAGGCCCAGGCACACGACCACGCTCAGGTAGGCCGAGGTGGTCGGGTTCAGATCCTGCTTGTACCAGTCCTGCAGGTTTTGCGGCAGCAGATCGGGCACCAGGAAGTACCAGATGAACAGCTGCACCAGCAGCGGCACGTTGCGAAACAGTTCGACGTAGCAGGTCGCGATGCCCGATACGAGGCGGTTCGGCACCGTGCGCATGACCCCCAGAATGGAGCCCAGCAGCAAGGCGATGATCCATGCCACGATGGCGATGGCAATGGTCCAGCCCAGGCCGGCGATGTACCAGTCGAGATAAGTCTCGCTGCCCACGCCGGTGGACTTGAAGAACACGCCCCAGTCCCAGTTGTAATTCATTAGGGTCTCCCCTCGAAATCGATCGATGTACAAGCACCCGCTTGGGGAAGATCCTTTCCCGTCCGACGTTGAACGCCGGGCACACGCGATCGGCTCGAAAACCGCCAGGTCGAGTGTTCCACTGTAAAACCAGCAGGTAACAGACGCCTGAGGGAGGGTGGCCCCCTCAGGGGATAAGGTTAGTCAGGAATCAGATTTTTACGTCAGGCGCCGGCTTGTCGCTCGGGTTGGCGATCAGTTCCTTGACCTTGTCGCTCATCGGGAAGTTGAGGTTCAGGCCCTTTGGCGGAATCGCGGTTTCGAACCACTTCTTGTAGATCTCGTTGATCTTGCCGGATTTGTACAGGCCGACGATGGCGTCATCCACAGCCTTCTTGAAGGCCGGGTCGTCTTTGCGAACCATGCACGCGTAGGCTTCGAACGATTGCGGAGTACCGGTGATGACCCAGTCGTCCGGCTTCTTGGCCTTGGCTTCTTCGCCGGCCAGCAGGGCGTCGTCCATCATGAAGGCAACGGCGCGGCCGCTTTCCAGCATGTTGAAGGATTCGCCGTGGTCCTTGGCGGAGATGATGTTCATGCCCATCTGCTTGTCGGCGTTCATCGCTTTGATGATGCGCTCGGACGTGGTGCCGGCGGTGGTCACGACGTTTTTGCCTTTGAGGTCGGCAAAGTCTTTGTAGGACGGGTTGCCATCCTTGTCTTTCTTGACCAGCAGACGGGTGCCGATTTCGAAGATGTTGACGGTGAAGTCGACTTGCTGGGCGCGTTCGGCGTTGTTGGTGGTGGAACCGCACTCGATATCCGCGGTGCCGTTCTGGATCAGCGGGATACGGGTTTGCGAGGTCACCAGGTTGTATTTGACCTGCAGGTCTGGCTTGTTCAGGTCTTTTTTCAGGGCTTCAACGATGGCCACTTGAATGTCGTGGGAGTAGCCCACTGGCTTGCCGGAAGCATCCGCGATGTAGGAAAACGGAATGGAACTGTCGCGGTGAGCGAGGGTGATGGTGCCGGAATCGTTGATTTTCTTCAGGGTGCCGGTGAGTTCGGCGGCGAAAACTGGAGTGCTGATCAGAGCGGCCGCAATGGCTGCGCCCAGGATATGGGGAACGATGCGCATCAAATTTTCCTCGAATTGTTTTTTTTATGGAGCCAGTTCGTCGGCCCTTTTGTGCTTCGAATGCCTGACGGCTCCTGAAGTGTTGGCACGGCAGGCATTCGTCGAGAGAGTGTAGAGCATGAGTCGTGCCAGAGCAGTCGATAGTGGCTAATGGCTTGATTTATAAGGTGATTAAAGTTTTGTGTCGGTGTTTTTCGATGAAACTGATCCGGTTATCCGAATCGACCGGGAGGTCGCGTTCGGAAATCCGAACGCTCTTTTAATCGCTGCCCTCATATTGATGATCGTTCGAGCCCACATTCCCTTGTGGCGAGGGGATTTATCCCCGATAGGTCGCGAAGCGGCCTTCTTTCAGCGCAAAGGCGAGGACCGCTTCGCAGTCCATCGGGGATAAATCCCCTCGCCACAGGGTTAGTGGCAGGCAAAGTAAGTCACGCAGCAAAAAGCCCCTGAATCTCTCAATTCAGGGGCTTTCGTTTAAGCGATGTTCAAATCACGCCGCTTCAATCTTGCGATTCTGCTCGACCTTGCCCAGGTACGCCGCCAGCTTCTCTTGCTCGGCCGGGGTGGTGAACAGGCCCAGCTTGCTGCGGCGCCACAGGATGTCGTGCGCCGTGGTGGCCCATTCTTCGCTGCACAGGTAATCGACCTCGCGAGTGTAGAGCCCGCCACCAATGTGTTCGCCCATGTCGGCGAGGGTTTCCACGCCTTCGAGCATGCGCCAGGTGCGGCTGCCGTAGGTGGTGGCCCAGCGGCGGGCGATCTCGGTCGGGACGAAGTCGAACTTGTCGCGGATCTGCGCGCTCAAGGCTTGCGGCGTAGTCATGTCTTCGCCGCCGGGCAGGGTCGCGGTGGCGGTCCAGCTCGGGCGCATCTGGGTGAAGTACGGCATCAACTGGGCCATCGCTGACTCGGCGAGTTTGCGGTAGGTGGTCAGTTTGCCGCCGAACACCGACAGCAGCGGTGCTTCTTCGCCACCGCCAGACAATGCCAGGGTGTAATCGCGGGTCACGGCGGACGGGTTGTCGGATTCGTCGTTGCACAGTGGACGCACGCCCGAGTAGCTGTGCTGGATGTCGTCGCGGCTGATCTGCTTCTTGAAGTGCGCGTTGACCACTTTCAGCAGGTAATCGGTTTCGCCGTCGGTGATTGCCACTTTCGCCGGATCGCCGGTGTATTCACGGTCGGTGGTGCCGATCAGGGTGAAGTGGTTCAGGTATGGAATGGTGAAGACGATGCGCTGATCTTCGTTTTGCAGGATGTGCGCGTGATCGCCTTCGTACAGTTTCGGCACGATGATGTGGCTGCCCTGAATCAGGCGGATGCCGTACGGCGATTCCATTTTCAGGTCGTCACGAATGAACTTGGCGACCCACGGGCCGGCGGCGTTCACCAAGGCTTTGGCAGTGATCGAAAACAGGCTGCCGTCAGCGCGTTCCAGGTTCAGGTGCCACAGGCCCTTGGCGCGGCGGGCGCTGACGCAACGGGTCTGGGTGTGTACGTGGGCACCTTTTTCCCGGGCGGCCATGGCGTTCAGAACGACGAGGCGGGCGTCATCGACCCAGCAATCGGAGTATTCGAAGCCCTTGGTGATTTCGCTTTTCAGTGCGCTGTCGGCACCGAACTTCAGGCTTTTCGAACCTGGCAGTTTTTCGCGCTTGCCGAGGTTGTCATAAAGGAACAGGCCGGCGCGGATCATCCAGGCCGGACGCAGGTGCGGACGGTGCGGCAGCACGAAACGCATCGGTTTGACGATGTGCGGCGCCTTGGCCAGCAGCACTTCGCGCTCGGCCAGCGCTTCACGCACCAGACGGAATTCGTAATGTTCGAGGTAGCGCAGGCCACCGTGGATCAGCTTGCTGCTGGCCGACGAGGTGTGGCTGGCCAGGTCATCCTTTTCGCAAAGGAACACAGAGAGACCGCGACCGGCGGCATCCGCTGCGATCCCCACGCCATTGATCCCGCCGCCAATCACGGCAACGTCGTAGATCTCGGAGATAGGGGGCGTACGCAAGGTAGATGTGGACATCGGCTGGCCTCGGGCTCTTTTGATTTTCTGTCTTGGAAATCGAACATAAATGTTCATTTGCGAAAATGGTAGCCCATAAAGACGCGCGCAGCCAGTCGCGTTCGATTGAAAAAACTCATCGAAGGGCGGCTAAAAGAAAATTTTCGAACATTATTGAGTCGAGGGATGCTTTTTGTGGCGAGGGGATTCATCCCCGATGGGCCGCGTAGCGGCCCCTCAATCAACTACCGTGGAGTCTCAGGCACACCGCATTGGGTGGTTTTAGGACTGCTTCGCAGCCCATCGGGGATAAATCCCCTCGCCACAGGGGATGTTGAACGGATTTAAACGACTTCCAGACGAATCTTGTGCTGGCTCAGCAGTTGCGCCAGTGCCGGCACCGGCTGCTGATCGGTCACCAGGCAGTCGATCAGGCTGATCGGACCCAATCGAATCATCGCATTGCGCCCGAACTTGCTCGAGTCCGCCGCCAGAATCACCTGCCGCGCATTGGCAATGATCGCCTGCGACACGCGCACTTCCTGATAATCGAAGTCGAGCAGGCTGCCGTCTTCGTCGATGCCGCTGATACCCACCAGTGCGAAATCGACCTTGAACTGGTTGATGAAGTCCACGCTCGCCTGACCCACCACACCGCCGTCACGGCGCACGTTGCCGCCGGTCAGCAGCACATCGAAATCATCCTTGGCACTGAGCATCGAGGCGACGTGCAGGTTGTTGGTGATGATCTTCAGATGGTTGTGATTGAGCAGGGCGCGGGCAATGGATTCGGTGGTGGTGCCGATGTTGATGAACAGCGAGGCGTGATCGGGGATCTGCGCGGCGATGGCTTCGCCAATGCGTTGTTTTTCGTCGCGCATCTGGTCGGCGCGCATCGCATAGGCGGTGTTTTCGACGCTGGAATCATAGGCCGCGCCGCCATGGTAGCGGCGCAACAGATTGGCTTCCGCGAGCTGATTGATATCGCGGCGGATGGTTTGCGGGGTAACAACGAACAGCGTAGCCATTTCCTCGATGCTCACATAGCCGCGTTCGCGGACCAGCTCGAGGATTTGCTGCTGACGGGGAGGCAGATTCATGGGGCTTCCTTTGGGCTGCCGTGCAAAATTTGCCCATGATGCCGCAGGAATCCGCTCCCGACCAGTTAGTTGCCTATCAGTCTCTGAAGGTTGGCTTATTCAGCGTCTTCACGCGCCCAGTCACGGGTGCGGCTGACGGCTTTTTTCCAGCCTTTGTACAGTTTCTCTTTCTCGACTTCTTCCAGGCTCGGTTCGAACTCACGCTCGATCACGGCCTTGCCGCGCAGTTCGTCGAGGCTGCCCCAGAAACCGCACGCCAGACCGGCCAGATACGCCGCCCCGAGTGCAGTGGTTTCGCGCATTTGCGGACGCTCGACCTGGGTGCCGAGGATGTCGGCCTGGAACTGCATGAGGAAGTTGTTCGCGACCGCGCCGCCGTCCACGCGCAGGGCCTTGAGGCGTTCGCCGGAGTCCTGTTGCATGGCGTCGAGTACGTCGCGGGTCTGGTAGGCGATCGATTCCAGCGCAGCGCGGATGATGTGATCCACGCGCACGCCGCGCGTCAGACCGAACAGTGCACCGCGGGCATACGGGTCCCAGTACGGAGCGCCCAGACCGGTGAAGGCCGGTACCAGGTACACGCCGTTGCTGTCCTTCACTTTATTGGCGAAGTATTCGGTGTCGTGAGCGTCGTTGACGATCTTCAGTTCATCGCGCAGCCACTGCACGGTCGAACCGCCGTTGAACACCGCGCCTTCCAAAGCGTAAGCCACTTCGCCACGCGGGCCGCAAGCGATGGTGGTGAGCATGCCGTGTTGCGATTTCACCGCTTTGTCGCCGGTGTTCATCAGCAGGAAGCAGCCGGTGCCGTAGGTGTTTTTCGCCTGGCCCGGCTCGACGCACATCTGGCCGAACAGTGCCGCTTGCTGGTCACCGGCGATACCGCCGATGGCGATGCCGCTCTTGGTGCGACCATAGATTTCCGAAGAGGCTTTGACTTCCGGGAGCATTTCGCGCGGGATGTCGAGGATTTCCAGCATCTTCGAATCCCACTCCAGCGAATGGATGTTGAAGAGCATGGTGCGCGAGGCGTTGGTGTAGTCGGTGACGTGTACCTTGCCGCCGGTGAATTTCCAGATCAGCCAGCTATCGACGGTGCCGAACAGCAGTTCGCCATTGCGCGCACGCTCGCGGCTGCCTTCGACGTTGTCGAGGATCCACTTCAGCTTGGTGCCGGAGAAGTACGGGTCGGTAACCAGACCGGTGTTGTCGCGGATGTACTCTTCGTGGCCATCGCGCTTGAGCTGCTGGCAGATCTCGGTGCTGCGGCGGCACTGCCAGACGATGGCGTTGTACACCGGACGACCGGTGGTTTTGTCCCAGACCACGGTGGTTTCACGCTGGTTGGTGATACCGATGGCGGCGACCTGATCGTGATGCAGACCGGCCTGGGCCAGTGCTTCGACCATCACCGCGCTCTGGGTGGCGAAGATTTCCATTGGATCGTGTTCGACCCAACCGGCTTGCGGGTAGTGCTGGGCGAATTCGCGCTGGGCGGTGCAGACCACGTTCGCATCGCGGTCGAAAATGATCGCGCGGGAGCTGGTCGTACCCTGATCGAGGGCAATGATGTAGTTCTTATTCTGAATGTCGGTCATGTCGATTGCCTTGGACGAAATAAGGGAGAGTGGGCCGTGGCGCGGGCTCTAAAAGGGCAGGAGCCCGCGCCGACTGTTTCAAGAAGTTCTTGGTTTGCCGTCAATGGCCGGTTCTGCATCCTTTGTAGCAGGTGTAGCGCCGGTCAGGTGGCGGGCGATGAGCCCGCGATACCCGGCAGCGCCGAGGCAGGCACCGACAATCGGTGCAAAAATCGGAATCAGGAAGTACGGAATATCGCGGCCGCCAGTGAAGGAAATTTCACCCCAGCCGGCGAAGAAAGTCATCAGTTTCGGACCGAAGTCACGCGCCGGATTCATCGCAAAACCGGTCAGCGGGCCCATCGAGCTGCCGATGACGGCAATCAGCAAACCGATCAGCAGCGGAGCCATCGGGCCTTTCGGCAGACCGTTGTTGTCATCGGTCAGGGCCATGATCACGCCCATCAGGATCGCGGTGATGATCATCTCGACCAGGAATGCCTGAGCGGTGGACAGTACCGGATTGGGGAAGGTCGAGAACACCGAGGCCAACTCAAGGCTGGCGGCGGTGCCACGCACCATGTGGTGAGTTTGTTCGTAATCGAAGAATAGATTGCTGTACAGCGTGTACACCAACAGCGCACCGCAAAACGCGCCGGCGATCTGCGACAGGATATAGAACGGCAGTTTGCGCTTTTCGAAGTCGGCGAAAATGCTCAGGGCAATGCTCACGGCGGGGTTCAGGTGCGCGCCGGAAACCCCGGCGGTCAAGTAGATCGCCATGCTCACGCCGACGCCCCAGATGATGCTGATTTCCCACAGGCCGAAGCTGGCGCCCGCGACTTTGAGCGCAGCGACACAGCCGGTGCCGAAAAAGATCAGAAGTGCAGTCCCCAGAAACTCGGCCAGGCATTGGCCGGAAAGCGATGGTTGCTGTAAAGCAGTTGTCATTGAAAACCTCGATTTTTGTTGTTGTCTGGCGCGTTTGCCGTCAGGGCAAGGCGCGATTTTCCCCGGGGCAGGATCCCCATCCTGTTCCCGGTTTACTGCTGGGTGCTGCGGTGATGATAATTCTTACATTATTCAGATTCGAAAAAATATAGACAAGAAACAAACCTGTCAAAGGTCGAAAGTGAACCGTCGGTCACAATTAAACTATCAGCCTGCTGAATGATCCTGCGGAGGAAGGAGGCGGTAGCCCGGCGATTTGCCTGCAAAGCCCGGAAAACGGGGCTTGCGCTAGAGCCTTTTGCGAGGTGATGGCCTAGAATCCGGCGCAGGATTTTTCTGTTGATGCCGAACCTGGAGCTGCCATGACCCCTGCGTTGGACTTGTTGAAAAAAGTTCGTGCCGAACATCGCGTGCACAGTTACGAACATGATCCCAAGGCCGCGTCCTATGGGCTGGAGGCCGCCGAGAAACTGGCGCTGGAGCCGGCGCGGGTGTTCAAGACGCTGCTCGCTGCCAGTGAAAAAGGTGAATTGCTGGTGGCGGTGGTGCCGGTCGTCGGAAGTCTTGATCTCAAAGGTCTGGCACACGCGGCGGGCGTCAAGAAAGTCGAAATGGCTGACCCGGCTGCGGCGCAGCGTTCCACCGGTTACCTGTTAGGCGGCATCAGTCCGCTGGGGCAGAAGAAGCGTCTGCGCACCTTCATCGATAACTCGGCCCAGGGCTTTGCGACTATTTATGTCAGTGCTGGCCGACGCGGTCTGGAAGTCGAATTGGCGCCGGCGGTTCTGGCTGAACACACCCAAGCCAAATTTGCCGACATCGGTCGTGCATGAACTTGCGTTCTGTATGAAGAAAATTGCCCGGTTCTGTCACTGGCGCTGAGCGCAGCGTGGCTGCATGCTCTGCCGATTCACTTAGGGAGAAGGTTATGCAGCTCGAATTTCATCAGGTTGATGCGTTCAGTGATCGGCCGTTCAGTGGCAACCCGGCGATGGTGTATCGGCTCGATGCATGGCTCGCGGACGATTTGATGCAGAAGATCGCCGCCGAACACAATCTGGCAGAAACCGCGTTCGTGGTGCGCGAAGGCGCGGCGTGGCACATCCGCTGGTTCACCCCGACCACCGAGGTGCCACTGTGCGGGCATGCCACACTGGCCAGCGCCTATGTGTTGTTCGAGGTCTACAAGGAAAATGCCGAGCGGCTGGACTTCATCTGCAAGTCCGGGCCGCTTAGCGTCAGCCGCGAGGGCGATCGCCTGTGGCTGGACTTCCCGTCGATTGTGCCGTCAGAAATTGGCGTGACGCTGGATGTCGAGCGCGCGCTGGGCGTCGAGGCGGTGGATGTGCTCGGTTCCAATGAATTGTTTGTGGTGCTGGAGTCGGAGCAGGCAGTTCTCGACTGCACGCCGGACATGATTGCACTGGCAAAACTGCCGTGGCTCGGTGCCATCGTGACCGCGCGCGGCAATCAGCACGATTTCGTTTCGCGCTACTTCGCCCCGGCAATCGGCATCAACGAAGATCCGGTGACCGGCTCGACGCATTGCAGCCTGATTCCGTATTGGTCGAAACGTTTGGGCAAATCCAGTTTGACCGCGTGCCAGCGTTCGGCGCGGGGCGGGGAGTTGTTCTGTCGGCTGGAGGGGGAGCGGGTGAAGATCGGCGGGAATGCGACGCTGGTGGCCAGCGGCACGCTGATCCTGGGTTGAACCCAAAACCAACTGTGGGAGCGGGCTTGCTCGCGAATGCGGGGTGTCAGACGACCTCTTCGTTGACTGACACAGCGCATTCGCGAGCAAGCCCGCTCCCACAGTTTTGATCCGGGCGGATCAGAGGGCGGCGCTGTAGCGGCGGACGCCGTTTTCCACCGCCGGGATTTGTGCCGCGGTACTGCCGCTGGCCTGGAACAGGACGAGGTGTTCGGCGGCGACGCGAATTCCCACCTCCGCACCCACCTGATGGTCGGCATGGCTCGGGAAGATCGATTCCAGCTGCGCACCGGTCGGCAGTTGCAGGCGATACAGGGTCGAGGCACCCAGGAACGTCTTGCCGACGATCCGCGCTTTCAACCGACTGTCCGGCGCATAAACAATGTCATCCGGACGCAGCAACACATCCACCGCACCGCCCACCGGCCAGGTGTAGGCGCGGTTGCCGCGCAGTTCGCCGAGTTCGGTCTGAACCGATTCCGGGCTGCCGAGCTGGCCGCGGATGAAATAACCCTGACCGATGAAGCTGGCGACAAACGGCGTCGCCGGCTCGTGGTAGAGGTTGTAGGGCGTGTCCCACTGCTCCAGACGACCTTCCTTGAACACGCCAACGTGATCGCTGACGGCGAAGGCTTCTTCCTGATCGTGAGTCACCAGAATCGCACTGGTGCCACGGGCCTTGAGGATGTCGCGCACTTCGTGGCTGAGTTTGCGCCGCAGTTCGCCATCGAGGTTGGAGAATGGCTCGTCGAGCAGCAGCAATTGCGGCTCCGGCGCCAGTGCCCGGGCTAGGGCGACACGCTGTTGCTGGCCACCCGATAACTCGTGGGGAAAGCGCTTGCCTAGATTCTTCAGATTGACCAGTTCCAGCAGCTCCTCGGTGACGCGCTCCTTGTTCGGGTGCTTGCGGATACCGAAGGCGATGTTGTCTGCAACACTCAGGTGCGGGAACAGCGCGTAATCCTGAAACACCATGCCGATCCGGCGTTTCTCCGGCGCCAGGGTGAAACCGGCGCTGGAAATGGTTTCGCCTCCCAGGGTGATTTCACCTTCGTGCACCGGTTCAAAACCGGCAATCGCGCGCAGGGTGGTGGTCTTGCCGCAGCCGGACGAGCCGAGCAGGCAGCCGATGTCACCGGCGTTGAGGTGCAGATTGAGGTTCTGCACCACGCGTTGATCTTGATAGCCGCAAGCGAGGTTGCGCAGGTTCAGCAGTAATTCATGGCTCATGCGTGGTGATATGCCGGTTCGACGAGGAACTCGAGCAGGGCCTTCTGTGCGTGGAGACGGTTTTCTGCCTGATCCCAGGCGACGGAACGCGGGTCATCAAGCAGGTCGAGGCTGATTTCTTCACCGCGGTGCGCCGGCAGGCAGTGCATGAACAGCACATCTTCGGCCGCCAGATCGAGCAGGGCGCGGTTCACCTGAAACGGAGCGAACAACTTCAGGCGCTTGGCAGTTTCCTCTTCCTGACCCATCGAAGTCCAGACATCGGTGCTCACCAGATGCGCACCGCGCACGGCGTCTTGCGGATCACGGACGATGGTCACGCGATCGCCGGCGCGGGCGACAAATTCAGGATTAGGCTCGTAGCCCTGCGGGCAGGCAACGCGCAACTGGAAGTCGAACTGGATCGCCGCTTCTATATAGCTGTTGCACATGTTGTTGCCGTCGCCGATCCAGGCCACGGTCTTGCCCTGGATCGAGCCGCGGTGCTCGAGGAAGGTCTGCATGTCGGCCAGCAACTGGCACGGGTGCAGGTCATCGGACAGGCCGTTGATCACCGGCACGCGCGAGTTGGCGGCGAATTCGGTCAGGGTGCTGTGGGCAAAGGTACGGATCATCACCGCGTCGAGCATGCTCGACATGACGATGGCGCAGTCGCCGATCGGCTCGCCACGGCCCAGCTGGGTGTCACGCGGCGACAGGAAGATCGCCTGGCCGCCGAGCTGGATCATGCCGGCCTCGAAGGAGATCCGGGTACGGGTCGAGGATTTCTCGAAGATCATCCCCAGGACGCGGTTTTTCAGGGGCTCGAACAGTACGCCGCGGTTACGCAGGTCCTTGAGCTCAACGCCTCGACGGATCACGCTGACCAGCTCTTCGGGCGTGCAATCCATCAGGGAGAGAAAGTGCCTTGCGCTCATCATTGACTACCTTTTTGCTACAGACCGCAGATGCTCAAAGCCTTGTTTAACGGAACAACGGGCGAGACCTGCGGCGTAAGCCGCACGGGGCGACGAAATAGGGGAAGGCGCGATATTGACACTAAATGTCGCGTTACGCCAATAGGCTACGGTTTTTGCGGGATTCGGAGAGCGCACGGGATGTTGCAGTACGCATTTGAAGCCGGGTTCAGGACAGCAGCGAGCCTCTTTGTACACCGGCCTCGCGGGGCTTGGCAATGCGGCGTGGCGGGGATCACGTCGACCAGGTCGGTTTACGACCGTGGCGCCATGCCATCACTTGGTCGGATGCTCAGACTGAAACATTTGCTAAAGCAAAGTGCTGGGTTATAAATAAGTTTCGAGCGACGCAGGAAGCCTCCGCATGGAATCGAAAGAAAAACTGTTAATGGAACTGCTGGGCCACACAGCTCGCTCACTGACCCATCTCACCGCGTCGGTCACTTCGATGTCTTTCGAGCTGCTGCGCAGCGAGGACGAAGTGGTCAAGACCGCCGGCCGCCACATGATCGATCGCATGGCGACCATCAGTGCCGGGCTCGACGAGCACTGGCGGTTGATCGGCGAACTCACCGGCGTGCACGTCGCCCACGAGCAGATCGAAACCATTCAGGAAATTCAGTTGGCCGCGCCGCCGCAGCTGCCGTCGAACTGAGCATGGCGGTGTATCGGCTCGCCTGATAACCGTCGATTCACAAGACGAACGTCGCTGGCGCAGGATCTGCGCCGGGGCCATAGTTTTGTTCCCGCGGGCCTGATTGCCTGCCCAGAACAAGACAGAGACTGGCCATGACCAAGACTCTCCATCACCGTGCCTGCCACCTGTGCGAAGCCATCTGCGGTCTGACCATCGAGACCACCGAAACCGATGGCAACGTCGCGATCACCTCGATCAAGGGTGACGCGCTTGACACGTTCAGTCGTGGGCACATCTGCCCCAAGGCCGTAGCCCTGCAAGACATCCAGAACGATCCCGATCGCCTGCGCCAGCCGATGCGCCGGGTCGGCAGCGAATGGCTGCCGATCGAGTGGGACGAGGCGTTTGCGCTGGTGGCCGAGCGTCTGGCGGCGATTCAAGAGCGTCACGGGCAGAATGCGGTGGCGGTCTACCAGGGCAACCCGAGCGTGCACAACTATGGGCTGATGACCCACAGCAATTACTTTCTCGGCCTGCTGAAGACGCGCAACCGCTTCTCGGCGACTTCGGTTGATCAGTTGCCGCATCACCTGAGCAGTTACCTGATGTACGGCCACGGCTTGCTGTTGCCGATCCCGGACATCGATCACACCGATTTCATGCTGATCCTCGGCGGTAATCCGCTGGCATCGAACGGCAGCATCATGACTGTGCCGGATGTCGAGAAACGCCTGAAGGCGATTCAGGCCCGCGGCGGCAAAGTGGTGGTGGTCGATCCACGGCGCAGCGAAACGGCAGCTATCGCCGATCAGCACTTGTTTGTGCGGCCGGGTGGCGACGCGGCGCTTTTGTTCGGGGTGCTCAATACGCTTTTCAGCGAAGGGCTGACCCGTGACTGTCACTTGCCGGTTGATGGCCTTGATGAAGTGCGCGCAGCCGTCGCCACGTTCACTGCCGAAGCCATGAGCCCGCTGTGCGCCGTTCCCGCTGAACAGATCCGCCAACTGGCCCGGGACTTCGCCGCTGCACCAAGCGCTGTTTGCTACGGCCGGATGGGCGTTTCCACTCAGGCCTTCGGCACGCTATGCCATTGGGTCGTGCAGTTGATCAATCTGGTGACTGGCAATCTCGATCGCGTCGGCGGTGCCTTGTGCACAGAGCCAGCGGTGGATCTGGTGGCATCGACCTCGGGCGGGCATTTCAACAAATGGCAAAGCCGGGTCTCCGGGCGCCCCGAGTACGGCGGCGAGCTGCCGGTGGCGGCGCTGGCTGAAGAGATGCTCACCGAAGGCGAAGGGCAGATTCGTGCGCTGATCACCGTGGCCGGCAATCCGGTGTTGTCGACACCGAACGGCCGGCAACTGGAGCAGGCGCTCGATGGTCTGGAGTTCATGCTCAGCATCGACCTGTACATTAACGAAACCACGCGCTACGCCGATCTGATTCTGCCGTCGACCTCGGCGCTGGAGAACGATCATTACGACACTACTTTCAATCTGTTCGCGGTACGCAACGTCACCCGCTTCAACCGCGCGATTCTCGCCAAGCCCGAGGGCGCATTACACGACTGGGAGATCTTTGTCGGCCTGGCCAAGGCGTTTGCCGAGAAGACCGGCAAGGAGCTGAAACCGACGATGCCGCCGGCGAAGATGATCGACATGGGCCTGCGCATGGGCCTGTATGGCGATGCGTCCGAGCAAAAGCTGTCATTGGCGACGTTGTTCGATCATCCGCACGGGATTGATCTTGGGGCGTTGAAGCCTAATCTGGCTGCACGCCTCAAGACGCCGAATCAACGGGTGCAGGCTGCGCCGCCGGAAATTCTCGCTGATCTCGCACGCTTTGCGGCCTTGCAGGCGCCGGCCGCTGATGAGCTGTTGATGATCGGCCGGCGCCATGTGCGCAGCAACAATTCGTGGATGCATAACTACCATCGTCTGGTGAAGGGCAAGCCACGACATCAATTGCTGATGCACCCGGATGACCTCGCCAGCCGGGGGCTCAACGATGGTCAGTTAGTTCGCGTCAGCTCGCGGGTAGGGCAGATCGAGGTCGAGGTGCTCGGCAGTCTGGACATGATGAAGGGCGTGGTCAGCCTGCCGCACGGTTGGGGACATGCTCGGCCGGGCGTGCAAATGGCAATCGCCAGTGGGCAGCCGGGATCGAGTGCCAACGACCTGACCGATGAATGCCAGCTCGACGAGTTGTCGGGTAACGCCGCGCTCAATGGCGTACCGGTGACGGTGGCAGCGGCCTGAACGAGACCGTCGGGGAGACCGAGCATGGCGCTCGGGATTCCGTTACAATGCGTCACCGTGCCGACCCATGAGTCGGAAAGTTCAGCCGAGGTGCTCCATGGATATCATCGAAACGATTAAAGAGCAGATTGCCAACAACACCATTCTGCTTTACATGAAAGGCTCGCCGAATGCCCCGCAGTGTGGCTTCTCCGCGAAAGCTGCGCAGGCTGTAATGGGCTGTGGCGAGAAGTTCGCCTACGTCGACATCCTGCAGAACCCGGAAATCCGCGCCAACCTGCCAAAGTACGCCAACTGGCCGACTTTCCCGCAACTGTGGGTCGGCGGTGAGCTGGTCGGCGGTAGCGACATCATGGCTGAAATGTTCGCCAACGGTGAGCTGCAGACTCTGGTCAAGGAAGCATCGGCCAAGGCTGCTGCGGCCAAGTCCGAAGCCTGATCCGGTTTTTGTGGGAGCGAGCAAGCTCGCTCCCACAGGGATCTGCATCTGATCCGGGATTTGCCAATAAAAAGCCCCGCACCTCGAAAGAGGGCGGGGCTTTTTAGTGTCGCGAATTCAGCGGGCGCTTATTTACTCTTCGCCCATCTGCGATTGCAGATAGTTCTCAAGACCGACTTTATCGATCAGGCCCAGTTGGGTTTCCAGCCAGTCGATATGCTCTTCTTCGGATTCGAGAATGTCTTCGAGCAGTTCACGGCTGCCAAAGTCGCCAACCGATTCGCAATGGGCGATGGCGGCTTTCAGATCGGCGTGGCCGGTCTTCTCGATACGCAGGTCACATTCCAGCATCTCCTGGGTGTGCTCGCCGATGTGCAGCTTGCCCAGATCCTGCACGTTCGGCAGGCCTTCGAGGAACAGAATGCGCTTGATCAGCTTGTCCGCGTGTTTCATCTCGTCGATGGATTCGTGGTACTCGTGCTTGCCCAGCTTGTTCAGGCCCCAATCTTCATACATGCGTGCATGCAGGAAGTACTGATTGATCGCGACCAGTTCATTGGCAAGGATCTTGTTGAGATGCTGGATGACTGTAATGTCGCCTTTCATGATGGGAGTCCTGCCCTGTATTAGCTGTATATAAGGCGGAGTTTGAGCTTGGTATTTATAAGTGTCAAACCTAAGTTATTGAATAATAAATGAAATTAAATCTGAATAAGAATGTTTGTGTTCCGCGTCTAGCGCCTAAGCGCTTGATTTGCAGGCATAAAAAAACCGGACATATGTCCGGTTTTTTGAAATAGGGGTGATTATGCCGCGGTAAATTCTACGGGGTAGGGAATCGCAGCCTGAGCGGTTTGCAGCTTGGTCAGGGTTTCGCGAACCACTTCCTTGGCAAGGCACGCACATTTGCCGCATTGGCTGGCGACGCCGGTGGCCTGGCGGACTTCTTTGTAGCTGCAGCAACCTTCATAGATCGCTTCGCGGATTTGTCCGTCGGTGACGCCAGTGCAGAGACAAACATACATAAGTGAGAACCGTCGCTGGTTGTGACTCAATTGCGATGGATCTTAATGTTAACGAGAATGATTGTCAAAGTGCTTTCTGAATGGTTTTCGATCGAAAGGCCGGTCACTGACGAACGGTGATTAATGGCGAATTGCCTGGCCCCGAAAATGCTGGTCCGTTATCCGCCTTGGGCAAAAAACCGTTAAGGACAGGCGAAAAACGCAGTGTATGATGGTCGGCCCTTGCGAAGAGGGTTCGTGTCACAGGGCTGTCGCCTCAGGGTGGCAGGCTGGCCCGGGCCCTGAACTTCAAGTTATTCACCAGGAGATATCCATGAGCGTACTCGTAGGCAAACAAGCCCCAGACTTCACCGTCCCGGCCGTACTCGGCAATGGCGAGATCGTTGACAGCTTCACCCTGTCCTCGGCCATCAAAGGCAAATACGGCCTGGTGTTCTTCTACCCACTGGACTTCACCTTCGTCTGCCCGTCCGAGCTGATCGCTCTGGACAACCGCATGGCTGACTTCAAGGCGCGTAACGTGGAAGTGGTTGCCGTGTCGATCGACTCGCACTTCACCCACAACGCCTGGCGCAACACTCCGGTCAACAATGGCGGCATCGGCCAGGTGAAATACACCATGGCTGCCGACATGAAGCACGAAATCGCCAAGGCCTACGACGTTGAGTCCGAAGGCGGCGTGGCTTTCCGTGGCGCGTTCCTGATCGACGACAAGGGCGTTGTCCGCTCGCAGATCATCAACGACCTGCCGCTGGGCCGTAACATGGAAGAGCTGATCCGTCTGGTCGACGCGCTGCAATTCCACGAAGAGCACGGCGAAGTCTGCCCTGCCAACTGGAAAAAAGGTGACAAAGGCATGAACGCTTCGCCAGAAGGCGTTGCGGCTTACCTGACCGAGAACGCTGCTGCCCTGTAAGGCGCAACGTCGCGGTACAAAAAAACCGGCCCATGTGGCCGGTTTTTTTATGCGCGGGATTCGCCCGAACGAGGATCAGTCGTCGAAGTCTTCCCAGCCGCCCATCTGTTTCCAGCGGTTGACGATGCCGCAGAACAGCTCGGCGGTCTTCTCGGTGTCGTAACGCGCCGAATGCGCTTCACGGCCGTCGAAGTCGATGTCCGCTGCCTGACAGGCCTTGGCCAGCACGGTTTGACCGTAAGCCAGACCGGCCAGCGTCGCGGTATCGAAGCTGGAGAACGGGTGGAACGGGTTGCGCTTCATGTCCAGACGCGCAACCGCAGCATTCAGGAAGCCGAGGTCGAAGCTGCTGTTGTGGCCGACCAGAATCGCGCGCTTGCAGCCGTTGGCCTTCAGCGCCTTGCGGATGCCACGGAAGATGTCGGTCAGCGCAGTTTCTTCGCTGACCGCCATGCGCAGCGGGTGATCGAGCTTGATCCCGGTGAATTCCAGCGCTGCCGCTTCGATGTTGGCGCCTTCGAAAGGTTCGACGCGGAAGAAGTAGGTGTGGTCCGGGTAAACGAAACCCTTTTCGTCCATGGCGATGGTGGTCGCGGCAATCTCCAGCAGAGCGTCGGTGGCCGAGTTGAAGCCACCGGTCTCTACGTCGACGACAACCGGCAGGTAACCGCGAAAACGTGCTGCCATCGGGTGACGGGAACCGCCGCCGCCACCTTGACCGTCCAGTTCGTCGTCGAAATGGTCTTCACTCACGCGTGTTCCTCCAGCAGGCGCCAGCGCAGTTTTTCACCGGCGCGCAGCGGGATAACGTTCAGCTCGCCAAATGGCAGGCTGGTCGGGGCGGTCCATTCTTCGCGAACCAGGGTGATGCGATCGGTGTTGGTCGGCAGACCGTAGAAACGCGGGCCGTTGAGGCTGGCGAACGCTTCGAGCTTGTCCAGCGCGTTGCGCTGTTCGAAGGCTTCGGCATACAGCTCGATGGCGGCGTACGCGGTGTAGCAGCCGGCGCAACCGCAGGCGGCTTCCTTGGCGTGCTGGGCGTGCGGCGCCGAGTCGGTACCGAGGAAGAACTTCGCGCTGCCGCTGGTGGCGGCGTCGAGCAGGGCTTCCTGATGGGTATTACGCTTGAGGATCGGCAGGCAATAGAAGTGCGGCCGAATCCCGCCCACCAGCATGTGGTTGCGGTTGTACAGCAGGTGATGCGCGGTGATGGTGGCGCCGACGTTGGCCGAAGCCTCGTTGACGAACTGCACGGCGTCGCCGGTGGTGATGTGTTCGAACACCACTTTGAGCGTCGGGAAACGCTCGACCACACGGCGCATGTGCTCATCGATGAAGATCTTTTCGCGGTCGAAGACGTCGACATCGCCACGGGTGACCTCGCCGTGGATCAGCAGCGGCATGCCGACTTCAGCCATGGCTTCCAGCGCCGGGAAGATCTTGTCGATGCTGGTCACGCCGGAATCGGAGTTGGTGGTGGCGCCGGCCGGGTACAGTTTGGCGGCGTGCACGAAACCGCTGGCCTTGGCCTCACGAATTTCTTCGGGCTGGGTGCGGTCGGTGAGGTAGAGCACCATCAGCGGTTCGAAACGACTGCCGGCCGGGCGGGCAGCGAGAATCCGCTGGCGATAGCCGTCGGCTTCAGCGGCGTTGCGCACCGGTGGTACCAGGTTGGGCATGATGATGGCGCGGCCAAAGGTGCGCGCAACATCGGCAACGGTATTGGTCAACACGGCACCATCGCGAAGATGAATGTGCCAGTCGTCGGGACGCAGCAGGGTCAGGCGGTCGGACATGAGGGGATTCCAGGCGGGTCAAACTGAGGGGAATGCTACCGGAAAAGACTCTTGCAGGCACCCGCTATCAAGTTTTGCAGGAACCTTCCGATATCCCGTAGGTATGCCGTAAACATAGTGTGAATCGGTCTTTGTGTTACAGAAGCCAATGGAGCCTCCCGTGCGCCAGCGATATTTAGCCTTGCTCAGTGTGTTTGCCAGCCTCCCCGCGATGGCGCTGACCTACCAGACGCGTCTGGAGAACATTGAGTGGACGGTCGAGGGCGACAAGTTCGAGTGCCGCCTGACCCAGCCGATCACCGATTTCGGCTCGGGCCAGTTCGTGCGCAAAGCCGGCGAGCAGGCGATATTCCGCCTCAATGCCTACAACGCCATGCTCGGCGGCGGTTCGGCGACGTTGCTTGCCGCGGCGGCGCCATGGCAGCCGGGGCGCAACGACATCAATCTGGGCAGCGTCAGGATCGGCACCGGCAATGTGCTGTTCAACAGTTCGCAATCCCAAGCCGGGGGGCTGATCAGCGGTTTGCTGGACGGTCGCAGTCCGGTGGTGCGCCGTGCGTCCGGCGATGGCCGGGTTTCGGAAGTGCGTCTGCTGCCGGTGAAGTTCAGCAAAGCGTTCAATGATTACCAGACGTGTGTGGCGAAGTTGCTGCCGCAGAATTTCGATCAGGTGAAGCAATCGCAGATCGGCTTCCCCGGCGAAGGCACCGATCTGGATGCCGCCGCCAAAGCCAGGCTGCAGGTGATGCTCGAGTTCATGAAGGCCGATCCGACGGTCAATCACATCGAACTGGATGGCTATTCCGACAACAGCGGCAACCGTCTGACCAACCGTGAGCTGTCGCGTCGTCGCGCGCTGGCGGTGGTCGACTTTTTCAAGGCCAACGGCATCGCCGAATCGCAGATCACCGTGCGTTTCCACGGCGAGCAGTACCCGCTAGTGCCGAACAACAATGCGGCCAACCGGGCGAAGAATCGCCGGGTCAGCGTGAAGCTCGCGCGAGTCGCGCCGACTACCGCGCCAGCACCGCAAGCCAGCACACCTGCCAACGCTGCGGCGACTTCCTGACCCGTCGGTCATCGTCGCGCTGTCGACAGATTCTGTCGCTTTGTCGTCTTAAGCTGTCGCGCCTCTGTAAATTATCGGATTTGAGCGGTAGACTCCTCGGCTTTCCGTAGAACCCCGTGGAGTGATGGCATGGCGGACGTAAACAAGGTCGTTCTGGCGTATTCCGGCGGCCTGGACACTTCGGTGATCCTCAAGTGGCTGCAGGATACTTATAACTGTGAAGTGGTGACCTTCACCGCTGACCTGGGTCAGGGCGAAGAGGTCGAGCCGGCTCGCGCCAAGGCTCAGGCCATGGGCGTCAAAGAAATCTACATCGACGACCTGCGCGAAGAATTCGTGCGTGACTTCGTGTTCCCGATGTTCCGCGCCAACACCGTTTATGAGGGCGAGTACCTGCTGGGTACTTCCATCGCACGTCCGCTGATCGCCAAACGCCTGATCGAAATCGCCAACGAAACCGGCGCCGATGCCATTTCCCATGGTGCCACCGGCAAGGGCAACGACCAGGTGCGTTTCGAACTGGGTGCCTACGCACTCAAGCCTGGCGTCAAAGTGATCGCGCCATGGCGTGAGTGGGACCTGCTGTCGCGCGAGAAGCTGATGGACTACGCCGAGAAGCACGCGATCCCGATCGAGCGTCACGGCAAGAAGAAGTCCCCGTACTCGATGGACGCCAACCTGCTGCACATCTCCTATGAAGGCGGCGTGCTGGAAGACACCTGGACCGAGCACGAAGAAGACATGTGGCGCTGGACCGTCTCCCCGGAGAAGGCTCCTGACACCCCGCAATACCTGGAACTGACCTACCGCAACGGCGACATCGTCGCGCTGGACGGCGTCGAAATGACTCCGGCCACCGTACTGGCAACGCTGAACAAGATCGGTGGCGCTCACGGTATCGGTCGTCTGGACATCGTTGAAAACCGTTACGTGGGCATGAAGTCCCGTGGCTGCTACGAAACCCCGGGCGGCACGATCATGCTGCGCGCGCACCGCGCCATCGAATCGATCACCCTGGACCGCGAAGTCGCTCACCTCAAAGACGAGCTGATGCCGAAATACGCCAGCCTGATCTACACCGGTTACTGGTGGAGCCCGGAGCGTCTGATGCTGCAACAGATGATCGATGCTTCGCAGGTCAACGTGAACGGTGTGGTTCGCCTGAAACTGTACAAGGGCAACGTGATCGTTACCGGCCGCAAGTCCGACGATTCGCTGTTCGACGCCAACATCGCGACCTTCGAAGAAGACGGCGGCGCTTACAACCAGGCCGACGCGGCGGGCTTCATCAAGCTCAACGCGCTGCGCATGCGCATTGCTGCCAACAAAGGCCGCAAGCTGTTCTAAGCCTTGCCGGGCTGTAAAAATGGCGGCTTGTCTCAATGACAATGCCGCCATTTTCTTTTTCTGTGTTTGTCTGACGTTAATCCAGAGCTTTGGTCATTGCCGCCAACTCCAGCATTTTCTTGAATGTCCACTTCAGGCATCTACTCTGCGCTCATGCTCCTCTCAAAACCGTGGTGGTTTGTGTGCTTACGTTGTAAGCAACGAGAAGTTTGGCGCCTCCGCTTTTTTTCGACTGTTTGATAAGGGTCGGGATAATTTGCTTGAGCAAAACGTCGCACGCAGAGTCGGTCAAAAATACCACTGCCTTGGCTGAGTGTTTGCCAAGATGCGGAAAGTGTTCTGCCAGCGCATTGAACGCCTGTGCGCTACTCAAGCGACGTACGTCTATGGCGCACAATGTGCCGATGGATTTAGGCAGCTGAATGTTGTGCTCAATCCACGGTCGCTCCGGGCAGGATTCGCCAGCGCTGCAAGGAGGGAGTTGCCTGAGGTCAACGCTATGTACAGACAACGTCCACTCCAATCCGTTGGCAGCTGATACTTCGCCTACCACAGACGCTCTTGCTGGAGGCGAACAGGAGTGGAGCTCGGGCTGTTTCAACTCCTCGAAACTTTTTAGAAAACTGTCGTCCTTATCGAAGTCCGAGGGCGCATAGAGCGAACGGTAGTTGAAGTTCAGCGTTAAAAAGAATAGCAATAGCAAGTAAAACGGAAAGCTGATCAGGAACCAGATGTAGACTTCTCTTTCGGCGTTATCAAGAAAGGGTAAAGAAATGGCAGCCGACGATTCGGAAATAAATGCAAATATCGCAATTACAGTCATGGGATTGGTAATTTTTCTTCTGATTTTTATCATGGAAGGTGCTCATTAATTGTGTGTTTCCAATACGTATGTTGAGTTGTTTTGTATGGGGTGTTGCAACTTGCTGGTCGAGATAATTTTTATATTAAATGATAACGTTTGGATAGAAGTATCTTGTTTCAGATGTTGATCTATCAAAGGGTTTTTGATTATTTTCACGTTGTTTATTTAAACTTATAAGCTGCCGGGGCTGGCGCTGAGTAGCGATGTGCAGTCAATGGATTATCGCGTTTTTTCAGCCGCTCGCTGAGCCGTCTGCCTAGAAAGAACAGTTCGCGTGGTGTTCAGGACGTCATGTTTTTCGCGTCGATGTGAAGGCCAGGAGATGCGTCGTCCCATTTGAAAATCGCCTGTATGGGTTTTTTTGTAGGAATAATCTTTATTTGCTGTAGGGAATGTCTTTTGCTGGGATTGCAATGAAACTCTCTTGTGCCATGTCAGAAGTGACTGGGCTATTGTGCGTGCTCTAAAAATTCGAACAGCGAAACTGGACTTGCCCATGAATAAAGTGCTGATCGTGGATGATCATCCCGTCATTCGTCTTGCTGTGCGTATGCTGATGGAGCGTCATGGCTACGAAGTCATTGCAGAAACGGATAATGGTGTGGATGCTTTGCAACTTGCGCGTGAACAGATGCCGGATATCGTTATTCTGGATATTGGAATACCGAAACTCGATGGTCTTGAAGTTATTGCGCGTCTGAACTCGACACCCATGCCGTTGAAAGTACTGGTGTTGACCTCCCAGGCACCGGGTCATTTTTCAATGCGCTGCATGCAGTCAGGTGCTGCGGGTTATGTATGTAAGCAACAGGATTTGACTGAGTTGCTGAGTGCGATCAAAGCGGTACTGTCCGGCTACAGCTATTTTCCAAACCAGGCCCTGCACACCGTGCGTACCAGTCTTGGTAATGCCAGTGAGGCCGATATGGTGGATCGCCTCTCCGGGCGGGAAATGATGGTGTTGCAGCAATTGGCGCGTGGCAAGACCAACAAGGAAATCGCCGACGGCATGTTTCTCAGCAACAAGACGGTCAGCACTTACAAGACCCGTCTGTTATTGAAGCTCAATGCCCGCTCGCTGGTGGATCTGATTGAATTGGCACAACGCAACGGACTGGTCTGATGATCAGGAATACCGACGGGGCATGGGCCGCTCAGTGTCGGATTCAGCAGAAAGTAAAAAGCCTCCGGTTCGGGAGGCTTTCAAGTGTCAGAGATCAAAATCGTAATCGGCCAATTGCTTTTGCAGTCGGCGCTCCTCAAGCAGGTTATCGATGGTGCGACGTTTACTCAGATTGGTCTTGGCGACCTCGACCACCGGTTCGGCGTCGTCGGTATCCACAACGGTAAAATCTTCATCTACGTCCAGTTGTTCTTTGCTGTCAGTCATAAGGTGAACTCCAGGCTAAGACTGCCTTTGGCGCTCCTTATATCGATATTCCTGCTGCGGGTAAAAAAGATTTTTTCAATCGAAGAATCAATTATTCCAATAGCCAATCAATCGTCCGAGGTTTTGTGTTTGTACTCACACAAGTCTTCGATGCGGCAGCTGCCACAGCGTGGCTTGCGCGCCAGGCACACATAGCGACCGTGCAGAATCAGCCAGTGGTGGGAGTCCAGCAGGTAGTCTTTTGGCACAAACTTCATCAGCTTCTTTTCCACTTCAACCACATTTTTACCCGGGGCAATGCCGGTGCGGTTGCTCACGCGAAAAATGTGCGTGTCGACCGCCATGGTCAACTGGCGAAAAGCGGTATTGAGGACCACGTTGGCCGTCTTGCGACCGACGCCGGGCAGCGCTTCCAGTTCTTCACGCGTCTGCGGGACTTCGCCATTGTGCAACTCGACCAGCATGCGACAGGTCTCGATCACGTTTTTCGCTTTGCTGTTATAGAGGCCGATGGTCTTGATGTATTCGGACAGCCCTTCGACGCCCAGCGCGTGGATCGCCGCCGGGGTATTGGCCACCGGGAACAGTTTGGCCGTAGCCTTGTTGACGCCGACGTCGGTTGACTGCGCCGAAAGAATGACCGCGATCAACAACTCGAACGGTGAGGAATAGGCCAGCTCGGTCTTCGGCTCGGGATTGTCTTCATGAAGTCTGCGGAAAATTTCCAGACGTTTGGCGGCATTCATGGGTGATGTGTTTCCTTGGAGAGAGCGGTCGAGCGGGTCCAGGCCTGGCGGGCGGCAAGCAGTAGTCCGAGCACGATGAAGGCGCCGGGAACCAGGGTGAGCAAGTGCAGCCCGTCGCTGAACAGAACCAGGCCTTGCCAGTGTTCCGACAGGCCACGGCCGATGTGGCCCTGACCGAACAGTTCACGCAGTACCGACAGCGCCAGTAGCAGCCCGCTCGACAGGCCAAAAAACGTCAGGCGCAGGCCAAATGCCTGACGAAAGAATCCATTGTATTCCAGCACTACGCATTGCAAGGCGATCAGCCCGGCATAGATTCCGATTGACTGTTGCCACTGCAACGCCCAGCGCTGCGCGAGGATATTGGCGCAACTGGTCAGGGTGGCGGCCAGCAGCAGACTGGCCAGCATCAGGTTGTTGCCAGACAACCGCGAGCGCAGCGGGCCGATGCATGCGCCGTAAACCACCACCACAACGCCCGACATCAACAGCATGCCCAGCGCGCCAGCCAAGGTCGCGCTGGTGCCAAGCAGCAGCATCAACATCAACGTGTTTGTCAGATTCGTTGGCCGGATCATGATCCGCTCCCCAGCAAGGTTGCGCGGTGCTCATCAAAGTAACGCAGGGCGTCATGAATGGCATTGACGGTGGCCCGGGAAGTGACGGTTGCCCCGGCCAGTTGATCGAACTGTCCCTGATCTTTTTTCAGCGCCCAGCCTGCGTCGTCAGGTGCGTTGCGCGACTTGCCGGTAAATGTCGCCAGCCAGTGGTTCGGCCAGTCGCCGATAAGTCCGCCGAGCGCCGGGGTTTCGTTGTGCCGCAGGGTTTTTACCCCCAGCAGTCTGCCGTTGGCATCGATGGCGATCAGCAGTTCGATAGCGCCGGCATAGCCCTCGGTCTGGGTGCGCAACAACACTGCCACCGGCTGACCGGATTTGCTTGCGCGATAACCTGCCAGCAGCGTGCTGTGGCTCAACGTTGTATCAGTCAGCGCCAGCGGCTGCTCCAGCGGCTGATTGTCGTAGGCATCGGGCGCGATCAGATCCAGCAATTTGCGGCTGTCGAGCAGGCGTTGCTCGCTGGCAATCTGCGGCGCACTGGCGCGCTGCACGACATAGGTCAGGCCGAGACCGGCACCGGCCAGCAGCACAAGCGCCACGAAAGCAGCTGCGCGGCTCATGATTGCACCTGCGTCTGGCGGGCAGCGGCAAAACGTTCCAGAGCCGGTACACACAGATTCATCAGCAACACGGCAAACGCGACACCGTCCGGGTAGCCGCCCCAGGTGCGGATCAGGTAGGTCAGCAAGCCGACACCCACGCCGAACAGCAGTCGGGCCAGCGAACTTTTGGCGCCGGATACTGGTTCGGTAATGATGAAAAACGCACCGAGCATGGTCGCGCCGCTCAGCAGATGAAACAGCGGCGAGCCGTGGGAATCCGAACCCGAACCGTTCCAGCAGAGCAGGCTGACGAAAAACAGGCTGGCCAGCATGCCAACTGGCGCTTGCCAGGCAATCACCCGGCGCTGCAATAAAAACAGTCCACCGGCGAGAAACGCCAGATTGATCCACTCCACGCCGCGTCCACCGAAACGGCCGAATGCCGGATTGGCCGCGAACAATTCATCCATGGTCAGACTTTTGTTGATGCGCAGGCTGTCCAGCGCGGTGGCCTGAACCCAGGCATCCGGAGCCTGGCCCAGATTCAGGACCTGTGCAAAAGCGGTCTGCAGACTCATGCCATGCGCCGGCCAGTGGGTCATTGGCTGCGGGAACAGCAGCATCGCCAGGGCGAAACCGAGCATGGCCGGATTGAACGGATTCTTGCCGATGCCACCGTATAAATGTTTGCCGAACAGCAGGCCCGAAGCCACCGCCGTAACTGTCAGCCACCATGGGCAATAAGGTGGCATGGCGGCGGCCAGCAGTGTCGCGCTGACCAGTGCGCTGCCATCGCTGAACGTTGGTTGCAGTGGTTGTCGGCGCAGGCGGGCGACGCCAGCCTCGATCAGCAGCGCGGTGCTCGCCGCCAGGATCAGGTTGATCAACACGCCCCAGCCGTAAAACCAGAACAACGCCAACAGCCCCGGCAGCGTGGCCAGTAGCACCCGCATCATCGCCTGTTGCAGGCGATCATCCGGTGCTTCACGGGGCGACATGATCTTGCACCTGACGCTCGGCGGCCTGCAGGCGGGCGCGGGCCTTGTCGAGGATGTTGTTCGGCGTGTCGGCGCGGCGTTCGAGTTTGCTCAGGTCGGCGCGGGCGTAGGCCAGTTCGGTTTTCAACTGGCGAAGCTGGTTGTCGAGCGGGCGCTTTTCCACCCGCACCAGGTCAGGCGCAGGCTGCTCGCTCGCCGTCTCGGCGGCGTGAAGGGCTTGCTCGGCATCACGCAGTGCCTGTTCCAGCGTGGCAATTTGCTCGGCTGGCGCTTCGGCGGTCTGGGCCTTTTTCAATTCGGCGCGCCGCATGGCCAGCTGGATTTTCGCCCGTTTCAGGTCGGCGTCTTTCGCCGGAACCGGGGCCGCAGCGGCTGGAGCGGTGGCGGCGCTGCTTTCGAGTTTCGCCAACGCCTGTTCGGCGGCTTCAAACTGCTGTTGCAACACGATCAGTTGCGATTGCTGTTCGAAGGTCGGCGGATGGCCGAAGGCTTTCAGCGATTTGTGCAATTGCGCGCGGCTCATGGCGACATCGATCTTGGCTTTTTTCAATGCCGCGTCGGCGGTTGCGGCTTTCTGCGCGCGCACCCGTTCCAGAGCGGCTTGCACTGGATCGAGGGTGGCCACCGCCGGTTGCGCTGCACGCTGCGCCCGGGCTTCGCGCTCAGCCTGTTTCTGCTGTTCTTCGCGCTGCAGGCGGGCGTTGCGGCGTTCAAAACGCTGGCGCGCATGATCGCGTTTGGCCGCGCGTGCGCGCAGTTCTTCAAGGCTGGAAGCCAGGCCACCGACCACCGGCAAGGTGCCGAGCGGCAGCGGGTGCATTTCGATGCAGTCCACCGGGCACGGCGCCACGCACAGGTCGCAACCGGTGCATTCGTCGATCAGTACGGTGTGCATCAGTTTCGCCGCGCCGACGATGGCGTCGATCGGGCAGGCCTGGATGCACTTGGTGCAGCCGATGCACTCGGCCTCGCGGATGTACGCCACTTGTGGCGGTGCCGATCCACGGCTGACGTCCAGTTCCAGCACCGGCACGTTCAACAGTTCAGCCAGGGCGGCGACGGTTTCGTCACCGCCGGGCGGGCACTTGTTGATCGGTTCGCCATCGACGATGCCTTGCGCATACGGCTTGCACCCGGGGTGGCCGCATTTGCCGCATTGGGTCTGCGGCAGGAGGGCATCGATGAGTTGAATCAGACTCATGTTTTGATCAGTCCACTGAATCCGAGAAAAATCACTGCGATCAGTCCGGCGCCGATCAGGTCGATCGGCAAGCCGCGAAAGGGCAGGGGTATGTCGTTGTCCGCCGTGCGTTCACGCAAGTCGCTGAACAGGCTCAGCACCAGCCAGAAACCCAGCCCGGCGCCGATGCTCAGCGCTGTTGCTTGCAGCAGGCCGCGATCATTTTGCGCGTTGATCAAGGCCAGCCCCAGTACGCCGGCATTACCCAGCAATAGCGGCCACAGTCCGTCGAACGGCCAGTCTGGCAGCGCACGAGCCAACAGCTTCAGCAGCGGCGCGATCAGCAGCACGCTGAGCGGCAAGAATACAAACAGCTGCAGTGCCTGCAGTTGCAGCGGCACCAGCAGCCAGTGCCAGAGCACGTACCCGATGAAGCCGACGCTCAGCATCAGGCACGCCGTCGCCAACCCCAGCGCATGCACTTGGCGCCGACTGCCGGCCAGCAGCGGATCGACACCCAGCGGCCAGTGCAACACGAAGTTGTTGAGCAGGGCGGCACTGATCAGCGTAAGCGCAAGTTCGGTCATGGTTCTGCCGGCAGCAACGGGCGGGTGTCACTTAAGGTTAGGCATTATCCGGCACCCGCGATGGGTGGGTCAGATATGAAAAATCCCACAGGCCTGCAGAACATGCCTGTGGGATCGTTTCAGCGCTGGGTCTTACTTGATGCGTTGACCCGGCTTGGCGCCGCTGTCCGGGCTCAGCAGGTAGATTTCTTCACCGCCAGGGCCGGCGGCCATCACCATGCCTTCGGAGATGCCGAACTTCATTTTCCGCGGCTTGAGGTTGGCGATCATCATGGTCAGGCGACCGTCGAGTTTCGACGGGTCCGGGTAAGCGCTCTTGATCCCGGAAAATACGTTGCGCTGCTCGTCACCGATGTCCAGGGTCAGGCGCAGCAGCTTGTCCGCACCTTCCACGTGTTCAGCCTTGACGATCAAAGCCACGCGCAGGTCGACGGCAGCAAAGGTGTCGAAGTCGATTTCCGGCGACAGCGGATCCTTGGCCAGTTCGCCGTTGCCCGCAGGCGCGGCGGCACCGGTGTCGGTCTGGCTGGCGGTCAGGTCTTCTTTCGAGGCGTCGGTCATGGCTTGCACTTTTACCGGGTCGATGCGAGTCATCAACGGCTTGAATTCGTTCAGCTGATGGTTGGCCAGCAGCGTGGTGTGGTCGTTCCAGGTCAACGGGGCGACGTTGAGGAATGCCTCGGCGTCGGCAGCCAGCAGCGGCAGCACCGGTTTGAGGAAGATCACCAGCTGGCGGAACAGGTTGATGCCAGTGGCGCAGATCGCCTGGACTTCATCCTGCTTGCCTTCCTGCTTGTTCAGCGACCATGGGGCCTTGTCGGCGATCCAGGCGTTGGCGCGGTCGGCCAGGGCCATGGTTTCACGCATGGCGCGGGCAAAGTCGCGGGCTTCATAGGCGTCGGCAATGCTTGGCGCCGCGGCGAGGAAGGCTTCGGTCAGCTCTGGCGCGGCATTGTTGTCGACCAGCAGGCCGCCGTTGCCCTTGTGGATGAAACCGGCGCAGCGGCTGGCGATGTTGACCACTTTGCCGACCAGGTCGGAGTTGACCTTCTGCACGAAGTCTTCGAGGTTCAGATCGAGGTCATCGACGCCACGGCCCAGTTTGGCCGCGTAGTAGTAGCGCAGGTATTCCGGCGACAGGTGATCCAGGTAGGTACGCGCCTTGATGAACGTGCCACGGGACTTGGACATCTTCTGGCCGTTGACGGTCAGGTAGCCGTGCACGTTGATCCCGGTCGGCTTGCGGAAACCGGCGCCTTCGAGCATGGCAGGCCAGAACAGGGCGTGGAAGTTGACGATGTCCTTGCCGATGAAGTGGTACAGCTCGGCGGTGGAGTCCTTGCCCCAGAACGCGTCGAAGTCCAGCTCCGGCGTGCGGTTGCAGAGGTTCTTGAAGCTGGCCATGTAGCCGATCGGCGCGTCCAGCCACACATAGAAATACTTGCCCGGCTCGCCCGGGATCTCGAAACCGAAGTACGGCGCATCGCGGGAGATGTCCCACTGTTGCAGGCCGGCGTCCAGCCACTCGGCGATCTTGTTGGCCACGGCGTCCTGCAAGGTGCCGCTGCGGGTCCAGGTCTGCAGCATCTGCTGGAAGTCTGGCAGTTTGAAGAAGAAATGCTGGGAATCCTTGAGCACCGGAGTGGCGCCGGAGATCGCCGACTTCGGATCCTTCAGATCGGTTGGCGCGTAGGTCGCACCGCATTTTTCGCAGTTGTCGCCATACTGGTCTTCGGTGCCGCATTTCGGGCAGGTGCCCTTGATGAAGCGGTCGGCCAGGAACATTTTCTTTTCCGGGTCGAAATACTGGGTGATCGAGCGCTGGGCAATGTGCCCGGCGTCACGCAGCTTCAGATAGATCTGGCTCGACAGCTCACGGTTTTCTTCGGCGTGAGTGGAGTGGAAGTTGTCGAAGTCGACCAGGAACTCGGCAAAGTCGGCGCTGTGTTCAGCCTGCACGTTGGCGATCAGTTGTTCCGGGGTGATGCCTTCCTTTTCCGCGCGCAGCATGATCGCCGAACCGTGGGCGTCGTCGGCGCAGACATAGATGCATTGATTGCCGCGATGCTTCTGGAAGCGCACCCACATATCGGTCTGGATGTATTCCAGCATATGGCCAAGGTGGATCGAACCGTTGGCGTAGGGCAGGGCGCTGGTGACGAGGATCTTGCGTGGTTCGGACATGTGGGGCTTCGCTACTTGATGAAACGGAGGTCGGCCACTATAAAGCGCTGGCGCATATTTTTCACCCTGTGCCGCTGGGTACTTTGAGAGCATTTGTAGCGAGGGGATTCATCCCCGATGGGTGGCGAAGCCGCCCCCAAACCCGATATCAGGGCCTATCAGGTACACCGCGGGTGATGGTTCTGCGACTGCTGCGCAGCCGATCGGGGATAAATCCCCTCGCCACAGGTGCTGACTTGCTCAAGTAATCAGTTCGCCACAAATCTGCGTCCAGCGTACGATACCCGCCATCTTTTCCCAGTCTTGTTATCGGAGTTGCCCATGAGTGCCGTCACTCGCGCAGCGGTGGAAGCCGTCCTCAGCCAATACACCGACCCCTACCTGAACCAGGACCCGGTCAGCGCCGGTTGCGTGAAGCACATCGAGATCGTCGGTGATCGCGTCAACGTGCAGCTGGAAATCGGTTACGCCGCCGGTCTGTTCAAGAGCGGCTGGGCACAGTTGCTGCAGCTGGCCATCGAAAATCTTGATGGGGTGACGATCGCCAAGGTCGAGGTCAACAGCGTGATCGCCGCGCACAAGGCCCAGGCGCAGATCCCGGGCCTGGCCAACGTCAAGAACGTGGTCGCCGTGGCTTCGGGCAAGGGCGGTGTGGGCAAGTCGACCACGGCGGCCAACCTCGCGCTGGCGCTGGCCCGCGAAGGCGCCAAGGTGGGGATTCTCGACGCCGATATCTATGGCCCGAGCCAGGGCATCATGTTCGGCATCCCCGAGCGCACCCGCCCCGAGGTCAAGGATCAGAAGTGGTTCGTGCCGCTCAAGGCCCACGGTGTCGAAGTCATGTCGATGGCGTTCCTGACCGACGACAACACGCCGATGGTCTGGCGCGGGCCGATGGTCTCCGGCGCGCTGCTGCAACTGGTGACGCAAACCGCGTGGGGCGACCTGGATTATCTGGTGATCGACATGCCGCCAGGCACCGGCGATATCCAGCTGACCCTGGCGCAGAAAGTCCCGGTGGCCGGTGCGGTGATCGTCACCACGCCGCAGGATCTGGCGCTGCTGGACGCGCGCAAAGGCGTGGAAATGTTCCGCAAGGTCAACATTCCGGTGCTGGGCGTGGTGGAAAACATGGCGGTGCACATTTGCTCGAACTGCGGACATGCCGAACATCTGTTCGGTGAGGGCGGTGGCGAAAAGCTGGCGACCCAATACGGCGTCGAACTGCTGGCCTCGCTGCCGCTGTCGATGCTGATCCGCGAGCAGGCCGATGGCGGCAAGCCAACGGTGATCGCCGAACCGGACAGCCAGATTGCGATGGTCTATCAGGAACTGGCCCGCCACGTCGGCGCACGCATTGTGTTGCAGGAAGCGGCAACACCGGCGATGCCTAATATCAGCATCAGTGACGATTGATCAATCGGTAACGCTGAAAACCTGTAGGAGTGAGCCTGCTCGCGATAGCGGATTAACATTCAACGAAAATGTTGAATGAATGACCGCAATCGCGAGCAGGCTCACTCCTACAGTTGGTTTTGAGGTGGCGCTTAGATACGCAAGCCGCCATCCATCTCCAGAATCCGCCCTGTGTAGTAGTCGTTCTCGAAGATGTACGCCGCCGAATGGGCGATCTCTTCCGGCTTGCCCATGCGCTTGAGCGGAATCCCCGAAGTCATCTTCTCCAACGCTTCCGGCTTCATGCCCAGGGTCATCTCGGTTTCGATGAAGCCCGGCGCAATGCCTGCCACGCGAATGCCATAACGCGCCAGTTCCTTGGCCCAGGTCACAGTGGCTGCGGCTACGCCAGCCTTGGCGGCAGAGTAGTTGGTCTGGCCGACGTTACCGGCACGGGAGATCGAAGAAATATTGATGATCGCGCCGCTGTTCTTCAGCTCGACCATTTTCGCCGCCACTTCACGGGTGCAGAGGAACACGCCGGTCAGGTTGACGTCGATCACCGCCTGCCACTGGGCCAGACTCATCTTGGTCATTTCGCCGTCCTTGACCTTGAGCAGCAGGCCGTCACGCAGGATCCCGGCGTTGTTGATCAGGCCATGGATCGCGCCGAAATCTTCGGCAACCTGCGCGACCATGTGCTCAACCTGTTCTTCATTGGCCACGTTGCACAGATAGCTGCGCGCCTCGACGCCCTTGGCCTTGCAGGCGGCCACCGCGTCGTCGAGTTTTTCCTGATTGAGGTCGACCAACGCGAGCTTCGCGCCTTTGCCGGCGAAATACTCGGCCATGGAACGGCCCAAACCCTGGCAACCGCCGGTGATAATGATTACTTTGTCGTTGAGTTGCATTCGCATGCCCCGATAGCCGGTCTGAGTGGTTTTTGTTATTGGCGACGCTCGATCCGTACCGGTTATGGCCGGATTGCACATGAGCATTGCCCGATGGCGTGACCGGGACTTATCCCCAGGCGCCTGTCCGTTTTTTCGACGGATTCTAATTAAGGAGTCATAAATTGAGCGTTGAAGCGGCCAAGAATGCCCGAGAATTGCTTCTCAAGGAATACCGTGGCGTATTGTCCACCCACTCCAAATCAATGCCCGGTTTCCCGTTTGGCTCGGTGGTGCCGTATTGCCTGGATGAGCAGGGCCGCCCGCTGATCCTGATCAGCCGCATCGCCCAGCACACCCACAACCTGCAGAAAGATCCGAAATGTTCGCTGCTGGTAGGTGAGCGTGAGGCCGACGACGTGCAGGCCGTTGGTCGCCTGACCTACCTGGCCGAAGCGCAGAAGCTCGAAGACCCGGCTGCCATCGAAGCCGCCGCCGAGCGTTATTACCGGTATTTCCCCGACTCGCAGAACTACCACAAGGCCCACGACTTTGATTTCTGGGTGCTCAACCCGGTGCGTCACCGCTACATCGGTGGTTTCGGTGCGATTCACTGGGTCGATCAAGTAACCCTGGCCAACCCGTTTGCCGGCAAGGCGGAAATCAGCATGGTCGAGCACATGAACAGCGATCACGCCAAAGCCATTGCCCACTACGTCGAACTCAGCGGGTTGCCGAAAACCGTACCGGCGCAACTGGCCGGGATCGACAGCGAAGGCATGCACCTGCGCATCGGTCAGGCGCTGTACTGGCTGGCGTTTCCAGCGCCTTGTCATACGCCGATACAAGTGCGCGAAGCCTTGGTTTCTCTGGCTCACGCCGAGGTCTGGCCAAAAAATGCGGTGGCTGACGCTTGAATTCACGAAAGGGCGACGTCATCTAAGGCTTACTGCAAGGCATTTCTTGCGTTGAGGAATCTTTGATGCGCCCTTTTTTGTTGCTCTTTCTGCTGTTTCCGGTGCTGGAGCTGTTCGTATTCGTCAAAGTGGCAGGGGCGATCGGGTTTTTCCCGGCCCTGCTGCTGATCATTCTCGGCTCGATGTTCGGCGTGTTCGTGCTGCGCATCGCCGGTCTGGCCACGGCACTGCGTGCCCGTGAAAGCCTGAATCGCGGTGAGTTGCCCGCACAGACCATGCTTGAAGGCTTGATGCTCGCCTTGGCCGGTGGCCTGTTGATCCTGCCGGGCTTCATCAGCGACGTGGTCGGTCTGGTGATGCTGCTGCCGTTCACCCGTCGCCTGCTGGCGAACAAGATGCGCCAGCGCGCCGAAGAACAGGCAATTCGTCAGCGTGCCTTCGCCGACGACCTGCAACCGCGTGGCGGTCCTGCACCGCGCCAGCCTCTGGGCCGCGAGGGTGATGTGATCGAAGGCGAGTTCGAACATCGCGACAGCAAGTAACCCCTGCTTCGACACGGCACCTTCGGGTGCCGTTTGTTTATGCGCGGCATTCAAGGGGCAATTGATGAAAAATTTTCTGCCCCCGCCCTTGTAATAAGCTTATGCGCCCTTATGTATCGGTCACCGAAAGGTTTCCGGCATTCAAGCCGGACAGACTTCCGCGGTTTGCTCGACGAACCGCAACCGGCGCAGGCCGGATTTGTTAAACCCGCCGGGACTACACCGGCCGATGAAAACCACAATTAGGAGAGATCGACAATGAAGCTTCGTCCTCTGCATGACCGCGTCGTCATCCGTCGCAGCGAAGAAGAAAAGAAAACCGCTGGCGGTATCGTCCTGCCAGGTTCGGCTGCTGAAAAAGCCAACCACGGTGTGATTCTCGCTGTAGGCCCGGGCAAGGCTCTGGAAAACGGTGAAGTGCGTGCACTGTCCGTGAAGGAAGGCGACAAGGTTGTGTTCGGTCCTTACTCCGGCAGCAACACTGTGAAAGTCGACGGCGAAGACCTGCTGGTAATGAGCGAGAACGAAATCCTCGCTGTTATCGAAGGCTGATACCCCCCGTTCATTTTCCCGTTACTACAAAGTATTTAAGGAATATCGATCATGGCTGCTAAAGAAGTTAAGTTCGGCGATGCCGCTCGCTCCAAGATGCTCAAAGGCGTCAACGTTCTGGCTGACGCGGTAAAAGCGACCCTGGGCCCGAAAGGCCGTAACGTGATTCTCGAGAAGAGCTTCGGCGCTCCGACCATCACCAAGGACGGCGTTTCCGTCGCCAAGGAAATCGAACTCGAAGATCGCTTCGAAAACATGGGCGCGCAGCTGGTCAAAGACGTTGCCTCCCGTGCCAACGATGACGCAGGTGACGGTACTACCACTGCGACCGTTCTGGCTCAGTCGATCGTCAACGAAGGCCTGAAAGCCGTCGCTGCCGGCATGAACCCGATGGACCTGAAGCGCGGTATCGACAAAGCGACCATCGCGATCGTCAAAGAGCTGAAAGCCCTGTCCAAGCCATGCGCTGACACCAAGGCTATCGCTCAGGTAGGTACCATCTCCGCCAACTCCGACAACTCCATCGGCGACATCATTGCCGAAGCCATGGAAAAAGTCGGTAAAGAAGGCGTGATCACCGTTGAAGAAGGCTCGGGCCTGGAAAACGAACTGTCGGTTGTAGAAGGCATGCAGTTCGACCGTGGCTACCTGTCCCCGTACTTCGTCAACAAGCCGGACACCATGGTTGCCGAGCTCGACGGCCCGCTGATCCTGCTGGTCGACAAAAAGATCTCGAACATCCGCGAAATGCTGCCAGTGCTGGAAGCCGTTGCCAAAGCCGGCCGTCCACTGCTGATCGTTGCCGAAGACGTTGAAGGCGAAGCCCTGGCGACTCTGGTCGTGAACAACATGCGTGGCATCGTCAAGGTTGCAGCCGTCAAGGCTCCAGGCTTCGGCGACCGTCGCAAGGCCATGCTGCAGGACATCGCCGTTCTGACCGGCGGTACCGTGATCTCCGAAGAGATCGGCCTGAGCCTGGAAAGCACCACCCTGGAGCACCTGGGTAACGCCAAGCGCGTGACCCTGTCCAAGGAAAACACCATCATCGTTGACGGTGCTGGCGTACAAGGCGACATCGAAGCACGTATCGCTCAGATCCGCGCCCAGGTTGCCGAGACTTCCTCGGACTACGACCGTGAAAAACTGCAAGAGCGTCTGGCCAAGCTGTCCGGCGGCGTTGCAGTGATCAAGGTTGGCGCTGGTTCCGAAGTTGAAATGAAAGAGAAGAAGGCCCGCGTTGAAGACGCCCTGCACGCAACCCGTGCAGCCGTTGAAGAAGGCGTGGTACCTGGCGGTGGCGTTGCGCTGATCCGTGCTCTGGAAGCCCTGACCGAACTGACCGGCGACAACGCTGACCAGAACGTCGGTATCGCTGTACTGCGTCGCGCTGTTGAAGCGCCGCTGCGCCAGATCGCTGCCAACTCCGGTGACGAGCCAAGCGTAGTCGTCAACGAAGTGAAGAACGGCAAAGGTAACTTCGGTTACAACGCTGCTTCGGGCGAATACGGCGACATGATCGAAATGGGCATCCTGGACCCAACCAAGGTAACCCGTTCCGCTCTGCAAGCTGCAGCCTCGATTGGCGGTCTGATCCTGACCACCGAAGCGGCTGTTGCTGATGCACCGAAGAAAGAAGGTGCAGCTGGCGGCGGTATGCCAGACATGGGCGGCATGGGTGGCATGGGCGGCATGATGTAAGCCAGCCTTACCCCTGTAACGAAAAACCCCGCCTGCGATGAGCAGGCGGGGTTTTTTATTGCCCGGATTTCAAGCTTCACACCGTCCCCTGTGGGAGCGAGCCTGCTCGCGAAAGCAATCACCCCGTCACTACAGCTGTGACGCATGCACAGCATTCGCGAGCAGGCTCGCTCCCACATTGGGATCTGGATTTCCTGTGATAACCGGTTGCGCAAAAAAAAGCCCCGGTGCATCAGCCCGGGGCGTTTCTATTGACGGTTACTGTTCGCTGACCTGGACAGTGCTGTCCTTCGCCGGCTTCCAGCTCAACAACTGCTGTTTGAAGCCATAACTGGCCGCCTGGTAATACGCAATGGCCCGGCTGACCAGCGGATCGTCGCTGCTGACCCGCGACTCGCGGCTTTCGGTCAACGCATCGTCATGCCGGCGCAAGCCCTGGCGCGGGCTGAGGATCGCCAGATCCTTGCCATCAAACAGACCCAGGTGCTGGTAGTTGCCGACCACCACGCGCGGTGGCAACGGGTTGTCCTGCAACAGGTTGCGACCAAAGAACGTCGAGGTGTAATCCAGGTTGAGCAAGCCCAGCAGCGTTGGGGCCAGATCGATCTGGCTGGCCAGTTGCGCGCTCTCGCGAGCTTCGATCATTTTCGGCGCGTAGATGAACAGCGGGATCTGATAGTTGCTGATCGGCAAGTCTTCCTTGCCGGCGCTGCCCGCGGTGTGGTCGGCGACGAAGATGAAGATCGTATTGTCGAACCACGGCTTCTGCCGCGCCTGCTCCAGGAACTGACCAATCGCATAGTCGGTGTACTTCACCGCACCATCACGGCCGTTGCCGGATTTGATGTCGATCCGGTTGTCGGGGTAGGTGTAAGGGCGATGGTTGGAGGTGGTCATCAGTTGCAGCAGAAACGGCTGCTGTTTGGCGTAGTCGGCATCCGCCAGTTTCAGGGTCTGGCGGTACAGATCTTCGTCGGCCATGCCCCAGGCGTTCTTGAAGTGGATCTCGGCTTCATCGACGCTGCTCTGATCGACCACACGATAGCCGTTGCCGCTGAAGAACGCGTTCATGTTGTCGAAGTAGCCGCGTCCGCCGTAGACGAACACGCTGTCGTAACCCACCGCGCTCAACTGCTGGCCAAGGCTGGCGAAACCGCTTTCACGGCCGATGCGCTTGACGATCGAGCGGCCTGGCGTCGGCGGGATGGCCAGGGTGATCGCTTCCAGACCGCGATCGGTGCGGGTGCCGGTGGCGTAGAAGTTATTGAAGTACAGGCTCTGCTTGCGCAACGCGTCGAGGTTTGGCGTCAGGTTGCGACCGTCGCCATTGCTGCCCAGGTACTTGGCGCTGAGGCTCTCGATGGTCACCAGCACAATGTTCGGCTTGCGCGGGGTGCCCGGGTTGTCGATCACCCGGCGAATGTCCTGTGGATCCTTGCCGATGAAGCGCGCGTCGCTTTCGCTCAGCTCGGCGCGGATCTGGCTGGCGACTTTTTCTGCCGGCAGGCTCTTGTAGAACTGGGTGTAGTCCAGTTCATTGTTACGGAACGCGGCGAAGAACTGATACGGGCCGTTGCTGGCCAGTTCGTTCTGGTAGGCGTTGCCGCCCTGGGCACGTGGGGCGTCCTGGCTGAGCAGTTGCAGGCTCAGACCCGCGACGATCAACAGGCCCAAGGCACTGAGCAGACGCCCGCGCAACGACGGCAGCGGGGCATTCATGGCAGCATTGAACGGCTTGCCCAAGGCAAAGCTGATCACCACGGCCAGCACGGCGAGGAGGCTCAGCAGCTTGCCGATCGGGTACGACTCGAGGACGTTGTTCAGCACTTCGTCCGAGTACACCAGATAATCGACGGCGATGAAGTTGAATCGCACGCCGAACTCGTCCCAGAACAGCCATTCGGCCACTGCCACGAACAGCATGGCGAACAGGCTGACTGTCAGCAGGGCGCGCAGAAACCCGCGATGTCCACGACGCCGCCACAGGCCCGGCGGGCAGAGCAGCAGGTACAAGCCCATCGGCAATGCCGCATAGGCAAGGAAACCCAGGTCGTAGAGCGCACCGATACCGAACACCGACAGGGCGAAGCCGCCAGCCTCATCCAGGTGAGTCAGCAGCAGTACCGCTCGAGTCAGAAGAAAGATGACCAGCCAGGCGCCGGTGATGAGCAGCAGAAAGCGCACGGGCGCGGTCTTGAGAAGGTCCATTGTCTAGTTTTCCTTATATCAATGGCGCGCGAGTTTCGCGGCGTCACTGTAGTCAGGTTGTGAATCGATAGTGAAAACTTTGTTAAACATTTAATTTGCCTGGGCAAATTGATTTGCACACCTGTCGGCCCTAGCCCTGAACCGGCGTTGGCCTTAAGCTGCGCGGGCCATGACGGCCGTCACTGTGTACGGAGGAGATGCCAATGCGAATTCTATTGGTCGAAGACAACCGCGATATCCTGGCCAATCTGGCCGATTACCTGGGGCTCAAAGGCTATACCGTCGATTGCGCCCAGGACGGCTTGTCGGGCCTGCATCTGGCCGCCACCGAGCATTACGACCTGATCGTGCTCGACATCATGCTGCCGGGGATCGACGGCTACACCCTGTGCAAGCGCCTGCGTGAAGATGCCCGGCGCGATACGCCGGTGATCATGCTCACCGCCCGCGATCAACTGGACGACCGCCTGCAGGGCTTCAAGTCCGGGGCTGATGATTACCTGGTCAAACCGTTTGCTCTGTCCGAGCTGGCGGCGCGGGTCGAGGCGGTGATGCGCCGGACTCAGGGTGGCGGCCGCCGTGCGCTGCAGGTCGGCGACCTGTCCTATGACCTCGACACGCTGGAAGTGACCCGCGAGGGCAAGTTGCTCAAACTCAACCCGGTCGGCCTCAAGCTGCTGGCGGTCTTGATGCAGAAGAGCCCGCATGTCCTGCGCCGGGAAATTCTCGAAGAAGCGCTGTGGGGCGATGACTGCCCGGACAGCGACAGCCTGCGCAGCCACGTCCACCAATTGCGTCAGGTGATCGACAAGCCATTTGCCAAGCCGTTGCTGCAAACCGTGCACGGCGTGGGTTACCGCTTGGCCGAGGGGCGTGATGGAGTTTAAGCAAAGCCTTTCCCAGCGGATCATCATCGCCTTTGCGCTGATGAGTGCGCTGGTGGCCGGGGCCTTCGCCATGGGCATCGTGGCGACCGTGCACCTGGTGGAGGAGAAACTGATTTCGGCGGGGCTCGGCGGCGACCTGCAGCGTCTGCTGCTGATGGACAACGTATCGGACTGGAGCCATCGCCCGGAACCGGACCAGTTGTTCTATTTCAGCGGCGGACCGGGTGATTTCGAGCTGCCCAAGGATCTGCGTCACCTCGATGCGGGGTTCCACGAAGTGTTCCGCGAGCAGCTGTCGTATCACGCGATGGTCGAGATCGTCGACGGTCGCCGCTACGTGCTGCTGCAGGATCAAAGCGATTTCGAAGAACGTGAACGCGTGCTGTTCGCCGTGGTGCTGGTGGGCTTTGTGCTCAGTCTGGCGCTGGCGGTATTCCTCGGCTGGGTGCTGGCGCGCAAGGTCATGGCGCCGGTGGTGCGCCTGGCACGGCAAGTACGGCATCGCGATCAGTTGCTCGGTCTGGCGCCGCCACTGGCGCCGGACTATGCGGCTGACGAAGTCGGCGAACTGGCGGTGGCGTTCGATGCCACGCTGGGGCGCCTGCGTCAGGCACTGACTCGGGAGCGGCTGTTCACCAGTGACGTCAGCCACGAGCTGCGCACACCGTTAATGGTGCTGGCGAGTTCCTGTGAACTGCTGCTGGAAAATCCGGGGCTGGATCAACGCGGTCGTGCCCAGGTCGAGCGCATCGCCCGCGCCAGCGAAGAAATGCGTGAACTGGTGCAGACCTTCCTGATGCTCGCCCGCGCCCAGCGTGAAGACGCCGGTTCGGCACCGCAGCAGAACATCAGTCAGGTGGCCGATGGCTTGTTGAGTATCTGGCGTGAACCGATCGAATCGAAAGGGCTGCAGCTGATGTTCGAGCCGGGCAATCCGCCGGACACTCGCTTCAACGCGACTCTGCTCAGCGCGGTCATGGGCAATTTGTTGCGCAACGCCTGCCACTACACCGAGCAGGGCTTCATCCGCCTGACGCTCAACGACAACGGCTTCGTCGTCGAAGACTCGGGCGTCGGCATTCCCGAGGAAAAACGTGAGGCCATGTTCCAGCCCTTCGTGCGCGGCAATGAGAAGCGCGGCGAAGGCTTGGGCCTGGGCTTGTCGCTGGTGCAGCGGATCTGCGAGAACCAAGGCTGGGAGGTGACGTTGAGCACCATGCAGCCCAATGGTTGCCGCTTTGAGGTGACGCTGGGGCAGCGTTGATCCCCAAACCCAAGCGGCCGCGCCCTGAGTGCTGGTATTCGATGACGCCTTCGCGAGCAGGCTCGCTCCCACAGATATCTGCGGTACAAAGGTGGGAGCGAGCCTGCTCGCGAAGGGGATTGAACGGCAGTATCGAATCATCAGTGGCCGCCGGATTCAGCTGATGGCCCCGCGCTATTGCTTTCTCCCTGTAAAACCCTGTAATAGTTTGCCGGTTTACCTGACGTAATTTTCACAAAGGGACGACCTGACGCTGACATGCCACTACCTATGGTAGGGGCATCAGTTATTCAGGAGTCCTGAAATGAGCAGTCCGATCAAGCTCGATTTTTCCGAAAAGTATGATGACCAGCATGCACAAAAATATTTGCGCAAGCACCAGGACGGTCTCGGTCGTCGGTTGTCACATTGGCGGGACGAGCAACTGGCCCGCAAGGCGTTGACGCTGGCGGGCGAGCCGGGGCTGGTTCTGGATCTGCCGTGTGGTGCAGGGCGTTTCTGGCCGTTGCTGGCGGAAAAACCCAATCGGGTGATCATTGGCGCGGACAATTCCGAGTCTATGATCAAGACCGCGATGCAGGCGCAACCGGCTGATGTGGTGAAACGGGTACAACCTTTGCACACGTCAGCGTTCGACATTGCCTTGCCGGATAACGCCGTCGACAGCATTTTCTGTATGCGTTTGCTGCATCACATCGGTGAAGCCGAACATCGGCGGACGATTTTGCGCGAATTCGAGCGTGTCACCCGTGACAGCGTAATCATTTCGTTGTGGGTGGACGGTAATTTCAAGGCCTGGAAACGCAAACGCGCTGAACAGCGCCGTGGGCAGGAAGGTTACCAAAACCGGTTTGTGTTACCGGCTGTGACAGTAGAAAAAGAGTTCGAAGAGGCAGGTTTTCGCATTCAGGAACAACTGGACTTCATTCCGCTCTATGCCATGTGGCGGGTTTACGTATTACGCAAGAGGTAACAGGATGGCGGTGCAAATAGCAGCAGAAACGGAAGTCGCTCCCCAGGATCGCTTCGACTACTACTGGAACCAGCGCGGTGAATGGGTGGAAGAACCCAACGTGCGCCGTGGCGGGGAAAGTGGTGTGCAACGAGTCGTGGGCCGTGACGGCCAGTTACTGTATGCCAAGCGCCAGACCGGACATATCTATCGCAGTTGGCTGCATCCTTTCGGCCGGCCGACAGTCTTGCGAGAGCTGGATGCCCTGACCGGTGTCAGCCGCCTCGGTGTACGCGTCCCGCAAATCGTCTTCTGCGGCGCGCAGCCCGATCCGCAACACAAGTGGCGTGCGCTGCTGGTGACCAAGTCGCTGGACGGTTTCGACGAACTCGAGAAGTGGGAAGCCGCCGGTGGCCGTGCCCAGTATGGCGAAGCGGTTTACGAGCGCGTTCTCAAAGACCTGGCTGAAAACCTCGCGCGCATGCACAAGGGTCGTTGGCAGCATAGCTGCATCTACATCAAACACGTTTTTGTACGGGTGAGCGGCGAAGGTGATTCGGCTCAGGTCGAAGTGGCATTGATCGATCTGGAGAAATGCCGTCAGCGTCTGACCGCTTATCGCGCGGCCTCCCATGACATGAAGCAATTGCGTCGCCATTCGTCGTTCAGCGATACGGACTGGAAAAAACTCGTCTACTTTTATGAGACGGCGTTTGGCAGCGCTATCAAAGGTTTATAGCGATGAAACTCGAAATTGCACGAGGTTTGTTTTTGGTTGGAGCCTTGGCAGTTGCTTCATTGGCGGTGGCGGCCTGGGAGCAGCCCCGCATGCAGGTGATCGGTGCTACCACAGGCGATGCTCACTGCGCAGTACCACGGGTGGCGAAAGCCTCCGTGGCGACTAAACCTGACCATGATCTGTTGTTGTTCATGTTCGGACTTTCTCAAGGGATGAGGCCACAGAGTTGAACCGATTGAAGCCAAAATGAAAGGCCTCGCAGATGCGAGGCCTTTTTTATTGCGCGTGTTCCAGGGATCACACCATTCCCCTGTGGGATCGGCGAAAGATGGAGATTGGTGGCTGGCCGCGATCAAGGGTGGGAGTGGGCTTGCTCATGAAGGGGCCGGCACATTCAGCATTGCTGTTGACTGACCTGGCACTTTCGCGAGCAAGCCCGCTGCCACAAAGGTAAATCGCTGTTATTTCGGATCGGGTTTCGCCAATAGGGTGTAGATGCACGGCAGCACAAACAGCGTAAACAGGGTGCCGATCGACATCCCCGTTGCAATCACGGTGCCGATATCGAACCGGCTCACGGCGCCCGCACCGGTCGCCAGAATCAACGGCACCATGCCGAACACCATCGCCGCCGTGGTCATCAACACCGGGCGCAAGCGGATTGCCGCCGCTTCCTCGACCGCTTCGCGCGCGGTCAGGCCCTTGTCCTTGCGCAGTTGGTTGGCGAACTCGACGATCAGGATCCCGTGCTTGCTGATCAGCCCGATCAGGGTCACCAGTCCGACCTGGGTGTAGATGTTCATGCTCGACCAGCCAAGGAACAGCGGAATCAACGCACCACAGATTGACAGCGGCACCGTCACCAGAATCACCAGCGGATCACGGAAGCTCTCGAACTGCGCCGCCAGCACCAGGAAAATGATCGCCAGCGCCAGGGCGAAGGTTACCCACAGAGCGCTGCCTTCCTGCACGTACTGGCGCGAGGCGCCGCCATAGTCGAAGGCAAACCCGGCTGGCGCTTCCTCCCGGGCGATCTGCAGCACGGTGTCGATGGCCTCGCCCATGCTGACCAGCGGGAATCCGGAAATCTTCGCCGCGTTGAGTTGCTGGAACTGGTTGAGCTGGCGCGGTCGCGCCCGGTCGCTGACCTTGATCAGGGTCGACAGCGGCAGCAGCTCGCCCTGGGTGTTCTTCACGTAGTAGTTGTTCAGCCAGCCGGGGTTTTCGCGGTACGGTCGTTCAACCTGGGCAATCACCTTGTAACTGCGGCCTTCGATGGTGAATCGGTTGATTTCCGCCTCACCCAGCAGCGTCGCCAGGGTGCCACCCAGATCCTGCATCGACACGCCCATCTGCGCGGCTTTGGCACGGTCGATATCGACCACCACTTCCGGCTTGTCGAACGCCAGGTCGAGGTCGACGAAGGCGAACTTGCCCGACTCCATCGCACGTTTCTTGATCCGGTCGGCCACTTGCAGCAGCAATTCGTAGTCGTTGGCGGTATTGACCACGAATTCGAACGGCAAACCTTCACCGGTGCCGGGCAAGGAGGGCAGGTTGAAGCCGAAAATCTGCAGGCCGGGGATACTCGCCAGTTTGCCTTGCACCTCGGGCAGGATCTGCATCTGCGTGCGGCTGCGCTCGTTCCACGGCTTGAGCAGGAAGCCACCGATGCCCGCCTGCACACCGTTGTAGCCGTTGATCTGAAACGAGGAGTAGTACTCCGGAAACTCCTTGAAGATCTTGATGAATTCGTCGGTGTAGGTGCTCAGGTAATCGAGGTTGGTCGGCTGGGGGGCCGTGGCCATCATGAAGATGATGCCCTGATCCTCGTCCGGCGCCAGTTCCGACTTGGTGAACTTGAGAAACACCGGGATCAGGCACAACACGATCACCGCGAACACCAGCACCACCGGCCGCGTGTTCAATGTGCCGTGGAGCATGCTCTGGTAGCGGCGCTTGAGGCCGTCGAAGATGCGGTCGAGGCGGTGCGCCAGACCACTGGGGTTTTCTTCGTGGCGCAACAGCAGGGCGCACATCATCGGCGACAGGGTCAGGGCAACGATCCCGGAGATCACCACGGCGCCGGCCAGGGTCAGGGCGAACTCCTTGAACAAGGCCCCGGTCAGTCCGGTGAGGAAGCCGATCGGCGCATACACCGCCGCCAGGGTGATGGTCATCGACACCACCGGCATGGCGATTTCCCGTGCACCTTCCAGCGCGGCCTCCAGCGGCGTCTTGCCCTCCTCGATATGCCGGTGGATGTTCTCCACCACCACGATGGCGTCGTCCACCACCAGACCGATGGCCAGCACCATCGCCAGCAGGGTCAGGAGGTTGATCGAGTAGCCCATCATCTGCATGAAGAACATCACGCCGATCATCGACAGCGGGATGGTCACCACCGGGATCACCACCGAGCGCAACGCGCCGAGGAACAGGAACACCACCACGATCACGATCAGCACCGCTTCGAACAGGGTTTTCACCACTTCGTCGATCGAGGCCTGGATGAACTGGGTGGCGTCGTAGGCAATCTCGCTTTTGAGGTTGGGCGGCAACTGCGCTTCCAGCTCCGGCATGAGCTTGCGCACTTCCTTGATCACGTCCAGCGGGTTGGCGCCGGGCGTGGCCTTGATGCCGATGTACACCGACGGCGTGCCGCCGAACGAACTGATCGAGTCGTAGTTTTCCGCGCCCATCTCGACCCGCGCGACATCACTGAGCAGCACGCGGCTGTCGCCACTGACCTTGAGCGGGATCGCCGCGAAGGCTTCGGCGGACTTCAGTTCGGTGTTGGCGTTGATGCTGGTGACCACGTACTCGCCCTTCACCTCGCCAGCGGCGGAGAGGAAGTTGTACTGGCGCACCGCGTTGGTCACGTCGCTGGCGCTGAGGCCGAAACCGGCGAGCTTCACCGGGTCGAGCCACAGGCGCATGGCGAATACCTGATTACCGAGAATCTCCGCCTCGGCCATGCCCGGCAGGGTCGCCAGTTTCGGCTGGATCACCCGCGACAGGTAGTCGGTGATCTGCGGGTTGCTCAAGTCCTTGCTGAAGAAACTGATGTACATCAGCGCCGAGGCGTCGGCCGATTCCTTGCTCAGCACCGGGTCTTCGGCGTCCTGTGGCAGTTTGTTCTTGACCTCGTTGGCTTTGGCCAGCAGTTCGGTGAACAAACGGTCGGTGTTGGAACCGATGCGCGCGTAGATCGAGATCACCGAGAAGTTCTGCCGGCTGACCGAGGTCATGTAGTCGATGCCTTCGGCGCTCGCCAGGCTCTGCTGCATCGGTTGAGTGATGTAGCCCTGAATGGTCTCGGCGTTGGCCCCGGGGTAGGCGGTGGTCACCGTGATCAGGGCGTTTTCCATTTGCGGGTATTGGCGCAGCGGCAGCTTGCTCCAGGCCTGGAAACCCAGCAGCACAATCAGCAGGCTGACCACGGTGGCGAGCACCGGACGGCGGATGAACGGATCGGTAAAAGCCATGGGGATTCCTTGATCAGTCGGCGCGAGGCGGACTGTTCTGCTCGCCGAGGGTCTTGTCGTCGCTGATGGCAATGTGTGCGCCGTTGTCCAGTTTGATCTGGCCGGCAGTCACCACTTGTTCGCCGCTCTGTACGCCCTTGTTGATCATCACCAGGCCATCGCGGCGCTCACCGGTCTCGATGAAGCGACGTTCGGCGATCAGTACCGGTTGGCCCTTGTCGTCTTTTTCGACGCTGCCGTCCTCGGCCTTCTTTTGCCCGACCACGTACAGCGAGTTGCCGTAGAGGGTGTAGGTGATCGCGCTTTCCGGGACCACGATGTGTTTCTGCGGATCGGGCAGCAACACGTTGAGGCTGGCGAACATGCCCGGCAGCAATTTGCCGTCGGGGTTGGCCAGGGTCGCGCGCACCAGAATATTGCGCGTGGTGCTCTCGACAATCGGGTTGATCGCGCTGATGGCGCCGGGGAAGTTCTGCCCGGGATAGGCCGCGACACCGATCTGCACCGGTTGCCCGATGGCCAGTTTCGGCACCGATTGCTCCGGCACATAGAAGTCGGCGTAGAGGCTGCTCAGATCCTGCAGGGTGGCGATTTTGCTGCCGCTGGCGAGGTAGTCGCCGACATCCACCTGACGGATGCCGATGGTGCCGCTGAACGGCGCAAGGATGCGTTTTTTCGCCAGCGAAGCGTTGAGCTGATTGACCGTGGCCTTGTTCTTTTGCAATACGGCGGAGAGACGGTCGTACTCGCCTTTGGAGATCGCGCGGCTGTCGACCAGTTGGCTGCCACGGCCGAAGTCCAGTTGCGCCAGACCCAGGTCAGCCTTGGCGGTTTCCAGCAGGGCGGTCTCGACCGCGCTGTCGAGTTGCAGCAGCGGTTGCCCGGCCTTGACCTTCTGCCCGGATTCGAATTTGAGTTCGGTGACGGTGCCGGCGACTTCCAGACTCAGCTCGACGCCTTGCAAGGCCTTGAGCGAGCCGACGGTGGGCAAACGCATCTGCCACGGCTGTTCGCTGGCGCGAGCCACGGCGACGCTGATCGGCGGTTTTGGTTTGGAGAAGCCCTGGATCATGGTGTAGATCGAAAAGGCTTTGTACCCGCCCAATACCAGGACGACCAGCAAGACAACACCCAACATGATCAGCATGCGGCGACGCAGCATATTTCCAGTTCCTTGGATAAATCAGGTGAGACAGGCGGGCACATTACTCCGAGTCAGGTGGGGATTCCAACTGGCAGTTATTACAGGGGAGGACGGAGTGAGGAAGTCTAAACACTGAACCTGTGGTGAGGGGATTCATCCCCGATGGGTGGCGAAGCCGCCCCAAAACCTGAAACCGCGGTCTGTCAATTGAACCGTGTGCGATGGTTTTGCGACTGCTGCGCAGCCGATCGGGGATAAATCCCCTCGCCACAGGTTATGAGTCGTACTCAGAACGGTGGGTTATGCGATCAAATGCAGATGGTTATCCCAGAGCCCCGCTGGCAATTCCAGCGGTTTGGCCAGCAGCTCATCCTGGCGGCAATCGTAGTAGCGGCAACGGCCCTGACCCGAAGTGACGACGAAGCCGTCCTTGACCGCACCAACGCCGGCGCAATCGGGCAGCGGCGCGTCGAGACGCACTTCGCCGCTGTCCAGGTCCCAGATGAAGAAGCGATTGCCACGCGGCGCGGTCAGCGCCACCAGACGCAGATCGCTGTGCACTGCGACGCTGGCGGTGTAGTGACCCATCGACTGCAACTGATGCTCCGGCACCGGAAATGCCACGAAGGGCTGGCCCGGACGCTTGATCGCCAGCAGCTCGGAGCGCTCATGCGAGGCGCCCATGAACTGCTGGCCGGCGACGATGGTGCCGTCGCTGGCAATGCCCAGGTGACGCACGCTGTTCATCTGCTGGGAAAGGGTTTCCTTGCTCAGCAGGGTGCCATCGCGCTGCATCAGCACCAGGCTCGGTTCCATGGCGTTGAGGTTCATGTCGACGCGGCTTTCGGCCTCGGTGCGGATCCCGCCGTTGGCCACCACCAGGGTTTCGCCATCGGGCATCCACGACACCTGATGCGGGCCGAGGCCATGGGTGGAAATCTCACCGCTGTGCACCAGCCGCTCGCCTTGGAACTTGTACACCCCAAGCAGGCCACGCCCCGGATCCGTGGTGTCGTTCTCGGTGGCGTACAGGTATTCGCCGTCCTTGTGCACCACGGCGTGGCCGTAGAAATGCCGGTTCGGCTGCGACGTCACGGTTTGCAGCAACGTCCCGTCGCGCAGGTCGATCAGGTAGCTCTCGGTGCCCGGGCGGCGGGCGACGAACAGCGCGATCGGCAGCGTCGGGTGGTTGATGATGTCGTGGCAGCGCTGGCCGACCTCGGTGGCGAACACCTGCGTACCGTCCAGCCGATAACCGACGGCGTAATGCTTGCCGTCGGTGTCGTCGCGCGCCGAGAGCAACAACGGGCTCTGATCCTTGCGCTTGAACAGCGTCCAGCCGCCCAGTGTCACTGCTCCCAGCAGCAAACTACCTAAAGTCAGAGCCTGGCGTCGCAGCATGGCACTTGCCCTCATCAGTCACCGTCGTTGGCGTTGAAGCCCAGTTGGATGCCCAGCGCCTTGGCCAGTTCGCCTTCGTGCAGGCGATGGACGACGTTGAGGCTGTCGTAAAGATCGTTGAGCTGCTGGCGACCGGCGTCGTCCTGGAGCATTTCGGTCAGCGAGCGCTGGCTGCTGTCGAACAGTTTCAGCGACGCGGCGTAAGCGGCGTCGATCTTGTCCGCCAACGGCTTCTGCTCGGCCGGCAGCAGACCGCGCAGGCCTTTGTTGTCGACGCCTTCCCAGACGGTTTTGGCTGCAGCGAGGCTGGCTTCCAGCGCGGTCAGCGACGACTGGCTGCGCCACGCATCAGCCTGGAACGGCTGCGGCACGCCCTTGCTCTGACGGCCCATCGGCGTACCGAGTTTTTTCTTCAGGGTGTCGAGGGCGGTGACCTGCACACGCAGCAGATCGGCGATCGCTTCGTGAGAGTCGGCGTAGCGCTGGTTAGGGAATTTGCTCATTTGCGCGAGCATGCCGTCGGTGTTGTTCCAGCTCTGCAGAATCTCTTCGGCCAGTTGCTTCTGGCGCTCGCCGATGGCGATCAACAGTGGGCAGTATTTGGCTTTCTGCTCGGCGTTGGCGACGTCCGGTTTTTCATCGAACAGGATGTATTCGTAAGCCGACAGGCCCTGCACCACCACGCTGGATTTGGCCAGTGCGGCGGCGTCGATCTGCGGTTGCGCGACCACCAGTTGCTCGACCTGACGGCCAACGAGGTTTTTCTTGTCCGGCCAGAACTGCACCTGCCACGAACGGTTGCCCTCGGCCAATGGGCCGATCAGCAGCGGTTGCAGCTCGGCCCAGGCTTTCTGCGCGTGCAGGAAGTCGGCGCGGGCGGTTTCCAGGGTTTCCTTGCCCTGGCAGTAGGCGAGGGCGCTGACCGCCAGTTGCTTGTCGGCTTCGACCCAACGGGTGTAGGTCGGCAGGATCACCGATTTGGCGATGGCCGCCGACGTGACCGCTTGCGGATCCTGCGGCGAGCAGGCGCCGAGGGCGAGTGCGGCAAGGCTGGTGAACAACAACTTGGGACGGAACATGTCGGGCTCCCGATTCTTTTAAGTGTTTAAAGTGAGTTCAAGAACGCCAGCAGCGCAGCACGCTGCTCGGCGTTGAAAGACAAAACCTGTTGCTGCGCCTGCTGCGCTTCGCCGCCATGCCAGAGCACGGCTTCGAGCAGATTGCGGGCGCGACCGTCATGCAAGAACTGGGTGTGACCACTGACTGCCTGCGTCAGACCGATCCCCCACAACGGCGGGGTGCGCCAGTCGCGGCCGGAGGCCTGGAATTCGGTGCGGTTGTCGGCCAGACCATCGCCCATGTCATGCAGCAGCAGATCGCTGTACGGGCGAATCACTTGATTGGCCAGTTCAGGTTCGGCGGCGTTGGCGGCGGTGGTGTATTTGGGCGTGTGACAGGACTGGCAGCCAGCCTGGAAGAACAGATTCTTGCCGGCCAGTACTTGTTCGTCGTTGACGCCGCGACGTGCCGGCACTGCGAGGTTGCGCGTATAGAACAGCACCAGACGCAGGATGTTGTCGCTGACTTCCGGCTCGCCGTCCGGGCCATTGCCGTTCGGCGCCTGTTTGCACGCAGTTTGTGCGTCGGTGCAGTCATCGAAGGGTCTGAGGCTGGTGGTCAGGCCCATGTCTCCGGAAAACGCGTGGACATTCTGCTGATTGAGATTCGGTTGCCCGGCTTTCCAGCCAAAACGGCCGGCCACGGTTTTCTGTAACTCATCGTCCCAGACCCTATTTACGCGACCCTTAATGCCGTTGTTCTCTTTGGCTTGCGCCGCAGCGTTGGCGAGAATCGCTTCTTCGGGAATGGCTTCGAGCAGGCCGAGGCCAATCATCGGCGGTGCGACGCGGGCCGAGAAACGCGTGTCCGGGTGCATCGGGCCGTAGCCCAACTGAGTGAATTGCAGAACCGGTTTGCGCAGCTCCACTTCGGTGCCGTCCTTGAAGCGGATCGGCACCGGCGTGTACTCGACGCGCACCTTGCCTTCGGGCGTGACCCCGGGCACGGCCATGTCCTGGAACTGGCCGCCGTAGACCGGCTCGGGCACCACGCCGAGTTGCTCGATGACTTTGGCGTAGGCCGGCGAATCGGGAATCGACAGACGCACCAGCATCGACACCGCGTTCGCCGCATCCGGCGTTGGCGGATGTCCACGACCATCCTTGATGTGGCAGTTCTGGCAGGCGTTGGTGTTGAACAGCGGGCCGAGGCCATCGCGGGCGGTGGTGGTTGACGGGGCGATCACCCACGGACTGCGGAAAAAGCTGTTGCCGACACTGAAGTCGACCCGGCGCGACGGCGGCAGATTCGCCGAAGGCAACGAGAACGCATTCTGATCGGTCTTGCGCACAGTCGCCGCCCCGCCCGAACGCGCTTCACCCGGCTCAGCCTTGGTAAAACGCGGGGCGTCATCGCAGGCACTCAGGCCCAGGGCCAGAAACAGTGCGGACAAGCGAAGCGGCAGCGAGGGCATCAGACATCCTGCGGACGGGCGAAAACAAAGGCGCAAAGTCTAACAGGGCGAGTGAGTTTGAATAAGAGGAATTATCGTTTGCTTGATTTGCGGCAGGACTTTCACTCGAGACCGAGGCGCAGCCATCGCTGGCAAGCCAGCTCCCACAGGATTTGTGTTGTACCCGGAGTGTGTGAACGCCGCGAACACTGTGGGAGCTGGCTTGCCAGCGATGAGGCCATCAGCATCACCGCAAAAAGCAGGCATGAAAAAGGCGACCCGGAGGTCGCCTTCTGGTGCAGCCAGCGTTGATCAGAACTCGTGATCAGCGTTGTCCGGGTTCAGGTCGCTGATGCCCAGCTTGCCGGCAGCGGCTTCGATCGAGCCGGTCTGCTTGACCAGTGCGGCGATGGCGTCACGCACGATCTGGTTGCCGGCGGTGTTGCCCGCAGCGATCAACTGGTCGTAGTGCTCACCCTTGTTGGCGTGATCGACCATGACCTGGATTTTCGCTTCGGTAGCGGCCAGATCGGCTTTCAGCGCGGTGTCGGCAGCCGGGTCGGCCTTGGCCACCAGCGACGACAGGCTGGCACCGGTCATTTTGGTGCCGTCGGTGCGGGTGTACTCGCCCAGGTACACGTTACGAATGCCTTTGGCATCGTAGAAGTGCGAGTTGTGGGTGTTGTCGCTGAAGCAATCCTGTTCGTCTTCCGGGGAGTTGGCCTCCAGGGAAACCTTCATGCGCTCGCCCGCCAATTCGCCCAGGGACAGGCTGCCCATGCCGAACAGCATTTTGCGCAGGCCGCTTTCAGCCGGTTCGGCTTCCAGGGTGGCGCGGTAGTTGTCAGCCACGTTCGGCTTCCAGTTGCCGACCATTTCTTCCAGGCCGCTGACCAGCAGTTGGGTCACGGCTTTGAGGTAGGCACGGCGACGATCGTTGTGACCGCCAGTGGCGCCTGCGCCTTCCAGGTAGTCCGAGGCTGGACGGTTGCCGGCGCCCGGGCCGGTGCCGTTCAGGTCCTGGCCCCAGAGCAGGAATTCGATGGCGTGGTAGCCGGTGGCGACGTTGGCTTCGGAACCGCCCAGCTCGTTGAGGCTGGCAAGTTTTTCCGGGGTGATGTCTTTCACATCGACCTTGTCTTCGCCGACCTGCACTTCAGTGTTGGCGATGATGTTGGCGGTGGCGCCCGGGTTGCCCAGCGCGTGCTCGTAGGATTTGTCGACGTAGTCGATCAGGCCTTCGTCCAGCGGCCAGGCGTTCACCTGACCTTCCCAGTCGTCGATGATGGTGTTGCCGAAGCGGAACACTTCGCTCTGCAGGTAAGGCACGCGCGCAGCGACCCAGGCAGCCTTGGCGGCTTTCAGGGTGTCGGCGTTCGGTTTGGCGAGGAACGCGTCGACCGCCGTTTGCAGGGTTTTCGCAGTGGATTCGGCATCGCTGTAGACGGCGAAGACCATGTCGGCGTAATGCGCGACCACAGCCTTGGCGGCGGCTTCATCGACTTTACCGGCAGCGGCAGGTGCTGGAGCGGCGGCGGTGCTGGCGGCCGGCGTCGGCGCGGCCGGGGCGGCAGCCTTGTCTTTGCCTTCGCCGCAACCGGCGAGGGAAATAGCGATGGCCAGCAGACTGGCGGTAGCCAGAGGCATACGAATCATGGCGAACATCCTGCTTCGGTAATGGAATGGACAGGGCGCGGGGGTGCGCAAAGCTGCGACATAATGCAAATCTTTCGCATTATGTGTAAAGGGCTGTGGCTGGAAATATTTCTTATTTACGCCAGTGTGATGGCGCAGATCAAAAGATCGCAGCCTCGTTTCACTCGAAAGCTCCGACAGGGGCACGCGATCCCTGTAGGAGCTGCCGAAGGCTGCGATCTTTTGATCTTCTAGAGAATGGCAGCATTGCTGCGTTGGGCTTGCTTGAGGTACGCCGTCAGCTCCCGGGCAGGCAGCGGCTTGCTGTAGTGGTAGCCCTGACCTTCGTGGCAGCCTTCGGAGATGATGTAGGACTCTTGCTCGGCGGTTTCCACGCCTTCGGCGATCACCTGCATGCCCAGGCTCTTGCCCAGCTGGATGATCGCGCGAACGATGGTCGCATCATCGTCGTCATCCAGCAGATCCTGAACGAAGCTCTTATCGATCTTGATCTTGTCCAGCGGCAGGCTTTTCAGATAACTCAGTGATGAATAGCCGGTGCCGAAGTCGTCGATGGCGATCAGCGCGCCGGAGCGGCGCAGGCTCAGCAGATGCTGGGCGGCGGTGCTGATGTCTTCCATCAGGCCGGTTTCGGTGACTTCCAGCTCCAGGCTGCGCGGCGGCAGGCGGTAGATCTGCAGCAGGTTGTTGACCACTCGCGGCAACTCGGCGTGGTGCAGTTGCACGGTGGACAGATTGACCGCCATGCGCAGATCGACAAAGCCCTGATCGTGCCATTCGCGCAATTGCTTGCAGGCCTGATCCAGCACCCACTCGCCTATGGCGATGATCGTGCCGTTCTGTTCGGCCAGCGGAATGAACAGGTCCGGCGGCACCAGACCGTGTTCCGGATGCTGCCAGCGAATCAGCGCTTCGACCCCGACCACGCGGTGATCGCGGTAGCTGATCTGCGGCTGATAGACGAGGTAGAACTGGTCGCGAATCAGTGCGTCGCGCAGGTCTTTTTCCAGTTCGCGACGGCGGCGCATCTCGCTGTCGACGCTGGCGATGTAGAACTGATAGCGGTTGCGCGAGCGGGTCTTGGCCAGCGTCATGGTCTGCTCGGCCTTCTGCAACAGCTTCTCGGTGCTGTCGCCGTCCTCGGGGAACAGGGTGATGCCGATGGTCGCGCGCAGGCGGATTTCCTGATGGTCGAGGGCGAACGCCGCTTCCAGATCATCGAGGATGCTCTGCGCCAGCTCCGCCGCTTCGTAAGGTTGCTCGATATCGGCCTGCACCAGCGCAAACTGGTCGCCACCCAGACGGGCGAGGGCGCCGAGGCGACCGCTGTGGGCGCGCAGGCGGTCGGCCAGTGCCAGCAGCAACTGGTCGCCGGTCTGGTAGCTGAACTGCTCGTTGATTCCTTTGAAATCATCCAGCCCTACGCACAACACCGCGACCCGGCGTTGCAGCTTGCCGGCGTCGACCAGAATCTTGTCCAGTTGCTGCTGCAATTGCTGGCGGTTCGGCAGGCCGGTGAGGAAGTCGTACTGGGCCATGCGCAGCAGGCTGTTTTCCGCTTCGTGGCGCAGGTGGGTGTTACGTTCTATCGATTCGAGCAACTGGTTGGCGGTGTTGATCCAGATGCCGAGTTCATTTTTTTCGTGACCCTTGAGCTGTGGAATCTTGTGCTCGCTGGGGCGATCGGGATTGATTTCGGTCAGGTGCTCGATGATCCGCGACAGCGGTTTGGTCAGCAGCCAGTGATAAACCAGATACAGCACCAGGCCCATGGCCAGGGCGCGCAAAACGCCGGAAATGAAAATGATCACCGAACTGACGATGAAACTCTCGCCATAGGTGGCGGTGTCGAGGGTGATGCTCAGGTCGCCGTAATACTCGCTGTACGGGCCGCGACCGACCAGTTGGGTGGTGAAGGTGCGTTCCTGACCGAGAATCAAGTCAGTCAGCCAGCGGCTGTTGGAGTGCTGCAGCTCACGGGACTTTTGCGCGAGCATCGCTTCGTTGGGATGGCCGATGGAAGCCTGGCGCACCGCGTCGTCCTGGAACAGGCCTTCGATCACCTGCATGCCCATTTCCCGGTCCAGGCTGTAGACCGCCTGAGTCGAGGGATCACGGAACATGTCGAGGATACGCTGAGCGTCGCCGGCCACCGCCTGGCGGGTTTTATAGGCATCGAAAACAATCTGGGCGCAGCTCAAGACCACGCCGACGATCAATGCCGAAAGGAGCACGACCCGGAGCAACTTCACCGACAAGCTGTTCTTGAGTTCCAGCTTCAAAGGGTTATTCCTTGTTCCGTGCGGGTAGCGTCAAGTTGCCATGAGTATTGGCAATCCCGTGTTGGCAGTCAAAGGGACAATCAAGCCTCGGAACATTTGCCCGTGGCCTTGGCCGAAATACTGCTGTCTGGAGTCTCAGCTCTATTTGTACTGTGTCGGTAGTTTCGGCCCTCAACTTGAGCAGTCTGGAACAAATTTTCGCTGATTTGATGGTAGCCCGCTGTGCTGCACCGGCAAGCGGCCGGAGCCATCGTTCATCGTGAAAAAAAAGCAGGCATAAAAAAACCCGGCCGTAGCCGGGTTTTTTATCTGGCGCGTAGCTTAAGCGGTGAAGGTTTTGCCTTCGAACTGCTCAGCGACGAACTTCCAGTTGACCAGGTTCCAGAACGCTTCAACGTACTTCGGACGCAGGTTGCGGTAGTCGATGTAGTAAGCGTGTTCCCAGACGTCGCAGGTCAGCAGCGGGGTGTCGCCGCTGGTCAGCGGGTTGCCGGCGCCGATGGTGCTGGCCAGGGCCAGGGAACCGTCAGCCTTTTTCACCAGCCAGCCCCAGCCGGAACCGAAGGTGCCGATCGAGGTTTTGCTGAACTCTTCCTTGAACTTGTCGAACGAACCGAAAGCCGCGTTGATGGCTTCAGCCAGCGCGCCGGTTGGTTGACCGCCGGCGTTTGGCGCCAGGCAGTTCCAGTAGAAAGTGTGGTTCCAGACCTGAGCGGCGTTATTGAAGATGCCGCCCGAGGAAGTCTTGACGATCTCTTCCAGGGTCTTGCCTTCGAACTCGGTGCCTGGCACCAGGTTGTTCAGGTTCACGACATAGGTGTTGTGGTGCTTGTCGTGGTGAAATTCCAGGGTTTCCTTGGAAATGTGCGGCTGCAGGGCATCGTGTGCGTAAGGCAGCGGCGGCAATTCGAAAGCCATGATGATTCTCCTAATCAGGTCTGTTGCGGTGAGCGCAAGGCCGATCACGGGCGGCCAGAAATGCACCGACGAGTTTTTACTCTTTGCGGCGCAGGGTTCGGATCATAGCACCGGGGTCAAGGCTTAACCACGCAACAACTGTGTGGGATAGAGGTTCCAGAGCCTTTTGGAATAAATCAGTTGGCGATAATCAATTGGCCCGCCACGGTGAACATCATCACTGCCACGAGAAGATCAAGAATCCGCCAGGTACTCGGCCGAGCCAGCCACGGTGCAAGCCACGCGGCACCTAGCGCCAAGGTGAAAAACCACAGCAGCGACGCACTCGCGGCGCCCACGACATACGCGCCCGGCACCGACTGCTGCGCCCCCAGCGAGCCGATCAGCAACACCGTGTCCAGATAAACGTGCGGGTTGAGCAGTGTCACTGCCAGCGCGCTGAGCATCACCGCGCGCAACGAGCGTACGGTGTGGTTTTCACCCTGATCCAGGCTCTGTTTCGAGAACGCCCTTCGCAGCGCCTGGCTGCCATACCAGATCAGAAAGACCGCGCCGCCCCAGCGTGCCACCGCGAGCAATGTCGGGTTCTGCGCCAACACGGTGGCCAAGCCAAACACCCCGGCCGCCACCAGCAGCGCATCGCACGCCACACACAACGCCGCCACCGGCAGGTGATGTTCGCGTCGCAGACTCTGCGCCAGCACAAAAGCGTTCTGGGTGCCGATCGCCATGATCAGCCCCAAGGCCACCAGCAGGCCGTTCACATAGCTTTGCCACATAAAGAGTTACTCCGCGTTAGCTGCGAGATCGCGCAGCACGTGCATGGCGCGCTCGGCGTCGGCCTGACCGACAAACAAATGATCGTGGTAATAACCGGCGATCACGTTGCAACTGATTCCGGCCTTGCCCAATGCGCTGGCGAACGCCGCGGTGAGGCCGACGGCTTCCAGTGCCGAATGCACGTTGAGGGTGATCCACGCCGCCACATAATCAAAAGCGAACCCGGCGCGTTCAGCCTGGGAGCGCTCCAGAATAACGGTCAGGCCTTCCTGCTCGCGGAAGCTGCCGACAAGCTCCACACCGCTCGGCAACTGGCCGTCACGCAGGGTGCAGAACACGTATTCGCCTGCATTGAGCTGCGGGCTCATGCTGCGCAGCAGAGTTGTGAGTGAGGTTTCGCCAGCCATTGCCGTGTTCCTTGATAAAGAGTGCTTGCTGGCTATTCTCCGGTCGAAAGCGGTATAAGAAAAACCAATAGTGCTGATCGCTCATTAGGAAAACTGATGTTCGACTACAAATTGCTTTCCGCTCTGGCCGCCGTGGTCGAGCAGGCTGGATTCGAGCGCGCCGCGCAGGTGCTGGGCTTGTCGCAATCGGCGATCTCCCAGCGGATCAAACTGCTGGAAGCGCGGGTCGGCCAACCGGTGCTGGTACGCGGCACGCCGCCATCGCCGACCGAGATTGGCCGGCGCCTGCTCAACCATGTGCAGCAGGTGCGCCTGCTCGAACGTGACTTGCAGACCCTGGTGCCAGCGCTCGACGAAGAAGGCCTGCCGGAGCGTCTGCGCATCGCCCTCAACGCCGACAGCCTCGCCACCTGGTGGGCCGAGGCCGTGGGCGATTTCTGCGCCGAGCAGCATTTATTGCTGGATCTGGTGGTGGAAGATCAGACCGTCGGCCTCAAGCGCATGCGTGCCGGGGAAGTGGCGGCGTGTGTCTGTGCCAGCGAGCGCCCGGTGGCCGGTGCGCGTAGCGTGTTGCTCGGGGCGATGCGCTATCGGGCGCTGGCCAGTCCGGCGTTTATCGAGCGGCATTTCCCCGACGGGGTGCGCGCCGAGCAGCTGCCGCGCACCCCGGCGCTGGTGTTCGGCCCGGACGATTTTCTCCAGCATCGCTACCTCGCATCGCTCGGTGTCGATGGTGGTTTCGAGCATCATTTGTGCCCGTCCTCCGAAGGTTTTGTGCGTCTGACCGAAGCCGGGTTTGGTTGGGGCCTGGTGCCGGAACTGCAAGTGCGCGATCAACTGCAACGCGGCGTATTGCGCGAACTGTTGCCAGATAAACCGATCGATGTGCCGTTGTACTGGCATCATTGGCGCAATGGCGGTCAGCTGCTGGCCTTGCTGACCGAGCAATTGCTACGTTCTTCACCGCGCTGGCTGGTGCCCTTGGGCTGATGGTCAGCGTCAAGACAGACGTATCAGGTAAACGAAAGACATCGGAGCGTTACATGAAAATTCTGGTCACCGGCGCAAGCGGCTTCATTGGCGGACGCTTTGCGCGTTTCGCCCTGGAGCAGGGCCTGGATGTGCGGGTCAACGGTCGCCGGGCCGAAAGCGTCGAGCATCTGGTGCGCCGTGGCGCCGAGTTCGTCCCGGGCGATCTCACCGATGCGGATCTGGTGCGCGAGCTCTGCGCCGACGTCGAAGCCGTGGTGCACTGCGCCGGCGCCGTCGGCTTGTGGGGGCGCTATCAGGACTTTCATCAGGGCAACGTGCAGGTCACCGAAAACGTCGTCGAAGCCTGCCTCAAGCAGCGCGTGCGGCGGCTGGTGCATCTGTCGTCGCCGTCGATCTATTTCGATGGCCGCGATCACCTCGGCCTGACCGAAGAGCAAGTGCCCAAGCGCTTCAAACATCACTACGCGGCGACCAAATACCTGGCCGAGCAAAAGGTCTTTGGCGCACAGGAATTCGGTCTGGAAACCATCGCCCTGCGCCCGCGTTTCGTCACTGGCGCCGGCGACATGAGCATCTTCCCGCGCCTGCTGAACATGCAGCGCAAGGGGCGTCTGGCGATCATCGGTGACGGCCTGAACAAGGTCGACTTCACCAGCGTGCAAAACCTCAACGAAGCGCTGCTCAGCAGTCTGCTGGCGGCCGGTTCCGCGTTGGGCAAGGCCTACAACATCAGCAATGGCGCACCGGTGCCGTTGTGGGATGTGGTCAATTATGTGATGCGCAAGATGGAAGTGCCGCAGGTCAGCAAATACCGCTCGTACGGTCTGGCCTACAGCGTTGCTGCGCTCAACGAAGGCGTGTGCAAACTCTGGCCGGGCCGCCCGGAGCCGACCCTGTCGCGGTTGGGCATGCAAGTCATGAAGAAAAATTTCACCCTCGACATCAGCCGCGCCCGGCATTATCTGGACTACGATCCGAAAGTCAGCCTGTGGTCGGCCCTCGACGAGTTCTGTGGCTGGTGGAAAGCTCAGGACATCCGTTGATACAAGTCGGTCGGCCGGCAATGAACCGCACTGCCGCTTGAGGGTCAATCCCTGCGGCTGCGGCGGTTATACTTCGCAGCATTTAGCCATCACCGCGTTCCACAAAGGTTGCCTCAATGTCCATGCGTAACGATGCCAACGACGATTTCGACGATGTACCGAGCCTGCGGGCCGACACCTTTGACGACGATGACATTCCGCCCTCCGCTCGCACCTCGGTGCACTCGCGCACGCCGCCGGTGGTCAAGGTCAAGGCTGCGAGTACCGGGCCGCTGTGGGCACTGGTCGGCGCGTTGTTCTTTGCCTTCATCGGCCTGGCCTGGTGGAGCTTCCAGCAGATTTCGCTGATGGAGCAGCAATTGGTCGCGACCCAGGAAAGCTTTGCACGCATCAGCGAGGAAGCGGCGGGGCGCCTGCAGGACATTTCCGGCAAGGTCGTCGCCAGCCAGAGCAACGTCAACAGCGACAGCGAAGCGTTGAAGCTGCAGATCAAACAGCTGGAAACCCAGTTGCTGGATCAGAGCAAACAGCAGCAAGGCGTGGTCGGTCAGACCAGTGATCTGGACAAGCGTCTGGCACAGATGACCGCGCAGACCACCGAGCAACAGAACGCCAATACCCAGTTGCAGGCTCAGGTCAAAGCCTTGAGCGCCGAACTGGCGACCCTGAAAAGCACCCCGGCCGACACCGGTAAGGTCGACGCTCAGCTCAAGAGTGATGACGCGCAGCTGAAAAGCCTCGGCGCTGATATCACCGCGCTGAAAAAGCAAGGCAATCCGAGCGCGGCGATCGAGCGTCTGGAGCAGGAAATCGTCGTTCTCAAGAGTGAACAGGACAACCGTCCGGCCGCTGCGCAGGGTGGCGGCAATACCGCCGAGTTCGACGCATTCCGCGGGCAGATGACCCGCAACCTCAACACCCTGCAGGCGCAGATCCAGAACCTGCAACAGCAGATCAATGCCCGGCCATAGGGCCTGATGAACTGTAGCCAGGGACCTTTGTGGTGAGGGGATTCATCCCCGATGGGGCTGCGCAGCAGCTCCCAAACCATCAGCTCGGTGCGTCAGAAAATATGTGTTCTCTCCATCAGGGCTGCTGCGCAGCCCATCGGGGATAAATCCCCTCGCTACAGGATTCGGCGCTCCGTCCGACCCCAAGCCGTCTACGCTCTTGAAACACCAACAAGAACGAGGGAAGCGTTATGGGGTTTTTGCATAAAGTGGCGTGGCTCGGGGTGATGCTTTTTGTGGGGGCAGGGCAGGTCAACGCCGCCACCGCGCAGAAGGACGACAGCAAGGCCGCCATTGCGCTGCTGGAAAAGGCGCTGGCCTATTACCACGACAATGGCGACAAGGCCTTCGCCGCGTTCAGCCGTCAGGGCGAGTTCGTCGACAAGGATCGCTACGTGTTCGTGGTCGACACCAAAGGCGTGATGCTCGCCAGCGGCGGGCCGTCCTCAGCCTTGATCGGCCGTGACGTCAGCGAAGTGCTTGCGCCGGATTTGCAGAAGGCCTTCAAGGACGCCTTGCTAGTGCCGGAAGGCAACGGCATTCAACAGGCCGAATACCGCTGGCAGAACTGGGCGGACGGCAAGGTCGAGCGCAAACATGTTTATTACCAGCGCATCGGTCAGCGGATTCTGGCCGTCGGTTATTACCTGCCGCGTGCTTCAGCCGAGCAGGCCAAGGCACTTCTCGACAAGGCTGCAACCGATCTGGGAAAAAACGAGAAGGGCACCCTGACGGCCATCAACTCGCTCAAGGGCGGTTATCTGCAGGATGACCTGTATGTGTTCGTGGTCGATCTGGACACCCAACGCTACGTTGCCCACGGCACCAACCTGCGCTTGATCAACACCGATTTCAGCAAGATCAAGGACCCGGAAGGCAAACCGGTGGGCGAGCCGATTCTGGCGCTGATCGCCAAACAGGATGACGGTGAATACGAATACCGCTGGAAAAACCCGGTGACCGGCAAGGTCGAGGACAAGCATGCCTACCTGAAGAAGGTCGGGCATTTCCTGGTGGCGGTGGGTTACTACAGTCCTTGAAAACACCTTTGCCCCCCTGTGGGAGCGAGCCTGCTCGCGAAAGCGGTGTGTCATTCAACTGTGATGTCAGCTGACATCACAGTTGAATGACACACCGCTTTCGCGAGCAGGCTCGCTCCCACAGGTTTTCATGGCACCTGTGCCTATTTGGCGCCGTGCTCGCGCCCGCGCAGCAGGTTGTTCGGCATCGCAATTGCCGCCGCCAGCCCCAGCAGCGATACCGCCGTACTCACCCACAGCAGATGCCGGAACGTCACCGAAAGCTCGGCGCGCAAGGCGTTCTGCGCATCGCCCGGCGCGGCGTTCAAACCGTCGAGCAGCACGTTGCCCGAATGCCCTTCGCTGAGCAGCGAGTTGCTCGCCAGATGGGCGAAACTCGAATCCTGCAACAACGCCAGCAACAGCGCCGACATCAACGCCACACCCACTGCGCCGCCCAGCGAACGGAACAGGTTGGTGGTGCTGGTGGCGACGCCGATGTCGCGTTGTTCCACCGAGTTCTGCGTACCCACCAGTGAAGTCGGGAACTGCATGCCGCCGGCAATCCCGCTGAGCAGCATGAACAGGCTGCTGACCAGCGTCGCATCGGGTGGGCTGAACGCCATGCCGAGAATCGAGATCGGCATCAGCAGCGCGCCGGTCAGAATCTGTGGTTTGTAGCGACCGGTCACCGAAGTACGGCGTCCGGCGAAATAAGCGCCGATCGGCAGCCCCATTGCCAGCGGCAGCAAGTGCAGCGCCGCCGCATCGGCCCCGGCACCGGTGACGCTCTGGAAGCGCAGCGGCATCAACACGATCAGCGAAATCGCCTGAAAACTGGTGAAGAAAATCGTGCACCAGCACAGCAACGCGTTGCGGTTGGTGAACAAGTGCATCGGCAGCAGCGGCTCACGCGCCCGGCGTTCATGCCAGACGAACACCGCCAGCACCAGCACCGCGCAGGCGAACAAACCGAGCACTTCACTGCTGCGCCACGAATGACCCTGACCGACCTGAGTGATGGCGAGCAGCAGGGCGGTCAAACCGATGATCATCAACAGCGTGCCGAGGTAGTCGATGATCGGTTTGCGCTGCGGAATCGGCAACCCGCGCAGATTGCGATTGGCAACCCACCAGGCGCCCAGCCCCAGTGGCAGATTGATCAGAAACACCCAGCGCCACGACAGGTATTCGGTCATGTAGCCGCCGAGCACCGGCCCGGCGACGCTGGCCACCGCGTACATGCTGCTGAAATAACCCTGATAACGCCCGCGTTCGCGCGGCGGTACGATGTCGCCGATGATCGCCTGACTGACCGAAATCATCCCGCCGGCGCCGATGCCCTGGAGAATCCGCGCCAGCACCAGTTGTTCCATGCTTTGCGCCATGCCGCAGAACAGCGAGGCGAGGGTGAACAGACCCATGCCGAACAGCATCAGTTTGCGCCGTCCGTACAAATCTCCGAGTTTGCCGTAGATCGGCACCGCCACGGTCATTGCCACCATGTACCCGGAAATCACCCAGGCCAGCAGGCTGACGTCCTTGAACTGTGCGGAGATGGCGGGCATCGAGACGGCGACGATGGTCTGGTCCAGCGCGCCGAGAAAAATCGCCATCATCAACGCGACCAGCACGCTGCGAATGGCCGGTTTGGGCGTTTCAGGGTGATTGAGATTGGTCACGGGCGAGCCTGCGGGCAGTGATGGACCCGCACGGCCATTGCGCGCGGGTGGATGCTCGCCAGTGTAAGTCGGTAGCAGGCTATTCGATAGCCTCGTACGGAAGTCCGACGTAATTTTCTGCAATGGTTTTTCGACCCGCTTCTGAACTGACAAAGTAGTCCAGTTCCGAGGCGCTGATCCGTTGGCTGAAATCATCATGCTCGTCGAAGCGGTGCAGCATCGAAGTCATCCACCAGGAGAAACGTTCGGCTTTCCATACCCGGCGCAGGCAGATTTCCGAGTATTTTTCCAGCAGATCGGTGCGCCCTTCGCGATAAACCTTCAGCAGAATGTTGAACAGCGTACTGACATCGCTGGCGGCCAGGTTCAGGCCCTTGGCGCCGGTGGGCGGCACAATGTGCGCGGCATCGCCGAGCAGAAACATCCGCCCGTACTGCATCGGCTCGACGACAAAACTGCGCAGCGGCGCGATGCTTTTTTCAATCGACGGGCCAGTCACCAGTTTTTCGGCAAGCGCGGCGGGCAGACGGGTTTTCAGTTCAGCCCAAAAGCGCTCGTCGGACCAGTCGGCGACGTTTTCTTCCGCCGGCACTTGCAAGTAGTAACGGGTGCGGGTGGCCGAACGCATGCTGCACAGGGCGAAGCCGCGTGCGTGCCGGGCGTAGACCAGCTCTTCGTGCACCGGCGGGGTGTCGGCGAGAATCCCCAGCCAGCCGAACGGATAGACCCGCTCGAAAATCTTCAGGCAGTCCTCGGGAATCGACTGCCGGGCCACGCCGTGAAAACCATCGCAACCGGCGATGTAATCGCAATCGACGCGCCAGGTTTCGCCATCCTTTTCGAAGGTGACAAAGGCCTCGTCGCTTTTCATGCCGTGAGGAACGACATGGCTCACTTCATAAAACGACAGTGCGCCAGCCTCCCGACGAGCGGCCATCAGGTCGCGCGTGACTTCGGTCTGACCGTAAACCATGACGGTTTTGCCGCCGGTCAAAGCCTGCAGATCGATGTGTGCCAGACGCCCATCCAGTGCCAGATCGAAGCCGGCGTGCACCAGCCCTTCGGCATCCATGCGCGCGCCTACGCCGGCCTGGCGCAACAGCTCTACCATGCCTTGTTCAAGCACGCCGGCGCGAATTCGTCCGAGGACATAGTCGGGTGTCTGGCGTTCGAGAATCAGGGTGTCGATGCCGGCGTTGTACAGCAACTGACCGAGGAGCAATCCGGACGGACCGGCGCCAATGATGGCGACTTGGGTTTTCAGCGTTTTCATTGTTTTTATGACTCGCAAGCTTCACGCGACAGGCGCCGGTGAATGATTTTTATGGATCGAGTGCTTGCATTTTTCCCTTGCGGGTCTGTCAATTGAAGGTGAAAACTGAGCCGATACCTGTACATTCTGCCAATCGGTGCGATTATCGCCCGCAACCTCGAGGCCTGGATTGAAGTGATGAACAAGCCTGACCTGCCTTCGATTCCGGTGTTCAAGCTCTACGGTGAAAGCCTGGACTGGCCGACCCCTGACTTGCTGCACTGTGAAACCATTTCCAAACGCAGCCGCGAACATCAATGGGAAATCAAACCCCACCGCCACGCCGATTTGTGCCAGTTGCTCTTCGTCTTCAAAGGTCAGGCAGAGCTTGAAATCGAAGGTCAACGCACGCAGCTCAACCAACCCGCGATTCAAGTCCTGCCACCGTTGTCGGTGCATGGCTTTCGCTTTTCCGAGGACGTCGAAGGATTCGTCGTCACCCTCGCCAATCCGCTGATCAATCACCTGCAGGCGCAACTGGGCAACTCGGTGCACGCACTGGCCCAGGCCGAGCACTACCCGGCGGGCAAGGACGCGGAGTATCTGAACAGTCTGTTTTCAGCGTTGCAGGCCGAGTACAACGGCCATCAACCCGCGCGGGAAATGCTCATGCATTCGCTGGTCAGCGTGATCATGGTCTGGGTCAGCCGACAGGCGCTCGTGCGCCATAACGCCAGCCAGCGGCCGCAACGCCAGCGCGAATACCTCAACGGGTTCATTCAATTGGTGGAGGAGACGTACCGCCAGCATGTGAAGGTCGAAGACCTGGCCCATCGTCTGGGGATTTCGGTATCACACCTCAACGGCACCTGCCGCGAACTGGCAGGGCAGCCAGCGCTGCAGATCATGCACGAACGCCAGTTACTGGAAGCCAAACGTTTGCTGACCTACACCAGCATGACCATTTACGAGATGTCGGAGTTGTTGGGGTTTTCCGACCCGACCAACTTCACGCGCCTGTTCCGGCGCAGGGTGGGCATTTCGCCAAAGGCGTTTCGCGACCGGCTGAAGGCCGAACAGTGATCCTGTAAACCTGGCGATATCCTGTGGGAGGGGGCTTGCTCCCGAAAGCGGTGTATCAGTGTGCATCAATGCTGAATGGCACACCGCATTCGGGAGCAAGCCCCCTCCCACAGGATCGCATTCCAGCTCAGGTCAATCAGCGCAATGCATTCAGCGTCGCATTGTGCGGAATACAGCGCTCGAAATTGCAGCTGGCGTATTCGCGCGGCAGCTGTCGCAGTTGCTCGACCCGCCAGGCCGCGGTGCCGTACAGCGCCAGCGTGGCAGCGCAGGTGATGAAAATCGCGAAGTACCTTCTTGTTCTGATGTTCATGGCGTAGACCTCTGAACGCATACCCTGCGGTATTACTTTCAGCATAGGTCAGCGGCATAGAGTTGCCAGCCACAAACCTGTGGGAGCGAGCCTGCTCGCGAAAGCGGTGTGTCAGCCACAATACTGTCGACTGACACACCCTTTTCGCGAGCAGGCTCGCTCCCACAGGGGATGGAATTTACAAGCCGATATCCCACTCTGGATTCTCGGGAAACCGCTGCACCAGAAAATCCAGCATGCTGCGCAACGCCGCCGGCATATGCTTGCGTGAGGCGTACACCGCGTAGATGTTCATCTGCCGTGGCTCGGCATCCGGCAGCAGGCGCACCAGTTCACCGGCATGCACATGCACCCCGGCCTGATAGGTCGGCAGCATCGCCACGCCGGCACCGGCCAGGGTTGCGCGCAATAGAGTGCTGGCCTCGTTGGCGCTGATGTTGCCCTGCACCGGCACCGACACGGGCTCGCCGTCCTCCTCGAAATGCCACAGGCTCTTGCCGAAGTAGGAGTGGGTCAGGCAGTTGTGCCGGCTCAGGTCCTCGACCCGCTGCGGTGGCGGGTTGTCGCGCAAATAAGCCGGTGCGGCGCAGACCACCGAGCGGCACACGGTCAGGCGCCGGGCGATCAGGTTCGGATCGAGGTCATTGCTGGTGCGGATCGCCAGATCGATGCGCTCATCCACCAGATTCACCGTGCGGTCGAGCATCTGCAGATCGATGCTGACCCCGGTGTAACGTTTGACGTACGCCGCCATCGCATCGGCCAGTTGCGCCTGGCCGAACGAGGTACTGACGCTGATACGCAGCAATCCTCGCGGTGCATCGTGTGGTTCACTGACTGCCGCCTGCATGTCGGTCGAGAGTTCGAGCATCTGCCGACAGCGCGGCAGGATTTCGCTGCCGGCGGCAGTCAGGCTCAACTTGCGTGTGGTGCGGTGCATCAGACGCGCGCCGACCCAGTCTTCCAGCTCCGCCAGATAGCGCGACACCACTGGCCGTGACAGGTCCAGATGATCGGCCGCCGCCGACTGGCTGCCCAGATCCACCACTGTGACAAACACGCGCATTGCTTGAAGACGATCCATGATTTGCCCGCTTTCAGAAACAAACTATGTCCAAGCATCGCATTTTTTGTACCGAGTCAGGCAACTAAGCTCTGTCCCATCGCCAAACACGGCATTCGGATCACGGAGCAACAGATGATCGGCTTCACTACCCTCAAGCGCGTTTTGCTGGCCACCGCCACCCTCGGTTTCGCGGCCCACGCCGCTGCCGCCAACCTGACTCTGGACGTTTACAACCCGGGCACCCACGCGATTTTCCCGGTGACTTCGGTGCTGGTCAGCGGCGAGAAAGACGCGATTCTGGTCGATGCACAATTCGGCAAGGCCCAGGCCGAGCAGGTGGTGGAAAAGATCCGCGCCAGCGGCAAGCACCTGACCACCATTTACATCAGCCACGGTGACCCGGATTACTACTTCGGCCTCGACACCCTGACCCAGGCCTTCCCCGACGCCGAAGTGCTGGCCTCGCAGCCGACCGTCGATCACATCAACAAAACCGTCGCCGGCAAACTTGCCTTCTGGGGCCCGAAAATGGGCGGCGACGTACCGGCCAAAACCATCGTGCCGGGCGTGCTCAAGGGCGATAGCCTGATGCTCGAAGGGCAGAAGTTGCAGGTGGTCGGTCTTGAAGGCAAACAACCGGATCGCAGCTTCGTGTGGATTCCGTCGCTCAAGGCCGTGGTCGGTGGCGTTGTGGTCGCCGAGAATATTCATGTGTGGATGGCCGATACCCAGACCGCGCAATCCCACGCCGACTGGCTGCAAACCCTGCACTCGATCGAAACCCTGAAGCCGAAAACCGTGGTGCCGGGTCACTACCTGGGCGAGAGCAGCCGCTCGCTGGCCAGCGTGAAATTCACCGCCGACTACATTAAGGCTTTCGACGAAGAAACCGCCAAGGCCAAGGATTCCGCCGCACTGATCAAGGCCATGCAGAAGCGCTACCCGAAACTCGGCGAAGAAAGTTCGCTGGAACTGAGTGCCAAAGTCGCCAAGGGCGAGATGAAGTGGTAACCCGATTCTGAAAACGCAGCACTCTCAAGCCAACTGGAGAATGTCATGAGCAAGATCGCAATCATTGGTGCCACCGGCCGTGCCGGTAGCCAACTGCTGGAAGAAGCCCTGCGTCGTGGGCATAGCGTCACTGCCATCGCCCGCGACACCTCGAAGATCGGCGCGCGTGGCGGTGTGGTCAGCAAGAATGTCGATGTGCTGGATTCGACGGCGCTGCAAGCGGCAGTGGCCGGTCACGACGTGGTGATCAGCGCCGCGCACTTCGCCACGGTACCGGCCAGTGCCGTGGTCGGCCCGGTGAAGCAGGCGGGTGTGAAGCGTCTGCTGGTGGTTGGCGGTGCCGGTTCGCTGTTGCTGCCGGACGACACCCGAGTGATCGACAGCGCCGGTTTCCCCGCTGAGTACAAAACCGAGGCCAGCGCTGGCGCGGCGTTTCTTGATGCCTTGCGTCAGGAGAAGGATCTGGACTGGACTTTCCTCTCGCCATCGGCAGAGTTCGTCGAAGGTGAGCGCACCGGCACCTTCCGCGTTGGCAAGGATCATTTGCTGTTCAGTGCTGAAGGTCGCAGCTGGATCACTTTCGCCGATTACGCGATTGCGCTGATTGACGAAGTGGAAACGCCGAAGCATTCGCGTCAGCGGTTTACCGTCGGGTATTAAGCAACGACGCAGACCAAATGTGGGAGCGGGCTTGCTCGCGAAGGCGGTGTGTCAGCGACATTTGAAGTGATTGACACACTGCATTCGCGAGCAAGCCCGCTCCCACAGGAGGGATCTGTGTACTTCAGCGGGTATGCGCCTGCTCCACCAGCCAGATCATCAACTCCTCCAGCTGCGGCGACGCTTCCCCGCCCTGCGGCATCACCACGTAGTAGCCCAGCCCCGTCTTCACCTTCAGATCAAACGGCATCACCAGCCGCCCCGCGCGCAGGTCATCGCCGATCAGTGACCAGTCGCCAATCGCCACACCCGTCCCATGCGACGCCATCGACATCGCCTGATCCAGCGTCTCGAAATGCTGCCCCATGTTGACGTTGCTCAACTGCAATTCGGCGGCGGTCAGCCACACCGTCCAGTCCTGGGTGTCGCGGGTCGGATGCAGCAGCAGATGCTGTTGCAGGTCGGCCGGTTCGCTCAGCGCCGGTGGGCCTTTCAATAATGCTGGCGAGCAGACCGGTGTCAGCTGTTCATCAAACAGATGCAGCGCGGTCGAGGAGTTGTCCGGCGGCGTGCCGTAGATCACCGCCGCATCGAATTGCTCACGCTGAAAGTCGACGCCATGGGCCAGTGTAGTGGTCAGTTTGACCGGCACGTCCGGGCGTTCCTTTTGCCATTGCAGCAGGCGCGGCACCAGCCAGCGCATCACGCAGCTGGGCGCCTTGAGTTGCAGGGTTTGCCGCTTGCGACCGATCTGCTCGGTGGCCTCGCTGATCAGGCCGAAGATCTTTTCCACCCGTGGCAGCCATTCGCGTCCTTCGGCGGTCAGTTCCAGGCCTCGGGCCAGACGGATGAACAACTCATACCCCAGATGAGCTTCCAGCCCGGCAATCTGCCGGCTCACGGCGCCCTGGGTGATGTGCAACTGCTCGGCTGCCCGGGTGAAGTTGCAGCACTGCGCGGTGATCAGAAACGTGTGCAGGGCGGGCAGGGGAGGCAGTCGTTTCATGGGGATCCAAGGTATGACGTGAGGACATGGCTAGTATGACTTTTAATCGATTGTTGCCGCTACCTGCCGCCCGTTCAATGAGCCCATGTTCAGGTCATGTGGGAGCGAGCCTGCTCGCGAAGGCTGTTTCACATTCAGCATTGATGTTGGCTGATCCAGCGCTTTCGCGAGCAGGCTCACTCCTACACGGGATCTGTGTTTTTAGCTGACAAAAGGGCAATCGACATGGCGACGTGTGGCGAAGTACTGGTCAAGTTACTCGAGGATTACGGGGTCGAGCAGGTGTTCGGCATTCCCGGGGTGCACACCGTGGAGCTGTATCGCGGGCTGGCCCGTTCGAGCATCAACCACGTCACTCCACGGCACGAGCAGGGCGCCGGATTCATGGCTGACGGCTATTCGCGCACCAGCGGCAAACCGGGTGTGTGTTTCATTATCACTGGCCCGGGCATGACCAACATCACCACCGCGATGGGCCAGGCCTACGCCGACTCGATCCCGATGCTGGTGATCTCCAGCGTGCAGACCCGCAGCCAGTTGGGCGGCGGTCGCGGCAAGCTCCACGAGTTGCCGAACCAGAGCGCGCTGGTCGGTGGCGTCGCGGCGTTCTCCCACACCCTGATGTCGGCGGCGGAATTGCCCGGCGTGCTGGCCCGTGCTTTCGCACTGTTTCAGGCCGGGCGTCCGCGTCCGGTGCACATCGAGATTCCGCTGGATGTTTTGGTAGAAGAGGCTGATGAGCTGCTCGCCAGCGTTCCGGTGCACATCGACCGCGCCGGGGCTGCACCGGCTGCAGTACGGCGCATGACTGAGTTGCTGGCCGGCGCTCAACGTCCGCTGATTCTCGCCGGTGGCGGCGCCATCGATGCCGCCGCCGAACTGACTGAGCTGGCCGAGCTGCTCAACGCCCCGGTGGCGCTGACCATCAACGCCAAAGGCATGTTGCCCTCCAGCCATCCGCTGCTGATCGGCTCGACGCAAAGCCTGGTCGCCACTCGCGCACTGGTGGCCGATGCCGACGTGGTGCTGGCGATCGGTACCGAACTGGCCGAAACCGATTACGACGTGACCTTCGCCGGCGGCTTTGAAATCCCCGGCAAGCTGTTGCGCATCGACATCGATGCCGATCAGACCGTGCGCAACTATCCGCCGCACCTGGCCTTGGTCGCCGACTCGCGCAACGCCGCGCAAGTGCTGCTCGGCGCACTGTCGCAGCAGGCGCTGGCCGAGCGGCGCAACGATTGGGGCCAGGTGCGGGCAGCGCGTCTGCGCGATGAGCTGGCCGCGACCTGGGACGCGCCAACCCTGGCCCAGACCCGTTTTCTGGAAACCGTTCTGCACGAGTTGCCGGACGCAGTATTCGTCGGCGACTCCACACAACCGGTGTACACCGGCAACCTCACGTTCAACCCGGAACGTCCACGGCGCTGGTTCAACTCGTCCACCGGCTACGGCACCCTCGGTTACGCCCTGCCGGCGGCGATTGGCGCGTGGCTCGGCGGTAGCGTCGAGGACGGTGCTCGTCCGCCAGTGGTGTGCCTGATCGGCGACGGTGGCTTGCAGTTCACCCTGCCGGAACTGGCCAGCGCGGTTGAAGCGCGTACGCTGGTGATCATCCTGCTGTGGAATAACCAGGGTTACGAAGAGATCAAAAAATACATGGTCAACCGCGCCATCGAACCGGTCGGCGTCGATATCTACACCCCGGATTTCATCGGCGTGGCCAAGGCCCTGGGCTGCGCCGCCGAAGCGATCAGCTCGGTCGAACAATTGCGCGGCGCGCTGCGTGCTGCCACCGATCGTCAGGGCCCGACCCTGATCGAAATCGACCAGACCCAGTGGATGCAGGCGGTGGCCCAATGATCAATTTCCCAACCACACTCGATGGCCTGTACATCAACGGTCAATGGTCGGCCGGACGTGAGCATCTGCGGGTGATCAACCCGGCCACCGAAGCGCTGCTGACCACGGTCAATGGCGGCGATGAACGCGCGGTTGATCTGGCCGTCAGCGCCGCCACTGAAGCGTTCAAGCGCTGGTCGAAAACCACTGGCGCCGAGCGTGGCGCGATTCTGCGCAACATCGCCAACGGCGTGCGCAACGGTCGTGACCACTTGATGAAGTTGCAGTCGAGCAACAACGGCAAACCGCAATTCGAAGCGGCGATCGATGTCGATGATGTGATCGCCACGTTCGAGTATTACGCCGAATTGGCCGAAGGCCTCGACGCACAACTCGACAGCAACGTGGCGCTGCCCAGCGATGACTTCAGCGCGCGTCTGCGTCGTGAACCGTGCGGTGTGGTCGGGCTGATCGTGCCGTGGAATTTCCCGATGGTCACCACAGCGTGGAAGCTCGCCCCGGCCTTGGCCGCCGGTTGCTGCGTGGTGCTCAAACCGTCGGAAGTCACGCCGCTGCCGGAGCTGGAACTGGCGGCGATCATCGCTGAATCCGGTCTGCCCAACGGTGTGTTCAACCTGGTCTGCGGCACCGGTCTGGCGGTCGGTGCGCCGCTGTCGGCGGATCCGCGTATCGCCAAGATTTCCTTCACCGGCAGCAACGCCGTCGGTGTGCAAGTAATGCAGCGCGCCGCCGAAACGGTGAAGGGCGTGAGCCTGGAACTGGGCGGCAAATCTTCGCTGCTGGTGCTTGAAGATGCCGATTTGGAACTGGCGGTGGAACTGGCCTGCGGCGGCGGTTTCTTCAACGCCGGGCAGATGTGCTCGGCCACCAGCCGGGTGCTGGTCGCCGATGAGCTGGCCGATGAATTTCTTGAGCGTCTGCAAAAGCGCGCGCAAGCGATTCGCGTGGCCGATCCGTTCGACCCGGACGTGGAGATGGGCGCGCTGGTCAATCAGGCGCAATACCAGCGCGTGCTCGGTCACATCGACCGTGGCTTGAGCGCTGGCGCCAAGCTGGTGTGCGGCGGCAATCATCCGGCGCATCTGCCACGCGGTTATTTTTTGCAGCCAACGGTGTTCACCGACGTGCCCCTCGACAGTGCGTTGTGGTGTGAAGAGATTTTCGGCCCGGTGCTCTGCGTGCGCAGTTTCAGCAGCGAAGCCGAGGCGATTGCCCTGGCCAACGACAGCCAGTTCGGGCTGGTCGCCAGTGTGGTGACGCGTAACGCCGAGACCGCCGACCGCGTCGCCAACGCCCTGCAGGCGGGGCTTGTATGGCTCAACGCGCCGCAAGTGATCTTCCCGCAGACGGCGTGGGGCGGCTATAAGCAGAGCAGCATCGGCCGCGAATTGGGGCCGTGGGGCCTGGCTGCGTTTCAGGAAATCAAACACGTGATCCGGGCGCTCTGAGCGCCCGAAAAAGGTGAGCGCATGCCTCGCAACGAGGCATGCGTCGGTGTCATGGCTTCGATGAGTTTTTATCGATAGTCAGGTGTATTGCACGACCTCAGGATGAACCCGTCGGCAGCGCTGCAGGCCTTTGAATACAAGGCCTGCAGCGGATCCGGCCGCGCGGATGCAACGGTTGCGACCAACCTCATACTTAAAAGAACAAAGGGAGTCCTTCATGGGCGAGCATGATCTGAACAGGCGTCAATTCATTAAAACCGTCGGCGTCGCCTCGGTAGCGGCGGCGGCCCTGAGCATGCCCTTCATCCGGGCCAGCGCCAGCGACACGCGGTTCGCCGGCAAGACCCTGCGCTTGTTGACCTGGTCGGATGACACCGGCCTCGCCGCACTGCGCAACATCGCCGCCACCTTCGAGGCCAAGACCGGCGCCAAGGTCATCGCCGACCGCACCGGCAGCACCTCGGAAATGGTCGCCAAACTCAAGGCCGGCGGTGACCGTCCGCAGTACGACATCATCACCCTGGCCGGGGTCGGCGCCGAAGGTCTGGCCGCCGCCGGGCTGCTGGAAAAACCCGACCTCAACCGGATTCCAAACCTGATCGACGTACCGGAAAAATACCGCACCGGCGCCAACGGGCACGGCATCGGTTACCTGCTGTGGTGCAACAGTCTGGTCTACAGCACCCGCACCCTCAAACAGGCACCGGACAGTTATGCCGCGCTGTGGGATGCCGATCTGGCGCCGAACATTTTCCTGCCGCCGCCGAACTGGACCGAGGCGATGGACCTGATCATCATCGCCGCGAAACTGGCCGGCGGTGACGAACACAACATCGAGCCGGGCTTCAAGAAACTCGCCGAGCTGAAGGAGCGCGTGGTCACCCTCGGCGAGAATCCGAACCAGATCGCCGAACTGTTCCGCACCGGGTCGTTGGACATGGGCGGCTTGTATGCTCCGGCATTCTTCCCCAAGCAGATCCGCGATCCGAACTACGGCCTCGGTGCCACGTTCGGCATGAAGGAAGGTTTTTACACCGACCTGATGCTCTCGGTGATGCCGAAGAGCCGGCCGGGCGACACAGACCTGGCCTACGCCTTCATCGACCACTCTCTCGACCCGCTGGTGCAGGGCAAGATGGCCGAAGACATCTTCAACGGCCCGGTCAACGCCAAGGCGATCATCTCCGCCGAAGCGCGCAAGAGCCCGTACATCCTCACGCCGGAGCAGATTGCCGAGAAGGCGATCATGCACGACAACGCCTTCCTGGCGACCGTGCATGACCAATGGATTCGTCGCTATACGGAAATTTTTTCTTCCTGACGCCGGCCTCCCGAACACCACGGGCCCCCTGTGGGAGCGAGTCCTGTGGTGAGGGGATTTATCCCCGATGGGCAGCGTAGCTGCCCCAAGATCAGCAAATACGGTGCATCAAATGTACCGCGCACGATGGTTTTGCGACTGCTTCGCAGCCGGTCGGGGATAAATCCCCTCACCACAAAAAATGACTCCCACAGGAGATTGAGGTGTTTGCGAGATTAGCTTTCCATTGACGAGATCATTGCTATGGAACATCAATCCCTGACCCAACCGGTTGGCGCCGCTGACGTGCGCCCGGCGCGCGGTATTTCGCCGACCGCCCGGGCGTGGTTTTTCCTCACGCCGTCGATGCTGTTTCTCGGCGTGCTGATCGCCGCCAGCCTGCTGGTGCTGCGCATGAGCGTCGGCACTAAAGGCGCGGAATGGAGCGGGTTCAGCCTCGCCAGCTACGCGCAATTGCTCGAACCCTATTATCTCAAGTCCCTGCTGCTGACCCTGCGTCTGGCGCTGATCAGTGCAGTGATCGCGGTGCTGCTGGCGATCCCGGTGGCGTACACCATGTCACGGCTGACCTCGCCGTTCGTGCGGCGGATTTTCCTCGCGGCGGTGCTGTTGCCGCTGCTGGTCAACCTGCTGCTGCAAAGCTACGGCTGGCTGGTGATTCTCGGCCCGGGCGGGATGCTCAACCAGACGCTGATGGGCCTGGGCCTGATCAAGCGCCCGATCATGCTGCTGTACAACCAGAACGGCGTGCTGATGGGCCTGGTGCAGACCGCGTTTCCTTTGGCCGTGCTGCCGATTGCCAGCGCCATGCGCGGTGTTGCGCGTACCTACGAAGAGGCGGCGGCGACACTGGGCGCCAGTCGTTTTCAAGTGTTCCGTCAGGTGGTGTTGCCGATGAGTCTGCCGGGGATCATCACCGGGGCGACGCTGGTGTTCGCCTACAACGCCAGCAGTTTTGTCGTGCCGTTGCTGCTCGGTGGCCGCCGTGTGCCGATGCTCGCGGTGATGGTGCATGACCAGATCGCGCCGCTGATGAACTGGCCCGCGGCATCCGCTGCCGGGGTGGTGCTGATCGTCACCACGCTGGCGATCATGACCCTGTCTGAATACATCACCGGCCGTCGTCGGCGGCTGCTGGAGGCTTCGCAATGAATACCCTGACCAACAAGCGCATGGCGCTGCTGCCCGGCGACACCGGCAAGTTCGCCGGGATCCTCTCCGGGTTCATTCTGCTGCTGGCGGTGTTGCCGATCCTGACCATGATCGTCATGTCGTTCAGCGGTGCGTCGAACCTCGACTTCCCGCCGAGCAGCTACAGCCTGCAGTGGTACAAGGCGGCCTGGCACACCTTCGTCTCGCCAGACGCCAGCGACGTGCTGAGCCTCGGCCAGGCCATGGCCACCAGCCTGCTGGTGTCGTGCCTGACCATGGTTTTCGCCACGTTGATCGCGGTGCCCGCCGCCTATGCGCTGACCCGTTGCGAGTTCCGTGGTAAAGCCGTGGCGCTGCAACTGATGTCGCTTCCGCTGGTGTTTCCGATGGTGGTGTTGGGGCTGGCGTTGCTGCTGGTGTTCGACAGCCTGCCGTTTCACCTGACCACCTCGCGGTTGGTGATTGCCCACGTGATTCTGGCGCTGCCGTTCGTGGTGAAAAACTGCACCGCTGCCATGCTCTCCATCGGCAGCGAAGTCGAAGAGGCGGCGCGGATGCTCGGCGCTTCACCGCTGCGGGCGATTGTCGACGTGGTGGTGCCGTTGATGAAGTCGGGGATTCTGGCGGGGATGCTGCTGGCGTTCATCGTCTCGTTCAACGAATTCACCGTGACCTATTTCCTCTACACCATCGACGTCATGACCGTGCCGATCTGGATGTACAGCCGCACCGTGTCATCGCTCGACCCCACCGTGTTCTCGTTTGCCGTGCTGATCGTGCTGATCGACTTCGTCCTGATCTGGGCGCTGGAGAAGCTGGTGGGCGAGGGCGGCGTTTCCTTTTGATTTGAGGTGCAACATGACTGGTCTGATTCTGGAAAACGTCGAGAAATTCTACGGCTCGGCTTGCGCGGTACAGGACGTCAACCTGCATTTGCCGGAAGGCAGGCTGGTGTGTTTTCTCGGCCCGTCGGGCTGCGGCAAAACCACCTTGCTGCGGATGATCGCCGGGCTGGAAACCCTGACCGGCGGCGAGATTCGCCTGGACGGCGAGAACATCGGCCACACCCCGGCGCACCTGCGCAACTTCGGCATGGTGTTCCAGTCGCTGGCGCTGTTCCCGCACATGACCGTCGGCGAGAACATCGCCTACCCGCTGAAACTGCGCGGCGTGAGCAAGGCCGAGCAGCAGGCGCGGGTGGTGGAGTTGCTAGAGTTGATTCAGCTGCAAGCAATGATCGACCGGCCGGTGGCGAAACTCTCCGGCGGGCAACGGCAGCGGGTGGCGATTGCCCGGGCCATCGCCTCGCGGCCGAAAATCCTCCTGCTCGACGAACCGTTGTCGGCGCTGGACGCCAAGCTGCGCGAGTCGATGCAGGTGGAAATACGTCAGCTGCAACAGCGCTTGAACATCACCACGATCATGGTCACCCACGATCAGCGCGAAGCCATGACCATGGCCGACATCGTCGTGGTGCTGGGCGAGCACAAGGTGCAGCAGGTGGGCACACCGATCGAAATCTACCGGCACCCGGCCAACGAGTTCGTCGCCGACTTCATCGGTTCGGGCAACATTTTTCCGGCCACGGCGCTGGGTGACGGCAAGGTCAGTTTGCCGGGCGGTGATGCGCTGCAAGTGCCGATCTGCAGCAGCATCGAAGCGGGGCAGAAGGTGAAGATGCTGATTCGTCCGGAGGATCTGCAACTGTCCGCGCCACAAGCCACGGCGGGCAATCGCTTGCTCGGCAAGGTGACGTTCGTGCGCGATATCGGCGCGACCATCGAGACCACGGTGGAGTGTTCCGGGGTGACGTTCACCGCGTTGAGTACGCCGTGTCAGGGGATCGGTTTGGGGATCGGGCATCCGGTGTCGGTGACGTTGCCGAGCGAGGCGTGTCGGGTGTTGGGGGCTTGATCCGGATTTGATGGTGGTCTTGCCGGCGCCATCGCGAGCAGGCTCACTCCTACAGGGGGAACGCATTCCAACTGTAGGAGTGAGCCTGCTCGCGATAGGGCCATAAGCCTCACCGCAGATGCCGGATCAGACCGACTGCCGCAACCGCGCCAGATCTCTTAATGGCGGCGCACCAAACAAGCGGCTGTACTCGCGGCTGAACTGCGACGGGCTTTCATAGCCCACGCGATAGCCCGCCGCCGACGCTTCCAGCCCTTCGGCCAGCATCAGGCGCCGCGCTTCCTGCAGGCGCAATTGCTTCTGATACTGCAACGGACTCATCGCGGTCATCGCCTTGAAACGGTGATGCAAGGTCGAGACGCTGAGGTTCACCTCTTTCGCCAGATCATCGATGCGCAGCGGCTGTTCGAAGTTGCCGTTGAGCCATTTGATCGCCTGGCTGATGCGGTGGCTCTGGCTGTTGGCAATCGCGATCTCATACAAACGGTGACCCTGCGGACTGCGCAGCAGGCGATAGAGAATCTCCCGGCGAATCAGTGGCGCGAGCATGGCGATGTCTTTCGGCGCATCCAGCAGTCGCGCCAGACGCAACACCGCGTCGAGCATCGCGCTGTCGATCTTTTCCACATACAGGCCGCGCCCGGTCGGTCGGGTCGGCACGCCCATGGGGCCGGCGTCGGCGATCAGTGCGGTGATTTCCGCCGGGTCGATGTCCAGGCGCACGGCAAGAATCGGATCCTCCGGCGAGACATTCACTACCCGCCCGCTGAGCGGCATCGAGACCGAGACCACCAGATAATTCAGCGGGTCGTAATTGAAGAACTCATCGGCCAGGCGCACCTCTTTGCGGCCCTGAGCCATGATGCACAGCGCCGGTTGCGCAAGTACCGGGGCGAAGTCATGGGACTGGGTATGGCGCGACATGAACAGCGAGCCGATGGCGGTCTGATAACTGCCGTCGTCCGTGGTGTTGCGGCGGATGATCGCCGCGAGTTCTGCACGCTGTTTTTCCATGTCGGCATCGGGCGGAGACTGGAAACGATCGAATGACGTCATGCACGGCATCCTCGGCAAGGAATCTGGAATGGGGCAGAGCATATGTTTGTGCAAGCGCCAGCGGTAGACACATCCTGTCAAATGCTTGCCTGATTCTGCATGGGCTGCTTATGCGTGCCGGCCATCAGCCCGCGACCGCCACCTTACCCCTTGGGTCGAAGACCCCTGTAGGAGCTGCCGAAGGCTGCGATCTTTTGATTTTAAAAACAAAAGTCAAAAGATCGCAGCCTTCGGCAGCTCCTACACAAAAGCGTTGTGACAGCGGTGTGACAGGTTTCTACCCATCGATGCGGGGCGTTTGTGCAGTCTCGCAGGATTGTGCAACGCAGCGGCAGGAATCGACTAACGGCACCTTGCGCCCGGCCCTTAACCTTTGATCCTGTCGCAGCCCGTCCCCCGGCTGCCACGCGACTCCCTGGGAGGGTTGAACATGTCCAAGCAGATTCCCGTCAGTCATATGGCCTTCGTTCGAGCGCGCGCCGGACGCTCCGCCGAACTGGGTGTACGCCTCAGTGCCTTGATCGAACCGTCACGCAACGCCCCCGGTTGCCTGAACTTTGCCCTGCAGCATTCGCAATGCGATCCGGACCTGTGGCTGGTCTCCGGTTTCTGGAGCCATCAACAGGCAATGACCGCGTATTTCAACAGCCCGTCGATGCAGATCTTTGCCGAATTGGTTCAGGATCTGGTGGTCAACAGCCTGGATTTCCACACCTTCAAAGAAGTGTCGGCAGCGCAGGCGCTCGGACAATGCCCGGCACCGATACACAAACTCGCCGGTTGAGGGTTTAATGTCCGGCTTATTCATCTGAGCCAGGATGTGTGCCATGGCACGTAAAGAGTTTGAACACTTCGAAGCAGTCTCCGCAGTCGTCCCCGTCGAGTTGGGCGGCAACAAGGGTTACCACGCGGCAATCGCGGTCAAGGCCCTGGTCGATGGCGGTGCGCCACGCTTCCACAAACTGCTGGGTGATCAGGTTTTCCCCGGCGCCATCGCTGCCGATGAGGCTGCCATCAATGAGCTGGACCGCCTCAAGGGCGTCACTGATGACGCCGAGCTGATCTGGTAACTGCGCTTACTTGCCCGCCCCCGGGCGCCACATCTTGAACAGGGCTTCAGGCCCCAACTGGAAATAATCCGCCGGCCCGCCGCCGCGCAGAATCGGTTCTGCCGCGGCGGTGTCGTAGATCCCGTCCTTCAACAGCCATTTGGCGATATGCACGGCGACCACTTCGCCCAGCACTAGCCAGCTCGGCACGGTTTCGCCATCGGCGCGCTGCAACTGGATGATCTGCGTGACCTTGCACTCGAAGGACACCGGGCTTTCGGCTACCCGTGGCACCGCAATCACCTTCGACGCCACCGGCGTCAGCCCGGCCAATTCAAACTCGTTGACCTCAGGCGCGACCATCGCGCAGCTCTGGTTCATCTGCTCGGCCAGCGGCCGGGTGGCGAGGTTCCAGGCGAACTCGCCGGTCTGCTCGATGTTGTTCAGGCTGTCTTTGCGCCCGACGCTGGAAAAACCAATGATCGGCGGAATGTAGTTGAACGCGTTGAAGAAGCTGTAAGGCGCAAGATTCAGCTGGCCGTCGGCATCCTGCGAAGAAATCCAGCCGATGGGACGCGGGCCGACGATGGCGTTGAACGGATCGTGGGGCAGACCGTGGCCGTTGGCGGGTTCGTAGAAGTGGATGTCATCGGACATGGCTGGAGGTTCCTGGAGGGCGTTTGTAGGAGGCAATAGTGCAAGTCTGAAACAGCATTTTCCAGTCACACAAAGATATTCCAGTTGATGCAATCCCCTTTGTGGCAGCGGGTTGCTCGCGAATGCAATCTTTCAGTTGCCACAGTGGTTGACTGACCCGGCGCTTTCGCGAGCAAGCCCGCTCCCACAGGGGATATTTGCCATGCCCCAGAAATGACTAAGCCCGGCCGAAGCCGGGCTGTGCGCTTTACAACTGCAATCAGCTGATCGAAGCGGATTGGGTGCGGTCGTAGCCGTCAGCGGCGAAGGCAGCCGAACCGGTGCGGTCGTAACCGTCTTCAGCAAAGGTCGCCGAACCGGTGCGGTCGTAGCCATCCTCGGCGACGGTTGCCGAGCCAGTGCGGTCGTAGCCGTCTTCAGCAAAGGTCGCCGAACCGGTGCGGTCGTAGCCATCCTCGGCGACAGTTGCCGAGCCAGTGCGGTCATAACCATCGGCAGCGACGGCCGAGCCAGTGCGATCAAAACCGTCGGCAGCAAAGGTGTTGGCGGCCATTACGGACAAGGCGAAAGCGAGGATCAGTTTGGTTTTCATGTGAGTGACTCCAGATTCGTTGGCGGGTGTGTCTTGCATGGGTTTAATGCTACGCCAACTAAATTGATAAAAAAGCGCAAATAAATGCTAAAAACAATCGATTAACTTGATATTAAGGGCGGCGCATTGAATGGGCTTCCACTGTCGGGAGCGAACGCCGCGCGGGTCATCGATCAGGTAGTGGCAGGATGCCGGGGCAGCATTAATGGGGGATTAATCGCTGTTTTTCGCGATATGACGGATTTTTCATCTGTTGCCGACCGGTTTTTCACCGGTGCGACGCCAGTCTGCCCACGGCCAGAAAACCAAGAACCGGCCGTCCCACACTGGAGCTTTGCTTGCGATGAACAAACTGCCTCAAATCACCCTGGCGTTCTGGGTCATGAAAATCTGCGCGACGACCCTGGGGGAAACCGCGGGGGACTTGCTGTCGATGACCCTCAACGTCGGGTACGCCCTCAGCTCGCTGATCCTGATCAGCGTGTTCGTGCTGACCCTGATCAGCCAACTGATGGCCAAGACCTACAAGCCGCTGCTGTACTGGATCGTGATTCTGTCGACCAGCACCGCCGGCACCACCATGTCCGACTTCATGGACCGCACCCTTGAACTGGGCTACGCCACCGGGTCGATGATCCTGATTGCGATTCTATTGGCGATCTTCACGGCCTGGCGTCTGAGCGGCGACTCGTTGAACGTCAGCAAGGTGCAGACCTTCCGTGGCGAGATGTTCTACTGGATGGCGATTCTGTTTTCCAACACCCTGGGCACGGCGCTCGGTGACTACCTGGCCGATGATTCGGGCCTGGGTTTTGCCGGTGGCGCGCTGCTGATCGGCTCGACCATTGCCGTGGTCGTGGCGCTCAAATACTTCACGAAGATTTCGTCGGTGCTGTTGTTCTGGGTGGCGTTCGTGCTGACCCGGCCGTTCGGTGCGACCCTGGGCGACCTGATGACCAAGTCCCATGAAAAGGGCGGCCTGGACTTCGGCACCATCGGCTCGTCGGCGGTGTTGGCGGGGATTCTGCTGGTGATGATTGTCGGCGCGTCGTATGCGCAGAAGCGTTATGGCAAGCCGCCGGTTGCCGAGTTGACTTGATACCGAGTCGCCTCATTCGCGAGCAGGCTCGCTCCCACAGGGTACTTGTGTCGATCACAGATCCAATGTGGGAGCGAGCCTGCTCGCGAAGGGGCCATCACAGCCACCGTTGCAGTGGCTGTGAAAACCCGATCAGTCAGTCACGATCCGCGAGTGTTTCTGCGTGTCTTTCATGGTGATGTACACCAGCAGCGACACCGCGATGCACGCGGTCACGTACCAGTAGTAACCGGTTTCCATGCCGATGCTCTTGAACCACAGTGCGATGTATTCGGCGGTGCCGCCGAAGATCGACACGGTCAGTGCGTACGGCAGGCCGACGCCCAGCGCGCGGATTTCGGTCGGGAACAGTTCGGCTTTCACTACGGCGTTGATCGAGGTGTAGCCGCTGACGATGATCAGTGCCGCCATGATCAGGAAGAACGCGCCCCACCAGGTCTGGATGGTGTGCAGGGTCATCAGGATCGGCACGGTGAAGATCGTCCCGAGTACGCCGAAGGCGATCAGGATCGGACGCCGACCGATCTTGTCCGACAGGCCACCGATGATCGGCTGCAGGCACATGAACAGGAACAGCGTGGCGGCAGAAATGGTGGTCGAGTCGGAGATGCTCATGCCGACGGTATTCACCAGGTATTTCTGCATGTAGGTGGTGTAGGTGTAGAACGCCAGCGTACCGCCCATGGTCAGGCCGACCACGGTCAGCAGTTCTTTCGGATGGCGCATCAAGGTGCGCATCGCGCTTTCCTTGGACTTCTCTTTCTTGGTGAACGACTCGGTTTCTTCCATGCCGCGACGCAGGTACAGCGCAACGATCGCGCACAGTGCGCCGATGGCGAACGGAATACGCCAGCCCCACGCGTACAGCTGTTCAGTGGTCAGCATGTTCTGCAGCACGATCAGCACGCCCAGCGCGATGAGCTGGCCGGAGATCAGGGTCACGTACTGGAAGCTGGAGAAGAAACCGCGACGCTCCCTGGTCGCCATCTCCGACAGGTAGGTGGCCGAGGTGCCGTACTCGCCGCCGACCGACAGACCCTGCAGCAAGCGCGCGAAGACCAGCAGGATCGGCGCGCCGATGCCGATGGTTTCGTAGTTGGGGCTGAGGGCGATCAGCAAGGAGCCGAAGCACATCAGGTAGACCGAGGCCATCAAGGCTTTCTTGCGACCGACCTTGTCGGCATAGAGACCCATCAGCCAGCCACCGATCGGACGCATCAGGAAGCCCACGGCGAAGATCGCGGCGGTGTTCATCAGTTGCGCGGTGGTGGAACCGGCGGGGAAGAAGGTCTTGGCGAAGTACAGCGAGAAAGCGGCGTAGACGTACCAGTCGTACCACTCGACCATGTTGCCGACCGAGCCGCTGAAGATCGATTTGATCCGGCTGGCGGTGGTTCTTTCTTTGGCGGGCGCGGCAGCCGACCCAAGGGGCAGGGCGTTGGAGTTATCCATTGAAGGATCCTTCGTTTAATTGTTTTTGTGGAGCGCGTTGGAACGCAGCCTGCCTGGGCTATAGCAGGAGCTGTGCCAACGGGGGGAGGGCCGGTTTAGAGGGGGCGGAAAGATTGAATGAGCGGAAATCCGCTTATGGCTGGATTGTGGTGAGCGGAAAATTGCTCATTCAGGCTGATGGATAAATGTTGCCTTTGCGGGCCTCTTCGCGGGCAAGCCCGCTCCCACAGTGGTCGGTGGTGTTCACACATTCTGTGTTCAGCACAAAACCCTGTGGGAGCGGGCTTGCTCGCGAAGAGGCCCGATCAAACACTGCAAAACTCAGCTGCCCGGAACAAACATCTCCCGACTCAACCCATGCCGCTGCAGCTTTTCATTGAAGGTCCGGCGCGGCAGTTGCAACTCTTCCAGCACCGCTTTCACATCGCCCTTGTGCCGGGTCAGCGCCGCGCGCAGGCATTGCGCTTCAAAGGCTTCCTGCTGCGCGGCGAGAGACTGGCCCGGATCGATGCCCTGCACCGGCTCATCCAGGCCCAGCACCTGGCGCTCGGCGACATTCGCCAGTTCCCGCACGTTGCCCGGCCAGTCGTGGCTGAGCAGGTGGCTCAATTGCGCTCCGCTCAACGGCGGGAACGTGCGGCCCAGACGCTGGGCGGCGCTGAAGGCGAACGATTCGAACAGCAGCGGAATGTCTTCGCGGCGATCGCGCAGCGGCGGCAGGCGCAGTTCGGCGACGTTCAGGCGATACGCCAGGTCTTCGCGAAAACGTCCGGCGCGGGCCTCATCCAGCAGATCAGGCTTGGTCGCGGCGACGATCCGCAGATCCACGCGAATGCTCTGGTTCGAGCCGAGGCGCTCCAGCTTCTGCTCCTGCAACACCCGCAGCAATTTCACTTGCTGAGCCAGCGGCATGCTTTCGATTTCATCGAGGAACAACGTGCCGCCATCGGCATATTCCAGTTTGCCGATGCGCTTGCCGGAAGCGCCGGTGAACGCGCCACTTTCATGACCGAACAGCTCGGCTTCGAACAACTGCTCGGGGATCGCCGCGCAGTTCAGCGCCACGAAAGGCTTGGCGGCGCGCGGGCCGAAATCATGCAGGCAGCGGGCGATCAGCTCCTTGCCGCTGCCGGTTTCGCCACGGATCAACACGTTGACCGGCAGCGCCGCCAGATCCAGCACTTGCCGACGCAAGGTCTGCATGCCACGGGACACGCCGAGCAGCGTGGCATCGAGTCTGGCGCGGTGGTCGGCCTGCTCGTGCAGGGCGCGGTTTTCCAATACCAGTCGCCGCTTGTCGAGTGCCCGGCGCAGGCTGCCGAGCAGGGTTTCCGGGCTGAACGGCTTTTCCAGAAAGTCGTAGGCGCCGTCACGCATGGCTTCGACCGCCATCGGCACATCGCCGTGACCGGTCAGCAGTATCACCGGCAAATCGCTGTCACGGCGCTGCACTTCGGCCAGCAACTGCAGACCACTGAGCCCGGGCATGCGCACATCGCTGAGGATCACCCCGGGGAAGTGGCTGGGCAGTGCGGCGAGGCAATCCTCGGCGCGGCTGAACAGCTGCACCTCGAACCCCGACAGGCTCAGCCATTGCTCGACAGCGCTGCGAATGCTGCTTTCGTCATCGACCACCATCACCGAGTTGAGCATCAGATGTGTGCCTCCAGATCGATCGGCAGGGTCAGGCTGAACACCGCGCCGGCCTCGCCATTTTCAACGCTCAGACGCCCGCCGGATTCATGCACGATGGCAAAGGATACCGCCAGCCCGAGGCCGAGTCCGTCACCCACCGGTTTGGTGGTGAAGAACGGGTCGAACACCTGATTCAGGTGCTGTTCGGCAATCCCGCCACCATTGTCGATCACGCTCAGGCGCCACAGTTGTTCGTCCACTTCCAGGCGAATTTCCAGGCGCTTGCACGGTTTGCCCTGCATTGCATCGAGAGCGTTGCGCAGCAGGTTGATCAACACCTGTTCGAGACGGATCGCATCGCCACGCACCCAGGCCGGACGCGTCAGGTGCAGCACCAGACTGACCTGTTCGTCGCGTAGGCGCGCATCGAGCAGTTGCAGCGACTGATCGACCACGGTCGCCAGATCCAGCCGTTCGCGCAGGCCGCTGGGGCTTTTGCGGGCGAAGGTTTTCAGGTGACCGGTGAGCGATGCCATGCGCGTGAGCATGTCGTCCACCGGTTTGAGCGCCTTGTACGCATCATCGACGCGGCCATGTTCGAGCAGCAGGCGCAGCGTTGCCAATTGCATCCGTTGCGCGGTCAGCGGTTGATTGATTTCGTGGGCCAGTGCGGCGGACATCTGCCCCAGCGCCGCGAGCTTGGCCGATTGCACCAGACCGTCCTGCGCGGTACGCAGATCGCGGGTGCGTTCTTCGACCAGTTGTTCGAGTTCTTCGCGGTTGCGCTGACGGACTTTCGACAGGCGCCAGCGCTGATTGAGGAACAGCAGCAAAAACACCAGCGCCAGCCATACACCTGCGGCGGCCAGCCCGGCGTTGCGTAAGTCTTCGAAAGCCACTTGCGGGCGGCGCAACAGGTGCAGGGTCCAGCCTTCGGTGGCCAGCGGCAGCGATTCCCACAAGTAGTCCGCCGTTCCGTCCGGGCCTTCGACCCGGCGCAGGTCGCTGTTGTCGTCGAAGTGACGCAGCGACAAATGCGTCAGCGGGATCAGCGATTGTTTGTCGTACTGGCGCGTGCGCTTGATCTCGTCCATGTCGCGGCTGTCCAGCGGCCGCAACGAGCGATAGCGCCAGCCGGGCTGGTTGGCGATGAAGATGATCCCGCGTGCATCGCTGACCAGCAGCGTGTCGCTGCCCTGGCTCCATTCGCGCTCAAGCTCGGGGAACTCCAGTTTGACTACCATCGCGCCAAGGAACTCGGCGTTGTCGCCGAGCACCGCGCTGGACAGAAAATAGCCGGGGATGCCGCTGGTCACCCCCACCGCATAAAAGCGCCCGCTGCCCTGAGTGCGGGTCTGGCTGAAGTACGGACGAAAACCGTAGTTGTGGCCGACGTAACTGCTCGGCAGGCGCCAGTTGCTGGCGGCCACCGCGAGGCCGCTGTGATCAAGCAGCTCGAGGGTCGAGGACTGCGCCGCGCCGTTGATCTGCTCCAGCTTCAGATTCAGCACATTCTGTTGTTCCGCGCCCACCGGCCCGGCCAGCGCGCTGCGCAATTGCGGGTCCAGCGCCAGCACGGCGGGCAGGGCGCGATAGCGGTCGATCAGGGTGTGCAACGAGTTGGCATACAGCGCCAATTGCTGGCTGGCACGGGTCGCGTCTTCCTCCATCGCCTGGCGTTCGGCGTGGCGGATGGCAAGGGTGGCCGCAAGCACGGCACCGGCGATGATCAGCAGGGTATACAACGACAGGCGCAAAGTACGGGAAGTCGGCAGCATGCTGGGCTAATGGATAAAGGGACGGGCGGGCACGATAGCATGGGCCTGCCCGTCCTTCTCGTCTGACGCGTTACCTGATCAGACCGCCGTGAACCGGTGTGAGTGTGAAAGCAGCATGGTGCGTGTATAAGCCAGCTCGCCAATGACGGCTTGCGTGGCCTGTGTCAGGCTTTCGACGCTGTCACTCGAACAAACCAAACGCTTGCTGAAAGTGGCAATCGTCGAACTCTTGGCGATGGAGGGCGGGGTGATACTGAGGTCTTGATCAGCCAAGAGTCACATACATTGCACAGGCGAAGACGCAGATGGATTGACGCTAACAACGATCACGGCAGCGCACACCTGTCAGATCTGACAGGTGCGCTCAAGCCCAAGGTATGTGTCGTTCTCCCAGGCATAAAAAAGGCCGGCCCGTCGATTGACGGGCCGGCCTTTTTTTCCAGCTGCGAAACGCTTACTGCACTTCTACCGCCAGGCTTTCGGCGATCTTCTGTTGCCAGATCGCCGGGCCGGTGATGTGTACCGACTCACCGTTGCTGTCCACCGCGACGGTGACCGGCATGTCCTTGACCTCGAACTCGTAGATCGCTTCCATGCCCAGCTCGGCGAAGGCCAGCACCTTGGACTTCTTGATGGCCTGGGCCACCAGGTAAGCGGCGCCGCCCACGGCCATCAGGTACACGGCCTTGTTGTCCTTGATCGCTTCGATCGCGGTCGGGCCACGTTCGGACTTGCCGATCATGCCCAGCAGGCCGGTCTGCTCAAGGATCTGACGGGTGAACTTGTCCATCCGCGTCGCGGTGGTCGGGCCAGCCGGGCCAACCACTTCGTCACCGACCGGATCAACCGGGCCGACGTAGTAGATGAAGCGGCCTTTCAGATCCACCGGCAGGGTTTCACCCTTGTTCAGCATCTCGACCATGCGCTTGTGCGCCGCGTCGCGACCGGTGAGCATCTTGCCGTTGAGCAGGACGGTTTCGCCCGGCTTCCAGCTCTGCACTTCTTCCGGGGTCAGGGTGTCGAGGTTGACGCGACGGGCCGACGGGCCGGCTTCCCAGACGATTTCCGGGTAGGCATCCAGCGATGGCGCTTCCAGCGAGGCCGGGCCAGAACCGTCGAGCACGAAGTGCGCGTGACGGGTGGCGGCGCAGTTCGGGATCATGCACACCGGCAGCGAGGCGGCGTGGGTCGGGTAGTCCATGATCTTCACGTCGAGCACGGTGGTCAGGCCACCGAGGCCCTGGGCGCCGATGCCCAGTTGGTTGACCTTCTCGAACAGCTCCAGACGGATCTCTTCGATACGGTTCTGCGGGCCACGGGCTTTCAGTTCGTGAATGTCGATGGATTCCATCAACACTTCCTTGGCCATCACTGCGGCTTTCTCGGCGGTGCCGCCGATACCGATGCCCAGCATGCCCGGTGGGCACCAGCCGGCGCCCATGGTCGGAACGGTCTTGAGCACCCAGTCAACGATCGAGTCGGACGGGTTGAGCATGGCCATTTTCGACTTGTTCTCGGAACCGCCGCCCTTGGCCGCCACGTCCACTTCCACGGTGTTGCCCGGGACGATGGAGTAGTGGATGACCGCCGGGGTGTTGTCCTTGGTGTTTTTGCGAGCGCCCGCCGGGTCGGCGAGGATCGAGGCACGCAGGACGTTTTCCGGCAGGTTGTAGGCGCGGCGCACGCCTTCGTTGATCATGTCGTCCAGGCTCATGGTCGCGCCATCCCAGCGCACGTCCATGCCCACACGCACGAACACGGTGACGATGCCGGTGTCCTGGCAGATCGGCCGGTGGCCGGTGGCGCACATGCGCGAGTTGATCAGGATCTGCGCGATCGAATCACGGGCCGCTGGCGATTCTTCGCGCAGGTAGGCTTCGTGCATCGCCTGGATGAAATCCACGGGGTGGTAATAGGAAATGAACTGCAGGGCGTCGGCAACGCTCTGAATCAGGTCGTCTTGCTTGATCACGGTCATGAGTCGCGCTCCTCTAAAAGACGGGAACATTCAATAAGGTGCTTGCAGCTTGGGTGCATCGGTCGGTCGCAAGCACCTTTCAAGGCACGCCGGGGCAGCTGGCGCGACGCTAAAAAGGCGCGGCAGTATACCGCGCCTCTTCGGGGCATACACGCGTCGGCAGTCATTCGTTGGTCGTATGGTTGGGCGAATATCGAACATTGGGTTTGTACTTCAATACCCACCCCCTCACCCCAGCCCTCTCCCCCAAGGGGGCGAGGGGGGAAGGGAGCCGATTTGTGGCGAATTCAAAACCTGAGTTCGGCATGATGTATCAGGTCGGCGTATCTCAAATAAACAATGCGGTCAGTTCCCTATCTCTCGGGGAGAGGGCTAGGGTGAGGGGCTTTTGAGGCCACACTTTTGACGTCAATTTTCGAGCCCGAAAATCGGTGGTCATTTATCGACCGCCCCTCTAAAGTGGCATCCGGTCTGTAGAGTAGGACACTCGGTCAGCCTCCTATCGCACGGTGAGTCAACGATTGACCCATAACGCCATTCAACGTCTTTTGCTCAAGCGCTTTGCCCTCGCCGCAGCCACCTATGGATTGGCTTTGCTGCTGCTGTGGCTGGCGTTTTTCACCGGGCATTACCCGCAATCATTGAACAGCGTGGCCATCGGCAGCGCGCTGGTGGTGATCTGCCAGGCCACGTTGTTTACGCTGTTCTGGTCCGGGCGCAACCAGCGCTTTGCCGACCCCAGCCTGACCGAAGCGCAAGTGCTGCTCGGGCTCGGCTGGCAGACCTGGCTGATCGCTCATCTGGACGAAGCACGCGGCGCGTTTCTGGTGTTCTACGTGCTGATCCTGCTGTTCGGCCTGTTTCATTTAACCCGGCGCGCGTTCATTCGTTGCGCGCTGCTGGTGTTCTTCAGTTTCTGTGCGATCACCCTCTGGGACGGCTACCACTTCCGTCTGCCGGATCCGGCGCTGGCGGCGTTGCAGGTGTGCATTCTGGCGATGGTGCTGGCGTGGCTGGTGATTTACGCACGCTTCGTCCAGGTTTCACGGCAGCGCATGCGCCAGCGCCGGTTTGCCTTGCAGGCGCATCAGGACACCCTGCGCGGGATGATGCGCCAACTCGAAGATCTGGTGGCCACCGATGAACTGACCGGACTGTTCAATCGCCGGCATTTTCTGCGTCTGGCCTCACGGGAACTGGCGGAGATGGAGCCAGGCGTGGTGCATGGTCTGGCGCTGATCGACCTCGACCACTTCAAGCGCATCAACGACCTGCACGGCCATGCCGCCGGCGATCAGGTGTTGCAGGCGTTCGCCGGCGTGGCGGGTGCCTGCCTGCGTGACGGCGACGTGCTGGCGCGTTACGGTGGCGAGGAATTCGTGGTGTTGCTGCCCGACTGCGATGCCGAACGCCTGACGGCCTGTTGTGAACGTCTGCGCATCGCGTTCACCGACGTCGAACTGGTGGGCCTGAATGTGCGCAGCCTGAGCCTGTCGGCAGGCATGACCTTGCTGGAACTGGGCGATGATCTCGACGATGCCTTGCAGCGTGCCGATCAGGCGCTGTACCGGGCCAAGCGCGACGGGCGCAATCGCTGTGCAGCAGCATGGGAGAATGTGGATGCCTGAACTTCGCGTCGGTGATCGGCAATGGTCGGTGGCGGCGGGCAGCAATTTGCTCGACGCGCTGAATCAGCACGGCGTCGCGGTGCCTTACAGCTGCCGCGCCGGCAGTTGCCATGCCTGTCTGGTGCAGTGTGTTCAGGGTTCGCCCGCCGACAGTCGCCCGGATGCCTTGAGCGCCGAACAGCGCCAGCAAGGCTGGCGGCTGGCCTGTCAGTGTCAGGTCACGGAAGATTTGCAGGTACACACCTTCGACCCCGTCACCGACGGGCGCCCGGCGCTGGTCGAGGCGCTGGACTGGCTCAGTGATAACGTCCTGCGTTTGCGCCTCACCCCGCAGCGACCGCTGCGCTACAGCGCGGGGCAACATCTGGTGCTGTGGATCAACCACATCGCCAGACCCTATTCGCTGGCGAGCCTGCCGCAAGAAGACCGCTTTCTCGAGTTCCACCTCGACTGCCGCCAGCCCGGCGAATTCAGCGATGCGGCGCGGCGCCTGCAGATCGGCGACCCGATCCGCCTCGGCGAACTGCGCGGCGGCGCGTTGCATTACGACCCGGACTGGCACTCGCGCCCGCTGTGGCTGCTGGCGGCCGGCACCGGGCTGGGCCCGTTGTTCGGCGTGCTGCGCGAAGCTTTGCGCCAGGATCATCAGGGCGCCATCCGCGTCATTCACCAGGCCCATGACGCGCGCGAGCACTATCTGGCCAAACCCCTGGCGGCGCTTGCCGCGCAGCGCGAAAACCTCAGCGTCGAGCTGTGGACGGCGGCCGAGTCAGCCGCCGCTTTGGCGCAACTGCGCCTTGTTTCCCGGCAAACCCTGGCCTTAGTCTGCGGCTCAAGCGCCAGCGTCGATGCTTTTGCCAAGCGTCTGTACCTGGCCGGACTGCCGCGCAATCAACTGCTGGCCGATGTGTTTTTGTCCCGCGGTTAAGCGCTGAATCTCGTGTGAAGGTGAACTCCTGTGGCGAGGGGATTTATCCCCGATGGGCTGCGTAGCGGCCCCAAAAAATTGTGAGCGCTGCGCACTCAATCGGGGATGAATCCCCTCGCCACAGAGAACCTCTTAAAACAGCCATGTTGAGACACGCCATGACCGAAGCCATCCTGCTGGAACGCGAACGCGGTTTGCTCACCCTGCGCCTCAACCGTCCGGACAAGAAAAACGCCCTGACCCGCGCGATGTACAGTCGCCTCGCCGAAGCCCTGAAGCAGGCCGACAACGATCCTGACATCAACGCCGTGCTGATCACCGGCGGCGCCGAGTGTTTCACCGCCGGCAACGACATCGCCGACTTCATCCAGCAACCGCCGAGCGACCTCGACAGCCCGGTGTTCCACTTCATGCTCAACCTACTCGAATGCCGCAAACCGGTGATCGCCGCTGTGGCCGGCGCAGCGGTGGGCATCGGCACCACGTTGCTGCTGCACTGCGATCTGGTTTACGTCGCCCGCGATGCTCGCTTGCGCATGCCGTTCGTCAATCTCGGTTTGTGTCCGGAGTTCGGCTCCAGCCTGATCCTGCCGCGTTTGCTTGGCCAAGCCAAAGCGGCGGAGTTGTTGCTGCTCGGCGAAGGTTTTACCGGTGAACAGGCGGCGCAGTGGGGCATTGCCAGCGAGGCGTTGGGCAGCGGCGAAGCGGCACTGAACAAGGCGCGGGAGATGGCGTTGCGTTTCGACGAACTGCCGCCGGAGGCGGTGCGTATCAGCAAACAACTGATGAAAGCGCCGGACCGCGAACTGATCCGTCAGGTGATCGAGGAGGAGGGCGCATTGTTCACCCAGCGGTTGCGCTCGCCGGAGGCGCTGGCGGCGTTGACCGGGTTTATCAAACGGCATTGAAAGCTTCGCTGACTGGGCTGGCCTCATCGCTGGCAAGCCAGCGCCCACCGTTTTTTGTGGCGGCTGCAAAAAAGCGTTGGGCGCCGCCGGACCCTGTGGGAGCTGGCATGCCAGCGATGAGGCCTGAATAGGCGCAACACCTTGCGGAGCAGAAAACGAAAAGCCCCGACACTCACATGCCGGGGCTTTTGTTTTTCAGCGAACAGTCATTCAGACCTGCGGGTCACCCACGTGCAGGATCTTCATGCCGTTGGTGCCACCGGTGGTGTGGTAGCTGTCGCCCTTGGTCAGGATGACCCAGTCGCCTTTTTCCACAACGCCGCGCTTGACCAGCTCGTCGATCGCTTTCTGGCTGACTTCGTTCGGGGCCAGCGAAGCCGGGTCGAACGGAACGGTGTACACGCCACGGAACATCGCCGCGCGGGCCTGGGCTTCGCGGTGCGGGGTGAAGGCGTAGATCGGCACCGAGGAACGGATACGCGACATGATCAGCGGGGTGTAGCCACTTTCGGTCAGAGCGATGATCGCTTTCACGCCCGGGAAGTGGTTGGCGGTGTACATGGTCGCCAGGGCGATGCTTTCGTCGCAGCGCTCGAATTCCTTGCCGATACGGTGGCTGGACGTCTTGCTGGTCGGGTGCTTTTCAGCGCCGACGCAGATGCGCGCCATCGCCTGAACGGCTTCCAGCGGGTAGAGGCCGGCAGCGGATTCGGCCGAGAGCATCACGGCGTCGGTGTAGTCGAGCACGGCGTTGGCCACGTCGGACACTTCGGCGCGGGTTGGCATCGGGTTCTGGATCATCGACTCCATCATCTGGGTCGCAACGATCACCGCTTTGTTGTGGCGGCGTGCGTGCAGAATGATCTTCTTCTGAATGCCCACCAGCTCGGCGTCGCCGATTTCCACACCGAGGTCGCCACGGGCAACCATCACTGCGTCGGAAGCCTTGATCAGGCCGTCGAGGGTTTCATCGTCGGCCACGGCTTCGGCGCGTTCGATCTTCGCCACCAGCCAGGCAGTGCCGCCGGCTTCGTCACGCAGTTGACGGGCGTAGTTCATGTCGGCGGCGTCACGCGGGAAGGACACGGCGAGGTAGTCGACTTCCATTTCGGCGGCGAGCTTGATGTCGGCCTTGTCTTTTTCAGTCAGGGCCGGCGCGGTCAGGCCGCCACCGCGACGGTTGATGCCTTTGTGGTCGGACAGCGGACCGCCGATGGTCACGACGCAGTGCAGCTCGGTAGCGGTGGCGGTTTCGACGCGCATCACCACGCGGCCGTCGTCGAGCAGCAGCTCGTCGCCCACGCCGCAGTCTTTCACCAGATCCGGGTAGTCGATGCCGACCACTTGCTGGTTGCCTTCGGTCAGCGGATGGCTGGTGGAGAAGGTGAACTTGTCACCGATCTTCAGCTCGATGCGCTTGTTGGCGAATTTGGCGATACGGATTTTCGGGCCTTGCAGGTCACCCAGCAGGGCGACGAAACGGCCGTGCTTGGCGGCCAGGTCACGCACCAGCTTCGCGCGAGCCTTGTGCTCGTCGGGGGTGCCGTGGGAGAAGTTCAGACGGGCGACGTCCAGACCAGCCAGAATCAGCTGTTCGAGAACTTCCGGCGAGTTACTGGCCGGGCCAAGGGTAGCGACGATTTTGGTACGACGGACGGACATGCAAAGACTCCTGAGTTCAAGCGCTAGCAGAGGCTACTATGCTCTTGGGGTGTAGTCATTGTTCGTTTGCACTACTTATTGTTTTCTTTATTGAACGTGGCAACTTTGGGACAAACGCGCCTGAAGATTTACGACCAGGGGTCGATACAGAGCTCAAGACAGGAGAACCTCCCCATGCGATTGTTGCCCATTGCCGCCCTTGCCCTCAGCGTCCTCGCCGTCACGGGCTGCACCCGTTGGTCGATGAACCATCATTTGAACAACGCCTACAGCGCCTACGACCGGGGCAATTGCGAGCAGGTGATGCTCGAACTGTCCAAGGTCGAACGCGCCAGCCGGGCCCGTCCGTATGTGTGGCCGGAAGTGTCGATGATGCGCGGCCAGTGCCTGGAACGGCAAAAAATGTACATCGACGCGGCGCAGACCTACCAGTTCATCATCGCCTCGTACCCTAACAGCGAATACGCCTTCCGCGCGCGCGCCCGCCTGGAAACCCTGCAGAGCCTGGGACATTACCCGACTCGCAGTGCGGCGGCGGTGCCGAGTGCGCAACGCTTCTGATGCCGGATGTCATACAAACGCTGGCTGACTGTACAGGTTGAGCTATAGTCCAGTGATCCGGTTTAGAGTCTGGCCTCTAAACATGGGGCAACACCTGCGACTGGTCGATGTTGAGGCGATGGCGTATTGGCGACCATGCCACCGGAAGCGGGGAGAGCGTGTCTGTGACACAGGCGTGTTCCGAAGCAAAGGTGCGGCTCTGTGATGGAGCCTTGCGTGGCGTACCTCGCATGTTTACCGACCGACGAATCGAACGGCACCAGTTGCCGTACTTCCTCAGGGTGTTCAACAGCGTCACCGACAAACCCATCGGTTTTCTGGGCAATGTGTCCGAAGACGGGCTGATGCTCATCAGCCAGTTACCGATGATGACCGGTGTCGATTTCAGTCTGCGTCTCAAAATTCCGCTCGGCGATGGCTGCCAGCAGGTCATCGACCTGACGGCGTGCTGCCTGTGGTGCCATGAAGACGCGACCCCGATGCACTACGACGCCGGCTTCAGCCTGCAACGCCCGCCGCCGGAATATGCGCAACTGGTGCAAGCGTTGAAGCAGTACTTCAGTTTTCAGCCCCTGCCGGCGTCTGCCTGATACAGCCAAAACCAAAGATCGCCGCCTGCGGCAGCTCCTACAGTGGAAATGCAATTTTCCTGCAGGAGCTGCCGCAGGCGGCGATCTTTTGATCTTCAAGCCTTCAAGGCAATCGCCCGCTCACTGTCCAGTGTCTTCTCCGCCAGCAACAAACCCATCTCGCTCAACTGATAGATCGCCATCGCCAGATGCCGTGGTTTGTCTTCCAGGCTGTCCGCCAGATCCAGCAGCAGAATGCTCACCGACGAAAAGGTTTCGTAGGTCTGGATGGCGATGGCTTCGGGGTTGAGGTCGGGGGCGACAACGAACATCTGCATGCCGCGATCCACGGAATTGCGTGAGGGCGATTTTGGTTTGAGGTAGTGGTCGAGGGCGCGTTCTGCGGCTTCCTGAAACCTCTCTGAATCAGGGGGGAGACAGCTGGAAGTCGTGTCAGATTCTGGAGGATTTGATGTTGCACTGTTCATGGCTTTATATCCTTTTTGCTTGGCTTCCAGTTCGGGTGAACGAGAACGGAAACTGCTATGAAGAGGTTATTCGGCCGGGGGGAGGTGAGCTGTTCGGCTCACCTAGAGACGTCCTGCTAACAGCTAAAATGTTACTAGCCTGACTGAAGCTACTGCCTCGACATTGCCCCGGACAATTAATTTCGACCGCTGATTCAGCGGCCAAGATCAAGTTACGGAGCCTCACCAATGCGTACAAGACAGAGCATTCTGGTGTGTTCGTAGGCAAAGGCGCCACGTCGTGTAGCCTAAATTCCTAGGTTTGGGGAAAGACTTCATTCGGATGACGGATATGTGTACCCGTACGCATCAATCTGTTTCATTTCGATATGAGACGGGGGGATTTTAGGTGGGGTGTTGGAAGGTTTTTGAATCGTCAAATCGCTTCGATAATCACCCTGTGGATAACACCAAAGCGGTCGACAAAATTCATTGAGTTTTTGAGGCCTAGTCCGTTTCCTTTGCTCTGAGTTTCGCCAAGCCCTGCTTGATATAGCCGGCATTTTCTCCAATGACAAAAAGCGCAGAGCGGACGTTTTCTCCGATCTCGGTAAACCCCCTCTCTTCGACCTGGAGTGTTAGCTCCATTAGGGCTGCCTCCAGCCCAAGCTGATTCTGATAAATCCTTTCCAACACATCAGATAATGAATATTTAGTGGGCATTCTTCGACTCCGTTCGAGAGGCTTCGAGCATGGCTGCATGGGAAAATTTAGCGGGCAATCCGATAGCGCGGGATGGGCCGCTTCAAGGAGCGGACTGGCACTCCTTTAAATAAGTGGAGTGAGATACCGATCAATGGAAAAGCCCTTTTAGCAGCGGTATTTCTTATTAAGAAATCTACACCCGCTTGCCAATTTGAAACACCCCGCCGGCGTGAAATCTACAATGTCTATAGGGCTCCAGCTTTCTTCCAGCTTAAGTAAATTGACACTAGTTCAGTGTTTAGCTTACTGGTAGGGACATCCAGCACAGGTGTGCCATGAGCCATCAGGCGCTCATTCAGTTCGGCCCTAGCGTTTAGGTAATCCACTGCGCCGCAATAGGCCAATGCTTCAGGAAGGGTTTGTACCGAGTCTTGGCGCATTTGGTCGAGTGTTTCTTCGCGCAGGCTGACCACTAACACCTGATGCTGGCGGCTCAGGTGTTGGACTGCGTTGGTCAGTTCGCCATGGTCCTCATCCTGCAGGTTGGTCATAAGGATGACCAGTGCCCGTCGTTTCTGACGTGTTAGTAGTTGCCGAATGGCTGCCTGATAGTCCGCCGGACGTTGGCTACTCGCCAGATCGTAGACCGTGTTGAGCAGGACGTTGAGTTGCCCGCTGCCTTTTACCGGAGCTAGATATCGCGGTTGATCGTCTGCAAATGTACTCAATCCCACCGCATCGCCCTGGCGCAGCGCCACATGACTGAGCAGCAGACACGCATTCAGCGCATGGTCGAAATGCGACAGCTCGCCATCCTGGCTGCGCATTTGCCGCCCGCAATCGAGCATGAACATGATCTGTTGATCACGCTCGTCTTCATACTCGCGGGCAATCGGCGTGCGCTGACGGGCGGTGGCTTTCCAGTCGATCTGGCGCAGGCTGTCGCCTTCGCGAAATTCGCGCAACTGATGAAATTCCTGACCCTGCCCGCGACGCTGGCGCTGGCGCACACCGAGCTGGCTGAGCCAGTTGTCCACCGCCAACAACTGCCCACCGTAGAGCTTTGCGAAGTCCGGGTAGACGCGGATCTCGCCGCTCACGGCGAGCAGGCGTTTGCCTGTCCACAGACCGAACGGGCTGGGCAGGTTGATTTCGCAATGCTCGAAGCTGAAGTGCCCGCGCTTGAGCGGGCGCAGGCGATAGCCGACCGCGCTGAATTGCCCGGGTTGCAGTTCAATCGCCAGCGGCAGGTTTTCGAAGCTCAGGCCCTGTGGCACGTGGTCGAAAATCTCCACCGCGACCGGCTCATTGAAGTCATGGCTGAGCTGCAGCCGCACCTCGCTCCAACGGCCGAGTGCCAAGCTGCCGGGCATCTGCCGCTGGATGCGCGGCGAGGGCAGGTTGTTCAGGCGCAGCGCATCGATGAGCGCCAGCACCAGCAGAGCCAGGAGCAAGCCCCAGTTGATCGACAACAGCGTGGCGGGCAAGTCGATGTCGAGAGCTTGCAGCGTGCCCAGCAGCGTGCCGACGGCCAGCAGAATCGCGAGCCAGATCAGCAGCAGGCGTGACGGTTTCACAAGCGCGGCGCCGGCACTTGGTCGAGCAATTGTTGCAGCACCTGATCGACCTGCAGACCTTCGATGTCCAGCTCCGGCGCCACCCGCACCCGATGGCGCAGCACCGAGAGCGCGCAACCCTTGATGTCATCGGGAATCACGAACTCGCCGCCGCGCAGCAACGCACGGGCGCGGGCGCAACGCACCAGCGCAATCGAGGCGCGCGGCCCGGCGCCGAGGGTCAGGCCGGGCCAGGAGCGGGTGCTGCGCGCCAGCCGCACGGCGTAATCGAGCACCTGATCGTCGATCGGCAGGTCACTGGCGATGCGTTGCAAGGCCTGCACGTCCTTGGCTTGCAGGACCGTGCGCAACGGCTGCACGTCGAGCATGTCGGCGCGGGTCGAGCGGCTGACCTGACGCACCATGTTCAGCTCTTGCTCGGCCTCCGGGTAATCCATGCGCACTTTGAGCATGAAGCGGTCAAGTTCGGCCTCCGGCAGTGGATAAGTGCCTTCCTGCTCGATCGGGTTCTGGGTGGCGAGCACCATGAACGGCTGGGCGATCGGCAGCGCCCGACCTTCGAGGGTGACCTGGCGCTCCTGCATCGCTTCGAGCAACGCCGCCTGGGTTTTCGCCGGTGCGCGGTTGATCTCGTCGGCCAGCAGCAGGTTGGTGAACAGCGGCCCCTTGCGCAGCTTGAACTGCTCGGTGTGCAGGTCGTACACCGCGTGGCCGGTGACGTCGCTGGGCATCAGGTCCGGGGTGAACTGGATGCGCGCAAACTCGCCGCCGAAGCAGCGCGCCAGCGCCCGCACCAGCAAGGTCTTGCCCAGCCCCGGAACGCCCTCAAGCAGCACGTGACCGCCGGCGATCAGCGCGGTCAGCACATCGTCGATCACGCCGTTCTGGCCGATCAGGGCCTTCTGCAATTCGCCGCGCAGCGCTTGCGCCAACTGGCTGGCACGCTGGCGTTGCTGGGCGGCGTGGCTGGCGCTGCCGGGCTCGATCTGTTCACTCATAGCGTGTTCCTCAAGGTTTGCAGGTGGGCCACCTGGCGACTGAAATCAGCGCTGCTCATGCGCTGTTTCGGCACCGGGCTCAGAGCCTGACTGATGGCGCGGGTCGGCTGTCGGGTCAGGCGCGACAGCACCAGCCATTGCTCAGCCACGTTCAATTGGTCGAAGCCGGGATAGCGGCGGCGGGCGCGGCGCAGCACGTCCTGTTGCAGGGCTTGCAACAGCGTGTGCTGACCGTTGTGGCGCAGGATGAAATCGGCGCTGGCACGCAGGTGTTCCTGCAACTGCCGTCGGCCACTTGGAGCGGGTGCCTGCAGTGGCCCATGGCGTACAGCAACGTGCCACAGGCCGAGGCCGATCAGTGCCAGCAGGGCGACGATGGCTTGCGGGAAGTAACGCCAGAGCAAGGTCAGCAGACCATCGTGTGCGGTGTTGAAAATCAGCGTGACGTCGGTGTCGGCGCTCAGGTACCAGAGCAGCCAGGCGTTGTCGTGCTTGCTGATGGCCGGGGTCTTCCACAGTTCGGCATCGGTGACCACGGTGATCGAGCCGAGGCCGTACGGCACTTGCATCATGTGCGTGGCCTTGGCGCTGTTGGCCCAGGCCTGGGCGAGATTTTTCGGGTCTTCCAGATGAAACGCGGTGTCGAAACCGGCGTAGGCCGGCGCGTCCTCGTCTTCCAGGTAGAGCTTGGTCAGATTCGGGTACGGATCATCCGCCAGCTCCGCCGGCGGCTCCTTGAGGTCCTTGCTTAGTGACTGGTGCAACTGCACCCGATCCAGCAACAGATCATCGCTTTGTCTGGCCTGCTTGTCCCACAGCGCTTCGGCCACGAACACCAGGCGCCCACCGGCGCGGGCCCAGTTCAACACCTGATCGACCTGCCGCGGGGTCATGCGCGAACGTTCGCCGAACAACAGCAGGGTGTGCCGACGCGGATCGATGTCGGGCAGCACCGCCAGCGTTTCGGCGTGGCTGACGTTGAGGCCGCGCTCGCGCAAAAACAGTTCTGCCGCCAGATAAGGATTGGCCTGCGCCTGGGGCGAGGGGCCGTGATCGATCACTTCCTGATAGGGCCGCGCCTTGAGGTACAGATAAACGCTCAACGCCGCGAGCAGGGCGACCATCAGCCCGCCGAGCAGCCACGCGCTGCGCCGGTTCAAGCGCGCGCTCCCGAGCCGAACAGGGCACGCCAGCCGTCACACAGTTCCTGTTGCAGATGTGCCGCCGGCACGCGGTGCCCGTAGGCCATGTTCTGCCAGTGCTGTGTCAGGCTGCGACTGAACGCCAGCAGTTCAGGGCGCTGCAATTGCTCGACCCGCAGCAGCACCTGATGCTCGGTGTCGGCAGGTTTCAAGGTCAGGGCAAAATCGTGCAGCAAACGGCTGAGCAACCCGCGATAGAGCAAGCCCAGCGCCGCGCGCGGCTGGGTCTGCCAGAGTTGTTCGGCACTGGCGGCGATGTCGTCGGGCAAGGATTGCGGGGTCAGGTCCAGGCCAAGTGCTTGTTGCGGCGCAGGTGGCCTGACGCGGGCGCGCAACTTCGCCCGGCGACTGACGAAGGTGCGCAGGAACTCGCGATAGCGCCAGATCAGCCAGCCCACAGCGGCGATCAACGCTCCCCACAACAACACTTCAATCAGGCCGGCCAGCGCATTGAAGCGCTGACTGTCCAGCCAGCCGAGCAGGGTTTTCAGCCATTGCGGTGCCTCGCCGGGTTTGTCCTCGGACGGGGCTGCCGGATCGTCGCCAAAGCGATAGCGGGTCACGCTTTCCTTGTTCTTGAACGGTGGTTGTTCGAGCAGCGCCTTGATGCTGTCGTGCGCAGCCTGACTGGTCAGCGGTTGGTGCAACAGGCGGGGTGCCTCCGGTGCGCTGGCGGGATCGGCTGCAGCCCATACGGGTGGCACCGCCGGCAGCAAAAGACAGACCGCCAACAGCAAACCCAGAGCGCTGCTGTTCAGGCGTTGGCGCAAACGGCGGAACACCAACTCGATGTCCCACGCTTCCAGTGCGGTGCGTCGGTTCAGATACAGGCTGAAACCGCAGGCGACATAAATCGGTTCCCAGACCACCAGCACCAGCGCGTAGAAGGCGTTGGTCAGGTGCTCCAGCCAACGCCAGTGGTGATCGGCATCGAGGATCAGTGATTGCCAGTCCCAGTCGGTTTCAATCTGTTGTGGCAGCAGCATGTAGAACAGCACCATCAGGCCGATCCACAGTGCGGTCTCCAGATGCATGCCGATGATCGTCAGCCATTGCGCGCCGCCGGCATTGCGTTGCAGCAACACCTGCAAGCGTTGCTGACGGGCCGTGCCGTCGAGACCTTCGAGTTGCACCACCGGCAGCAAGAAGCTGCGACTCAGGCTCAACCGGCGCCAGGTCAGGCTGGCCAGCAGTTGCGGCTTGAGCAACCGTGGAAATTCGCGCAGGGCCTGTTTCAGTGTCGGTGTTTCGCCGAACAGGGCTTTGGACAGGATGTACAGCGGCAGGCGTTCGTACGCCGGTTTCAGCCACCAGAAAATGAATACCGCCAGCGACGGCGAATCCCATAGCAACAACGTCAGCACGGCGAACAGCGGCAGGGTGACGATGGCCCAACTGGTCATCAGCAGGCGTCGATGCTGCTGGCTCATGAGCACGCCCAGGTCCATGGCTTCCCAGGTGCTGCGCGGACGGATCGCCACGGTGGCATCACTCAGGCGCATGGCGTGTCCTTCCGGCGAACAGCAGATAGGCCGCTACTGCGAGCCACAATGCGGCACCGACCGCATATTTGATCGGCGGTGTGACCCCGGTCTTCGACGACCAATACGCTTCGATGAACGCTGCGATCAGCAGGAACAGCATGACCCCACACACCAGCAGCACGCTTTTGCGCGCCGCCTCCACCAGTGCTTCACCACGGGTCAGCCGTCCCGGTGCAATCACTGCCCAGCCGAGCTTTAGCCCCGCCGCGCCCGCCAGGGCAATGGCGCTCAGCTCGAAGGCGCCGTGGCCGATCACGAACGACCAGAACGTCTGGCCAAAACCGATTTCGGTCAGGTGCCCGGCCACCGCGCCGATGATCAAGCCGTTATAGAACAGGAAGAACGCGCTACCGACGCCCAGCAGCAAACCGCTGGCGAAAGTCTGAAAGGCGATGCCAATGTTGTGCATCACGTAATAGCCGAACATCACCCAGTCTTCGCTGGCCGCCCGTTCGGCCGAGCGCCCGAGGTGCCCGGCCACCGGGTCGTACATGCTCTGCATGTCGCGCACCTGTTCGGCGGGGATCAGGTTGTAGATCAGTTCGGGAAAGGCATACACCAGCGAGGCAAAGCCGATCAGGCTGCCGAAAAACATCAGACCAGCGGCCAGCACAAACGGCCATTCGGCACGCACCAGTCGAGGAAAGTCAGCGAGGATGAAACCCAGGAGGTTGGCGCCGAATCGACTGCGGTGCCGATACAGCTGCTGGTGGCCGCGCAACACCAGTTGTTGCAGCGAGTCGATCAGAAAACTGCTGTAGCCACGCGCCTGTGCCAGCGCCAGATGCTGGCAGAGGCGTCGATAAGCCTTGGGGAAACTGGCTGCCTGCGAGGTGTCCTTGCCATGTTCGAGGCGTTCGAGGGCCAGGGTGAAGCGCTCCCATTCGGCCTTGTGACGAGCTTCGAAAAGACTCTGCTTCATGTCGGACCCAACAAGCCGCGGGCGATGCCATTGAGTTCGCTGACCGCTTTGGGCGCCGAGATGTGCAGCGGTTGGGCGAGCAGCGCGGCCAGCTCATTGACCCGCGCCGGCGACAGTTCAGCCTGACGTTCGGCGAAGGCGAGCAAGGCGCGTTGTTCGCCGAGGTTGAGCGGCACGGGCGAGCTGCGTGGCTGGGCGTCAGGTAACTGCGGGCGGAGCAGGGCGCGTTCGCTATAGACCACCAGCGTGCCGGCGGCGATGTCGCCGAGGCGTTTGAAGGTCGGGTGTTGCAGGCAACTGATGGCACCGAGGAAATAGCCGAACGGCAGCAGATCGACAAAACGCAGCAGGTTGCGCAGCAGCGAGGCCGACCAGCCGATCGGTGTGCCGTCATCGTGGATCACCCGCAGGCCCATCCATTGCTTGCCCGGCGAACGGCCCTGACGCAACACTTCGAACAGCACCATGTACCACCAGCTGACGGCAAACAGCAGCAGCGAACCAAGGCCCATGCCGAGCTGGCCGAGAAACGCCAGCAGCAGAAACAGCACGCCGAGGATGGCCCCGCGAATGCCCAGGTCGATGCCGAAGGCGAGGCTGCGCACCATCAGACCGGCCGGGCGCAACGGCAGGTCGATGCCCTCCGGGGTTTCCACTTGATAGCGGGTATCGAGTGGCGGTTTCAGCGGTGCTTTCCGTGGCAGTGCTGTGTTCTCGAGCATGGGCTACCTGATGGGGCCGGATCGGGATGCGAAGTCCGTCCGATGCTAGCAGCCTCTTGGGGGAAAACGACATAACTATGTATTGCACCGCGTGTGGCGCACGCTGGTTGAATGACACAGCGCTGGCCGCGACCGCGGTTCAACGCCTAGACTTTGCCGATCTTCAGTTCAGGAACCGCCCGTGACTTCAATCTTCTGGTACGACTACGAGACCACCGGCATCAATCCGCGCAATGACCGTCCGCTGCAGGTCGCCGGGATTCGCACCGACCACGACCTCAATGAAATCGACGAACCGGTCAACCTCTACTGCCAGCCCAGCGAAGACATCCTGCCGCACCCGGCGGCGTGCGCCATTACCGGTATTACCCCGAGCTGTCTCGCCGAACAGGGTTTGAGCGAAGCCGACTTCATGACCCGCGTACACGCGCAACTGGCGGCGCCCGGCACTTGCGGTGCGGGTTACAACACCTTGCGTTTCGACGACGAGATGACCCGCTACAGCCTGTACCGCAACTTCTTCGACCCGTATGCCCGCGAGTGGCAGGGCGGCAACAGTCGCTGGGACCTGATCGATGTGGTGCGCGCCGCGTATGCGTTGCGCCCGGATGGCCTGGTCTGGCCGACCGACGACGAAGGCAAGGTCACCCTCAAGCTCGAACGCCTGACGGCGGCCAACCACATCGACCATGGGCATGCGCACGAAGCGCTCTCGGACGTGCGCGCCACCATTGCGCTGGCGCGGTTGATCCGCGAGAAACAGCCGAAGTTGTATGACTGGCTGTTTCAATTGCGCAGCAAACAGAAGGTCATGGATCAGATTCGCCTGCTGCAACCGCTGGTGCATATCTCCGGACGCTTCTCGGCGGCGCGGCACTATGTCGGTGTGGTGCTGCCATTGGCCTGGCATCCGCGTAATCGCAATGCGCTGATCGTCTGTGACCTGCACCTTGATCCGCAAGGCTTGCTGGACCTGGACGCCGAAACCCTGCGCCGGCGCCTGTACACCCGCCGCGACGACCTCGCCGAGGGTGAACTGCCGGTGCCGCTGAAACTGATTCACATCAATCGCTGCCCGGTGGTGGCGCCGTTGTCGGTGTTGCGTGTCGACGATCAGCAGCGTCTGGGTCTGGACATGGCGCTGTATCAGGCACGTGCACTGCGGCTAAGTGACGCACAACAAGTTTGGAAAGATAAAGTCGCGGCGATTTACGCCAGCGAAGACTTCACGCCCAGCGAAGATCCGGAACAGCAGTTGTACGATGGATTTATCGGTGATCGCGATCGGCGTCTATGCGAGCAAGTGAGAACGGCGGATCCGGCGCAATTAGCGCAAGAGCACTGGCCGTTCGATGATGAACGTCTGCCGGAATTACTCTTTCGATATCGCGCACGCAACTTTCCCGACACGTTGAATTTCGAGGAGCAAGAACGCTGGAGAATATTCTGTCAGCAGCGTTTGTCCGAGCCGCAAATGGGCGCGCCTAATACCCTGCAATCTTTTGCCGAGGCCGCGCAGCAATGGGCGCTTAGTGCTACGCCGATACAGAATCAAGTGCTCAATGAGTGGCAGAATTATGTCCAGGCATTGCGCAAACGTTTGAATCTTTGAAATCGAACATAGTGTGCCCATGAAATGCCGGGCATAAAAAAACGCCAGCGTATGCTGGCGTTTTTCATGGGCCGCAGAATCAGTCTGCGACAGGCGTTGCGGCTTAGCCCAGCAGGGTAGCCCAGCCTTCAACCACGTCACCGCCCCACTTGGCTTTCCACTCTTTCAGAGTCTTGTGGTTGCCACCTTTGGTTTCGATGACTTCGCCGTTATGCGGGTTTTTGTATTGTTTAACTTTGCGCGCGCGCTTGGTGCCGGTAGTTTTTACTGCGGCGCCACGGGTGCCTTTGGTTTTCGATTCCGGATCCAGCAGGGCGATGATGTCGCGCAGGGACTTGGAGTATTCGCCCATCAGGGTGCGCAGTTTGCCTTCGAATTCCAGCTCGGCTTGCAGTTTGTCGTCTTGCGACAGGTTCTTCAAACGCGCTTGCAGCTCTTTGATTGCTTCTTCGGTGGCGCGATATTCGTTGATCAAGGACATGGTAACTACCTTATGCAGATGTGTTGAATGGCAGGGGACAGTGCCGCAATAATAGTCAGGCTGTTTCATCAAGTAAACATTTAACCGGTTTTTTTATTTGAATTAGTTGCAAGGAATAACCGGTAAATTGAATGGTCATTTAAATAATGTGATGCAGTCATCACGAATATTCACAATTATCTGGCCGAACAGCTTCACTGCAGGACTATCGTTTCGCCGCGCGTGGCGTCAGGCGTCGCGAATCGGGCCTGCGTGCGGACATGTGGTCATCAATACTGCAGTTTCCGCGCACACTCGCTAGAATGGCCGCCTTTGCGAAGTTCTGGAGTTTTCCCCCCATGCGCACCTTTCGGTTGGTGATTTCCTGCCCTGACCGCGTTGGCATCGTTGCCAAAGTCAGTAACTTTCTGGCATCCCACAACGGCTGGATCACCGAAGCGAGCCACCACTCGGATAATCAGAACGGCTGGTTCTTCATGCGTCACGAGATCCGCGCCGATTCGCTGCCGTTCGGTATTGAAGTGCTGCGCGAGAAGTTTGCGCCGATCGCCGAAGAGTTCTCGATGGACTGGCGCATCACCGACACCGAGCAGAAGAAACGCGTGGTGCTGATGGCCAGCCGCGAATCCCACTGCCTGGCCGACTTGCTGCACCGCTGGCACAGCGACGAGCTCGATTGCGAAATCTCCTGCGTGATTTCCAACCACAATGACCTGCGCAGCATGGTCGAGTGGCACGGCATTCCTTATTACCATGTCCCGGTCAATCCGCAGGACAAGGAGCCGGCGTTCGCCGAAGTCTCGCGTCTGGTCAAACAGCACGATGCCGAAGTGGTGGTGCTGGCGCGCTACATGCAGATCCTGCCGCCGGCCCTGTGCCGCGAATACGCGCACAAGGTGATCAACATTCACCACAGCTTCCTGCCGTCGTTCGTCGGCGCCAAGCCGTACCATCAGGCGTCGCTGCGCGGCGTGAAGCTGATCGGCGCGACTTGCCACTACGTGACCGAAGAGCTGGACGCCGGCCCGATCATCGAGCAGGACGTGGTGCGTGTCAGCCACAGCGACAGCATCGAAGACATGGTGCGTTTCGGCCGTGACGTCGAGAAGATGGTGTTGGCCCGAGGCTTGCGTTATCACCTCGAAGACCGTGTGCTGGTGCACGGCAACAAGACCGTGGTGTTCTGATCGAACCTGCGCGTACTTGAATAAAGAAGGGCTTGGGCGTTCAATCGTCCCAGGCCCTTTTTTCGTTTCAGCCCTTGAGGAACTGCCCGTGAGCGACCCATTGGACAAAGCCACTTCGAAAGCGCCTGCCACCCTGGGGGAGGGCTGTTTGAGCCGCTACGACCCGGATGACCTGAGCCCGGAGGACGGCACCGAGTTTCCCGGCGCCGCCGAGCTGTGGGAGCAGCTCAAGGAGCAGGCGGACGAACCTGAGAAGCCTGCCTGATCTTCAACAGCTTCTTGAGCAGCGGCCGCCCGAGCATCAATAGAAACACCGGGCCGCCCACCACCAGATAGAAATAGAACGTCACCACCCGCCAGATCAGAATCGCTGCCGCCGCAGTGGATTTGCCGACCATCGGCGCCAGCAGCGCCGCCGAGGTCAGCTCTGCGGCGCCCGCACCACCGGGCAACAGGCTCATTTGACCAGCCCCCAGCGATAGCATCTGCACCAGAAAACTCCAGGCCCACTGCAGATCCGCGCCCAGTCCGCGCAGGGCCAGATACAACACGCTGTAGCGTAGCAGCCAGTGCATGCAGGTCAGGGCGAACACCTTGACCAGGGTTTGCCACGGCAACTTGAGGGTGTCGATAAACGCGTCGAGAAAATGCAGCAGCTTGCGCGCCCAGCGCCGACGCGTGGCCGGTTGCACGTTGAGGCGGGCAAGCAGGCGTCCGCTCAGAAGGATCAGGCGGCGGTGGTAGCGCGCCAGCAGCACGCAACTGAACAGCCCACCGAACAGTGACACGGCGCTGACCATCAGCAACCACTCCAGGCGGTCACTGAGATGCTGAAACAACGCGTAAATCAGGATGCCGCTCAGGGCGCAGAGAAAGAACAGCAGATCGCTCAACTGATCCATGGCAAACACTGCGCTGCCACGGGCCGGGCGTACGCCGCAGCGCGCCAGCAACGCCATGATCGTCAGCGGTCCGCCACTGCCGCCGGGAGTGGCGCAGTAGGCGAACTCGGCGGCCATGACCACGCCGAGACTTTTCAGCGGCGTTACCTGATCGCGCTGATCACCCAGCAGCAGGCGCAGACGCAGGGTGTTGATGCCCCAGCAGAGCAGAATCATGCCGAACATGATCAGCAGCCATTGCAGGGGGAAACTTTGCAGGCGCGCACCGATCTCGCCGCCGCCGAGCAACACCGGGATCAGTACAGCAGCGAGCAGGCCGATCAACAACACAATGCCGCGACTCATGCAGCGCGCTCCATTCGCTCGCGTTGCTCGGCGAGCCAGTCGATTTTGGTCATGGGCGTGCGTCCTTCTGCCAGCAGCCGTTCAAGGGTTCGTAGCCAGTAATCACGCGCGAAGGCGTGGCGCATGTCTACCGGGTGCAAGCCTAGACGAATCACCGCGGCGTCGCGCCACTGCTGTTCGCGTTGCTCGCTGACGAGTTTTGACAGACCCCGGCGCCAGGCGCTGCGCGCACTCCACACCAGACCCGGGGCGTTGATGGCGGTGAAATCCGGTAATTGATAAAGATGTAGCGGGTCGCTGGTGTAGCTCAATGGTGTTTCGCGAAGGGCCTGGCGCGTGCCCTCGCTCATCAGCCATGCCGGGGCGACGAAGCCGTGCAACGGCCAGTCATTGCGCCGGAACAGTTCGATGCCGTCGCGCAGTCGCGCCAGGGCGGCTTCGTGGGACAGGCGATAAAACTCCCCTTCGTGGGTATAGATTCGGCGCATGAACCAGTCGCGGGGTGTGGCTGGCGCTGGCTCGCGGTCGTCATGGTAATAGCCGTGCAAGGCCAGTTCATCGCCACGGGCCAGCCGCTCGCCGAGCATTCGGCAAAACGCGGGATGATCCTCAAGCGCGTCGTGGCCATGGAAATCCGGAACGACCAGCCAGGTCATCGGCACGCCGCCCATTGCATCGACCGCCTCGACAAATGGTCGATAATCCGCCCAGGTCGACGGTGCCACGTCGTGCAGCACCAGCAGCACTGCGCGGTCATTCAAGGAATCAGCCATTGGCCACCCTGGGCAGAGAGGGACCGAGCACCGCGTGGTAATGGCCGAGCAGGCTGTCGACCACGCTGTCCCAGGAATAACGCCGTTCAACGTGTTGCCGCGCCTGTTGGCCGAGTTTCACGCAGCCGCGACTGAACAGCTCGCGCACGGCATTGGCCATGGCTTGTGGGTTGTTCGGCGCACAGAGCAAGCCGCAGTCGTCGGCGACGATCTCTTCAAACGCCCCGGCCGCCACCGCGACCACCGGAATCCCGCAGGCCATGGCTTCAAGGATCACCAGGCCAAAGGTTTCCTGGTCACCGGCATGCAGGAGGGCATCGGCGCTGGCCATCAACCGGGCCACGGTGGCGGCGGGACAGAACCCGTCGATCACGCTGACATTGTCCGGAACCACGGCCGGCATCGACGAGCCAACCAGCAGCAGGTGATAGCGTGGGCCGAGGCGCTGCATGCATTTGAGCAGCACTGGCAGGTTCTTCTCTTTGGAACCGCGCCCGGCAAAGATCAGCAGACGAGTGTCTTCGGCAATTCCCAGTTCGGCGCGCAGGCCGTTGTCGCGGGCGTCAGGGTGAAAGGTTTGCAGATCCACGCCCAATGGCTGCACGAATACATTGCGCACCCCCAAACCGGTGAGCTTGTCGGCCATCACCTGGCTGGGCGCCAGCACTCGATCGAAGTTGCCATAGAGCTTGGTGACGTACGCCTCGACGTTCGGCGTGACCCAATGGCCCATGCGATTGCCGACCAGTAGCGGCAGGTCCGAGTGATAAAAGCCGATCACCGGCACGTCCAGTTGCCGTCGCGCGTCCAGCGCCGCCCACGCGGTGAGGTACGGGTCGCCGACTTCGATCAGATCCGGCTGCAAACCCTGCAGGACATTGCGCCATGGCGCGAGGCGCAGCGGGAAGCGATAGCCTTTGCCGAAGGGTAGGGCGGGTGCGGGCACGGTGTAGATACCATCGTTTTCACCGAAATGCGCGCCGGGAATCAGCAGGCTATGACGAATGCCCGTTTTGCCCCCCAACCGGCGATGCTTGGCATCCAGATAGGTGCGTACGCCGCCGCTGGCCGGGGCGTAGAACATGGTGATGTCGGCGATATGCACTGTGATCAACCCTCCGCTGCGTTGCACTCCCTTGGTTGACCTTTATCCAGAATAGATGTTCGGTCGGGATTGCGCGGTGGGAGTGTCAGGGAGGTGTTGTGGTGTTTGTCAGGATGCCTTCGCGAGCAAGCCCGCTCCCACAGGTATCTGCAAACGACACAGATCCGATGTGGGAGCGAGCCTGCTCGCGAAGAGGCCCGTGGCAGCGATTTAGATGCGGAAACTGCCGACCAGCTGCTTCAGGCGCGAAGCCTGCTGCTCCAGATCCGAACAGGCTCGCAACGTCGCCTGCAGGTTCTCGACGCCTTCCTGGTTCAGCGTATTGATCTCGGTGATGTCGACGTTGATGGATTCCACCACCGCGGTCTGCTCCTCGGTCGCTGTTGCCACCGACTGGTTCATTCCGTCGATTTCGCCGATACGCTGGGTCACGCTGTTGAGGCGTTCGCCGGCGAGGTTGGCGATTTCCACGCTGTCCTGGCTGTGGCGCTGGCTGTCGCTCATGGTGCTCACCGATTCACGGGCGCCGACCTGCAGCTCCTCGATCATGGTTTGCACCTGCTGCGCCGATTCCTGAGTGCGGTGCGCCAGGTTGCGCACTTCGTCGGCGACCACGGCAAAACCGCGTCCGGCCTCACCGGCACGCGCCGCTTCGATGGCGGCATTGAGCGCCAGCAGATTGGTCTGCTGGGAGATGCTGGTGATCACTTCGAGGATCTGCCCGATGTTCACGGTTTTGCTGTTCAGCGACTCGATGTTGCTGCTGGAGGCGCTGAGCATGCTCGACAGTTGATTCATCGCCTTGATGCTGCGATCCACCACTTGCTGGCCGTCTTCGGCGAGGCCGCGGGCGTCACTGGCCTGGTTCGAGGCTTGCGCGGCGTTGCGGGCGATTTCCTGGGCGGCGGCGCCCAGTTGATTGATCGCCGCGGCGACGCTGCTGGTGCGCGAAGCCTGCTGGTCGGAGTTGTACATCGACGAGTTGGACGCCGCGACCACGCGCAGCGCAACCTCGTTGACCTGGCCGGTGGCCGACGACACTTCGCGGATCGAGCCGTGAATACGCTCGACGAAACGGTTGAATGCGGTACCCAGCACGCCAAACTCATCGTTATTGACGATGGTCAGGCGCTTGGTCAGGTCGCCTTCACCGTCGGCGATGTCTTCCATGGCGCGGGTCATGACATGCAGTGGCTGGATCAGCAGGCGAATCAGCATGCCCAGCAACGCGATGATGATCACCACCGCAATCACCGTGGCAATCACCGCCGAGGTGCGGAACTCACTGAGCATCGAGAAGGCTTTGTCCTTGTCCACCGACAGCCCGATGTACCAGTTGACCGACGGCAGGCCTTTGATCGGCGCGAAGCTGACGATGCGAGTCTTGCCATCGACGGTGATTTCACTGAAATCGCTGCTGATGCGCGGGGTGTCCTGCGGATAGGCTTCTTTCAGTGATTTCATCACCAGTGCCTTGTCCGGGTGCACAAGGATCTTGCCGTCGGCGCTGACCAGGAAGGCGTAGCCCATGCCGGAGAAGTCCCGGGCGGTGAGGGTGTCGACCAGGGTTTGCAGGCTCAGGTCACCGCCGACCACGCCAACGCTCTGACCGGCCTTTTTCGAGGCGGTGGCGATGGAGATGATCAACTGGCCGGTGGCGGCGTCGATGTACGGTTCGGTCAGGGTCGACGCGCTGCTGCTCTCGGCCCCTTTATACCAAGGGCGCACCCGTGGATCGAAACCGTCCGGCATCTTCACGTCCGGACGGATGGTGAAGTGACCGGTGGCATCGCCCAGGTAAGTGGCCATGAACGTCGAGGTCAGGGATTTCTGTTCCAGCAGGCTGGCGACGTTGGCCGGGTCCGGATTGATGGCAATATTCTGGGCGGCGTTCTCGACCAGCAGAATGCGCCCGTTGAGCCAGGTCTGGATGTTATCGGCGGTGACTTCGCCCATCTCGTTGAGATAGTTGTTCAGGTCATCGCGGATCGCGTTGCGTTGCAGCCAGTCGTTGTACAGCGTGAACGAGGCGAAAGCGGCGATGACGATGAGGGCGGCGGCAAGCAAAATTTTATGGCTGAAGCGCAGGTTTTTGTTCATGGCTTGGGGTTCCGCTAAGGTCTTAATGTCCTGGGCGTGCTTTTATAAAGACGCGCAATATGGGCAAGGGTGAAACAAACTGATATTTCCGACTCTCCTTAGGGAAATGTCCGACCGACTTTTCAGTCAGGTTCTCGCCCTTATCTATCGGCCACAGCGGATTAAAGATTAACCATAGGTGACAAAATGCCTGACACATCGCAACTCGTTATCGGCGCCGATCTGGCGGGGCAACCGATTGCTCAGGCCATGCGCCTGGCTAACCGCCACGGGCTGATCGCCGGTGCGACCGGCACCGGCAAGACCGTGACTTTGCAGCGCCTTGCCGAAGCATTCAGTGACGCCGGGGTCGCGGTGTTCGCCGCCGACATCAAGGGCGATCTGTGCGGCCTGGGCGCCGCCGGCAATCCGCAGGGCAAGGTCGCCGAGCGCATCGCCGGGATGCCCTGGCTCAACCACAAGCCGCAGGCTTATCCGGTGACGCTGTGGGACATTCACGGTGAATCCGGTCATCCGTTGCGCACCACGTTGAGTGAAATGGGCCCGTTGCTGATCGGCAGCCTGCTGGAACTGACCGACAGCCAGCAGTCGGCGCTGTACGCGGCGTTTAAAGTGGCCGATCGCGAAGGCCTGTTGCTGCTGGATCTGAAAGACCTCAAGGCGCTGCTCAATCACCTCAAGGACAACCCGCAACTGTTGGGCGAAGACGCCGCGCTGATGACCACCGGTTCCAGTCAGGCACTATTGCGCCGGCTGGCGACTCTGGAGCAGCAAGGCGCTGAAGCCCTGTTCGGCGAACCTGCGCTGCAACTCGAAGACATTCTGCAACCGTCCGCCGATGGCCGTGGACGCATTCATTTGCTAGATGCCAGCCGTCTGGTACACGAGGCGCCGAAGGTCTACGCGACGTTCCTGCTGTGGCTGCTGGCCGAGCTGTTCGAGCAATTGCCGGAGCGCGGCGATGCCGACAAACCGCTGCTGGCGCTGTTCTTCGATGAAGCGCATTTGTTGTTCGGCGATACGCCCAAGGCGTTGCAGGAGCGTTTGGAGCAGGTGGTGCGGCTGATTCGCTCGAAAGGCGTGGGTGTGTATTTCGTCACCCAGTCGCCGGGCGACCTGCCGGATGACGTGCTCGCGCAACTTGGCCTGCGGATTCAGCACGGCTTGCGTGCGTTCACCGCCAAGGAACAGAAATCCCTGCGAGCGGTAGCCGATGGCTTCCGGCCGAATCCGGCGTTCGACACCTTGTCGGTACTGACCGAGCTGGGCATCGGTGAAGCACTGGTCGGGACGCTGCAGGAAAAAGGCACGCCGGAGATGGTCCAGCGGGTGCTGGTGGCGCCGCCACAGTCGCGGATCGGACCGTTGAGCGAAACCGAACGCACGATGCTGATCGCCGGGTCGCCGTTCAAGGGGCGTTATGACAAGCCGATTGATCGTGAGTCGGCATATGAAATCCTGATGGGCCGCAAGGATCTGGCGCCGGAGGCGGATGCGCCAGCGGGTAAGCCGGCAGCCGAAGAGCCGAGCCTGGCTGATCGTGCCGGAGAGTTTCTGGGCACGGCGGCGGGGCAGGCGTTGAAGTCAGCCATGCGTCAGGCGGCCAATAATCTGGGTAAACAACTGGTGCGCGGCTTGATGGGGTCGTTGCTCGGTGGCAGCAAACGGCGTTGATCCAAACTGTGGGAGCGGGCTTGCTCGCGAAAGCGGTCTGCCAGTCAACAATAATGTTGACTGAAAGGACGCCTTCGCGAGCAAGCCCGCTCCCACATTAGATAAGTGGCAGTTTTCTGGATTGAGATCAGGATTTGTCTTTGGCGTGTGCCGCCAAGCGCTCAAGTGCCGCACGCAGAGCGGGATCGCTGATCCCGTCCGCCGTGGACTGAATGGTCGCCGCCGCATTGCTCGACAGGTCCATCGTGTGCCCGACAGCCCCAGGCTGGACGATCGGTGGTCGCACGCTGAATTTGATTCGCGTCAGGTTGGCGAACTCTTCGAACAGCTGCAATTGCCGTTGCAGGCGTTTTTGCTGGTAGCGCAGGCGTGTCGCCCAATGGCCGTCGGTGACCACCAGCGACAGTTCGCCTTCACGCCACTTGGCCACATGACAGTGTGCGCGAGCGGCGGGTTGCAGTTGGCTTTCAAGCAGTCGTTGCAGATGAGCGAGGCGTTGGGCATGGCCAAGAATGGCTTTGAGCGGCTTGGCTTCGCGTAGCAGAACGGCGGGCGCTCTGGCTGTAAGGGGGCGAAATGCCATGATCGAACACCTGAAGTAACAGAGGCGCCATGTTAGCAGAAAGCAACGGAACCACTCGCCCATTGCTTTTGTCCCTGCTTTACCCATTAAATCAACAACTAACTTCTTGCCTTGATGGGTTGAAGTTGAGCAAAACGCCCTTATTTTAAGTGAGCCCCGTCAAAGCGCAGTGCCAGCATCGTGGAATATCGCCACTTTCCTCACCACCGTTTCCGGGTAGAATGCTCGTTCGCATGCGGCCATGAGGGCTGCACGGGCGACTCACGGGGCCGCCCTCCATCCCTTTAGTGTGGAAGATCCTGCCGATATGTTTGCGCCTTTGTTAAAGAAACTTTTTGGAAGCAAGAACGAGCGTGAAGTCAAACGCATGCTCAAGACGGTGCAGCTCGTCAATGCCTTCGAAGAGCAAATGGTGGCCCTTTCGGACGATCAATTGCGCGCCAAGACCAATGAGTTCAAGGCCCGTATCGCCAAAGGGGAATCCCTCGACAAGCTGTTGCCTGAAGCCTTCGCGGTCGCCCGTGAAGCCGGCAAGCGCGTCATGGGCATGCGCCACTTCGACGTCCAGTTGATCGGCGGCATGACCCTGCATGAAGGCATGATTGCCGAAATGCGTACCGGTGAGGGTAAAACCCTCGTAGCGACCCTGGGCGTTTACCTCAACGCGCTGTCCGGCAAGGGCGTGCACGTTGTAACCGTGAACGACTACCTGGCCCGCCGTGACGCCAACTGGATGCGCCCGCTGTATGAATTCCTCGGCCTGACCGTCGGCGTCGTGACGCCGTTCCAGCCGCCGGAAGAGAAGCGCGCCGCCTACGCTGCCGACATCACCTACGGTACCAACAACGAATTCGGGTTCGACTACCTGCGCGACAACATGGCGTTCAGCATGGAAGAGAAATTCCAGCGCGAACTCAATTTTGCCGTGATCGACGAAGTCGACTCCATCCTCATCGACGAAGCCCGTACCCCGCTGATCATTTCCGGTCAGGCCGAGGACAGTTCCAAGCTGTACATGGAGATCAACAAACTGATCCCGCAGCTGGAACTGCACGTCGAAGAAGTCGAAGGCCAGGTCACCAAGGCCGGTCACTACACCATCGACGAGAAGACCCGTCAGGTCGAACTCAACGAAGCCGGTCACCAGTACATCGAAGAAATGCTCACCGGCGTCGGCCTGCTGGCTGAAGGCGAGAGCCTGTACTCGGCGCATAACCTGGGCCTGCTGACCCACGTCTATTCGGGTCTGCGTGCGCACAAGCTGTTCCACCGCAACGTCGAATACATCGTGCAGGACGGTCAGGTCGTACTGGTCGACGAACACACCGGTCGTACCATGCCGGGTCGTCGTCTGTCCGAAGGCCTGCACCAGGCCATCGAAGCCAAGGAAGGTCTGAACATTCAGGCCGAGAGCCAGACTCTGGCTTCGACCACGTTCCAGAACTACTTCCGTCTGTACACCAAGCTGTCCGGCATGACCGGTACCGCCGACACCGAAGCGTTCGAATTCCACCAGATCTATGGCTTGCAGGTCATGGTGATTCCGCCGAACAAGCCGTTGGCGCGTAAAGATTTCAACGACCTGGTGTTCCTGACCGCCGAAGAGAAATACGCGGCGATCATCAATGACATCAAGGAAGGCATGGCCCAGGGCCGTCCGATCCTGGTGGGCACCGCGACCATCGAAACTTCCGAGCATGTGTCCAACCTGCTCAACAAGGAAGGCATCGAACACAAGGTGCTGAACGCCAAGTTCCACGAAAAAGAAGCCGAGATCATCGCGCAAGCCGGTCGTCCGGGCGCCCTGACCATCGCCACCAACATGGCCGGTCGTGGTACCGACATCCTGTTGGGCGGTAACTGGGAAGTGGAAGTCGCGGCGCTGGAAAACCCGAGCCCCGAGCAGATCGCCCAGATCAAGGCTGACTGGCAGAAGCGTCACCAGCAAGTGCTGGAGTCCGGCGGTCTGCAGGTGATCGCCTCTGAGCGTCACGAATCCCGTCGTATCGACAACCAGTTGCGTGGCCGTGCCGGGCGTCAGGGTGATGCCGGTTCCAGCCGCTTCTACCTGTCGCTGGAAGACAGCCTGATGCGCATCTTCGCCTCTGACCGGGTGAAGAACTTCATGAAAGCCCTGGGCATGCAGCCGGGCGAAGCGATCGAGCACCGCATGGTGACCAACGCGATCGAGAAGGCGCAGCGCAAGGTGGAAGGTCGCAACTTCGACATCCGTAAACAACTGCTCGAGTTCGACGACGTCAACAACGAACAGCGTAAAGTGATCTATCACATGCGTAACACGTTGCTGGCCGCCGACAACATCGGTGAAACCATCGCCGATTTCCGTCAGGACGTGCTCAACGCCACCGTCAGCGCGCACATTCCACCGCAATCGCTGCCAGAGCAGTGGGACGTGGCCGGTCTGGAAGCGTCGATTGCCAGCGACTTCGGGGTGAAACTGCCGATCCAGCAATGGCTCGACGAAGACGATCACCTGTACGAAGAGACCCTGCGCGAGAAGCTGATGGTCGAGCTGATGGCGGCGTACAACGAGAAAGAAGATCAGGCCGGTGCCGAAGCACTGCGCTCGTTCGAGAAGCAGATCGTTCTGCGCGTGCTCGACGACCTGTGGAAAGACCACCTGTCGACCATGGATCACCTGCGTCACGGCATCCACCTGCGTGGCTACGCCCAGAAAAATCCGAAGCAGGAATACAAGCGCGAGTCGTTCACGCTGTTCTCCGAGCTGCTGGATTCGATCAAGCGCGACTCGATCCGTGTGCTGTCGCACGTTCAGGTGCGCCGCGAAGATCCGGAAGCCGAAGAACAACGCCTGCGTGAGGAAGCCGAAGCACTGGCCGCGCGCATGCAGTTCGAACACGCCGAGGCCCCTGGTCTGGAGCAGCCGGAAGTGTTGGGTGAAGAGGTCGATGTAGCCCTCGCCACCGCGCCGGTGCGCAACGAGCAGAAGTTGGGCCGCAACGAACTGTGCTACTGCGGTTCGGGCAAGAAATTCAAGCATTGCCACGGGCAGATCCAGTAAACCCCGTTTCAATCGCTGAAATACCCGCGCCGCGACCGGCTCCTGCCGTCGCGGCGTTTTGCCATTTACACCACCGCCATCCCTGTGAGCGGTGCTGACATCATTGAGTAAGGAGCGCATTCATGGCTGTTGGTCTTGGTCCTTTGCCAACGTTGCACCCGGTTGCCGGTTTTGAACTCGGTATCGCCTCGGCCGGCATCAAGCGCCCCGGGCGCAAGGATGTGGTAGTGATGCGCTGTGCCGAAGGTTCGACCGTGGCCGGTGTGTTCACGTTGAACGCCTTTTGCGCCGCGCCGGTGATCCTGGCGAAAAAACGCGTGCACAACGACGTGCGTTACCTGCTGACCAACACCGGCAATGCCAACGCCGGTACCGGTGAGCCGGGTCTGGCGGCTGCCGAGCGCACCACCGCCAAACTGGCCGAGCTGACAGGTGTCGATGCCAGCCAGATCCTGCCGTACTCCACCGGCGTGATCGGTGAGCCGCTGCCGGTCGAGAAGATCGAAGGCGCGCTGCAGGCCGCACTGGATGATCTGTCGGAAAACAACTGGGAAGCTGCCGCCACTGGCATCATGACCACCGACACCCTGCCCAAGGGTGCCAGCCGCCAGTTCGAGCATGATGGCGTGACCATTACCGTCACCGGCATCAGCAAAGGTGCAGGCATGATTCGCCCGAACATGGCGACCATGCTCGGCTACATCGCCACCGATGCCAAAGTTTCCCGCGACGTACTGCACAACCTGATGCTCGACGGCGCGAACAAGTCGTTCAACCGCATCACCATCGACGGCGACACCTCGACCAACGACTGCTGCATGCTGATTGCCACCGGCAAGGCTGCACTGCCGGAAATCACTCGCGCCGAAGGCGAGCTGTTCAACAAGCTGAAACAGGCTGTGTTCGAAGTGTGCATGGACGTGGCCCAGGCCATCGTGCGTGACGGCGAAGGCGCGACCAAGTTCGTCACCGTTGAAGTCAACGGCGGCGGCAATCATCAGGAATGCCTCGACGTCGGTTACACCGTGGCCCACTCGCCGCTGATCAAGACCGCGCTGTTCGCCTCCGACCCGAACTGGGGCCGTATTCTGGCCGCTGTCGGCCGTGCCGGCGTGCCGAATCTGGATGTGAGCAAGATCGACGTGTTCCTTGGCGACGTGTGCATCGCCAGCCGTGGCGCACGCGCAGCAACCTACACTGAGGCACAGGGTTCGGCGGTGATGCAGCAGGAAGAGATCACCATCCGTATCGAACTGGGTCGCGGTGATTGCAGCGAAACCATCTGGACCACCGACCTGTCGCATGAATACGTGAAGATCAACGCCGAGTACCGCACCTGATCCAAGACCGGGTCGCTTCTTTCGCGAGCAGGCTCGCTCCCACAGGGGGATTTGTGACAACACGATCCAATGTGGGAGCGAGCCTGCTCGCGATGGCGTTGTATCAGGCAACATCAATGTTGAACGTGCCGGCCTCTTCGCGGGCAAGCCCGCTCCCACAGGGTTCTGTGGTGTACACGAGATTTGTGCACGACCGAAACTACTGTGGGAGCGGGCTTGCCCGCGAAAGCGTCGGCCCAGTCACCACAAGTCTTGAAGCTTTCCACTGACGAAAAGGCGCCACACCATGTCCCTGCACCTGATCATCGGCGACAAACTGCTTTCCTCCTGGTCCCTGCGCGCCGCTCTGGCGCTGGAGCTGACCGGCGCTCCCTACAGCGAAGAGCTGATCAAACTCGGCAAGCCCGACACCCGCGAGAAGCTGCTCAAGCATTCGCCGACCGCCAAGGTGCCGCTGCTGCAAACTTCTCGCGGCACCATCGCCGACTCTCTGGCGATCGCCGAATACCTGGCCGAGCAGTTCCCGTCCGAACAGCTCTGGCCAACCGACCTGTTCGCCCGTGCCCAGGCGCGATCCGCCTGCGCGCAGATGCACAGTGGCTTTTTCGCCATGCGCAATCACATGCCGTTCAACCTGAGCCATGACGCACCGCTCAACCCGGTGCCGCCAGAGGTGAAGGTCGATATCGAACGCATGCTCGCGCTGTGGGCTGAATGCCGTGCTGCCGCCACGGAGCCTGGGCCGTATCTGTTTGGCCGGGTGAGCCTGGCTGACGCGTTCTTCGCACCGATTGCCGTGCGCCTGCGGACTTACCAGGTGCAGTTGCCGACGGTTGATCAAGCCTATGTTGAAACCGTCTACCAATGGCCCGCCTTCAAGGCGTGGCAAAAGGCTGGACTGGAGGAGTTGAATCCGTGAAACGCGTACACGTCGCGGCTGCCGTCATTCGGGACGACAGCGGCAAAATCCTCATCGCCCGCCGTGCCGATACCCAGCATCAGGGCGGCTTGTGGGAATTTCCCGGCGGCAAGGTCGAGGCTGACGAATCGGTCGAAGGCGCCTTGGCGCGCGAGCTGCAGGAAGAGCTGGGTATTGTCGTTGGCGCCGCTCGTCCACTGATTAAGGTCCGCCATGATTACCCCGACAAGCAGGTATTGCTGGATGTCTGGGAAGTGTCTCAGTTCACCGGTGAGCCACACGGTGCCGAAGGTCAGCCACTGGCCTGGGTGACCGCCAAGGATCTGCTGAACTACGAGTTCCCGGCGGCCAATCAGTCGATCGTGGCCGCGGCGCGCCTGCCCGGCGAATACCTGATCACGCCGGACGATCTGGAAGCCCCGGCCTTGCTGCGCGGCATTCAGAAGGCGATTGCCGGCGGGATCAAACTGATCCAGTTGCGCGCGCCGAACGGCTATGACCCCAAATACCGCGATCTGGCGGTGGATGCAGCCGGTCTGTGTGCCGGCAAGGCGCAGTTGATGATCAAGGGGCCGTTCGAATGGCTCGGCGATTTCCCGTCTGCCGGTTGGCACATCACCGCCGCACAACTGCGCAAATACGCCGAAGCAGGGCGGCCGTTGCCGCCTGAGCGCTGGTTGGCGGCTTCGTGCCACAACGCTGAAGAACTGGCACTGGCCGAGCAGATGGGCGTGGATTTCGTCACCCTGTCGCCGGTTCAACCAACCTTGACCCACCCGGATGCGCAGCCATTGGGCTGGGATCAGGCTTCGACGTTGATCGAGGGCTTCAGCAAGCCGGTGTTCTTGCTCGGCGGGGTCGGCCCGGCGGAGCGCGAGAAAGCGTGGGGCGTTGGGGCTCAGGGTGTGGCGGGGATTCGCGCGTTCTGGCCAGAAGCTTGATTATGTTGTGAGGCTGATGGCCTCTTCGCGAGCAAGCCCGCTCCCACATTTTGACTGCATTCCAACTGGATGAATGCAATCAAAATGTGGGAGCGGGCTTGCTCGCGAAGGCGTCCTTACAGGCGCTATATATCTGAAGGCTTCGCCGCCGGTTGCCACAAAATCTCCGCAATCCCCTGCCGCCGCGCAATCAACCTTGCGGCCACGAACAACAGATCCGACAGCCGATTGATATACGCCAAACCAACCCCGGCCAACGGCTCGATCGCGTTCAAATGCTGACAACGCCGCTCGGCACTGCGCGCCAGACTGCGGCACACATGGGCCTGGGCAATCAGCATCGAACCGCCCGGCAGAATGAAATTCTCCAGCGGCCCCAATTCCTCGTTCCACACATCAATCGCCGCTTCCAGGCGCTCGATTTCTGCCGTGTTCAACGCCTGATATTCCGGCATCGCCAGCTCACCGCCAAGATCAAACAGACGATGCTGACAAGGCGCGAGCACGTCGATCAGTTCATTCAATCCCGGGAATGCCTCACGTTCGGCGATCAACCCGGCCAGCAGCACACCGACCTGACTGTTCAGCGTATCGACTTCGCCAATCGCTTCGATGCGCGGGTGATCCTTGGGCACGCGGCGGCCATCGCCCAGGCCGGTTTCGCCAGTGTCGCCGGTGCGGGTGTAGATCTTCGACAAGCGAAAGCCCATGGGTTACCTCGGTAGTTGATTGGTTTCGGCGGCGATGGCCGCCGGTTGGGTCAGTGGCAGGCGCAACGTGAAGCAGGTGCCCTGGCCCGGCGCCGATTGCACTTCCATCTGCCCTTTGTGGTTGTTGGTGATGATGAAGTACGACACCGACAGCCCCAGCCCTGTGCCCTGGCCGATTTCCTTGGTGGTGAAGAACGGCTCGAAGGTGCGTTTGCGCACGTTTTCGCTCATGCCGATGCCGTTGTCCTCGACCTGAATCTCGGCCCATGGCGGATTGAGTTTGGTGCGCAGGATGATCCGCCCCGGCTCGCTGTCATCTTCGCGCTGATGAATGGCTTGTGCAGCGTTTTTCAGCAGGTTGAGCAACACTTGTTCCAGTTCGTTGGCGGTGCCCGGCACCGGGCCGAGCGCCGGGTCGAACTGGCGGATGATCGCCTGGCCCTTGAAGTCGAAACCGATCGCCAGATCGAAGTCGTTACCGGCAATTTCCACCGCCTGATCAATCAGCGCCGGCAGATCGCAGGGGGCCATTTGCCTAGTGCTGCGGCGGCTGAAACTGAGCATGTGCGTGACGATTTTTGCCGCCCGCGCGCCGGCCTGCTGGATGCCGTCGAGCAGTTTCGGCACTTCGCGGCTCTGCAGGTAACGGTTGACCGTGTCCAGTTCGATGCCGAGCTGTTCAGCGGTTTCGAGGTTTTTTGGCAGATCTGCCGACAGCCGCCGCCGAATGTTCTGCACGTTGTGCAGGATCGCGCCCAGCGGGTTGTTGATCTCATGGGCCATGCCGGCGGCGAGGCCACCGACCGAGAGCATCTTCTCCGACTGCACCATCATTTCTTCCAGCGACAGGCGCTGGGTGATGTCGTCGATACGGATCACCACACCGCGCCCTGCACCGCCCATCAGTGGGTAGAAGGTCAGGGCGTAGTGCTTGGGCTCGTCGTCCTTGAACCAGGTCACCCGCTCGATCTTCGCCACGGTGTGTTCTTCGACCGTTTGCTTCAGTTGTGGCAGAAACGGCTTGAGCGGTTCGAAGGCGAGGAAGATCGGTTGGTTCAGCGCCTCATCCAGGCGCGTCCCGGAGAGGGCGCTGGCCTCCTGGTTCCACTGGGTCACGTAGAGTTGCTCGTCGAGAGCAATCAGCGCCGAGGGCATGGAGTCGATGATGCTGTTGAGGTAGTTCTGGAATCCGGTGAGCTTCTTCTCGATCTTGCTCCGAACCTGGACTTCCAGCTCCAGTTTTCGGTTGGTGTGGCGGGTTTCTTCGGCCAGGCCCTGGGCCTGATCGTAGGCGGCCTGCGAGTCATCGCGGGCCCGTTTGAGCTGCTGTTCGCGGGCTTCGATGCGCGAGAGCATGGTGTTGAACGCCTCGGCGAGGCTGCCGATTTCATCGTGGTTGCCGCGTGAGGCGCGCAGGGCATAGTTCTCTTCGCGAGTGACCTGACGCGACAGTTCTTCCAGCTCATGGATCGGGCGGGTGATCAGGCGTTTGATCTGCCGCGCAATCACCAGCCACAGCAGCACACTGAAAATCAGGATGCCGAGACTGGCAGTCAGGGTGCCGGTGTAGAACGCCATCGGCAGTTCACTGCTGGCGACCAGCAGCAAGTGCCCGGGCGCGGTGCCGGGGCGGGGCAGGGTGATCAACTGATTGCTGCGAAACTCGGTGAGCTGCCAGGCTTCGACGTGTCGATAGCGTTCCGGCAGATTGAGCTTGTCGCCACGCTGCACCTGGGCGATGCGGTCACCCTTGCCGTCATACAACGCGGCGGCGCGCAGTGGCGAATAGCTGTCGAGTTCCTTGAGCAGGCGTTCGGCGCTCTGGGGCGACTCGAGGGCTTGTGCGACCAGGCTCGGGTTGGAGATCAGCCGGCCGATGGTCTGCAAAGCTTGCGGCGCCATGCTTTCCTGAGAGATGTAATAGGCGGCGCTGATAAAGGTCAGGTTGGCGACCAGCAGGACGGTGGTCAACAACACCAGCAGGGCGGCCAGCAGTTTCTGGCCGACCGGCAGGTTTTCAAGGCGCTGGCGCAATGGCATCAGGTTTATCGCAGCAAAGGAACAAGTGGCCAGCGTAGCCGCTGCTCAGTCGCTGGGCAATCCAAGGCTGTGCAGATGAGCGATCAGACGCTGCTGCAATTGATTGAGGTGTGGCAGGTTCAACTGGTGACGGGTGGCGACTTTGCAGGCGTGGCCCAGCAGGTAACTGATTTCGGTGCGGCGCTGGTTCGCCACGTCCTGATACATCGACGAGTAATTGGCTGCGGTGGCGTGAATCACCCGCTCGACTTCCTGTTGCAGATTGACCGCTGCGGCCGGTTGACCGCAGTGCTCCAGTAATTCGGCCAGCTCGTTGCACAGCGTGGCGACTTCGCATTGATGCTGTTCCAGCCCGCCGTTACGGCAATCGTGGAGCACGGTCAGCGGATTGATCGCGCAATTGAGCGCCAGTTTGCGCCACAGCCGGGTGAGGATGTCGGTGCTCCATTCGTGGGGAATGTTCGCCGCTTGCAGGTCGTCCAGCCAGATCGGCGCCACCGGATGGCCGGCATCACCCAGCCAGGTGAAACCGTGGCCGGCAAACACCACGCGCCAGTCGCCGTCGCGGAACGCGCCTTCGGTGCTGGAGGCGCTGATGCAGCGTGCCTGCGGAACCACCGCTGCGACGGCGTCCTGACTGCCGAGGCCGTTCTGCAGCAGGATCAGCTCGGCATCTGCGCTCAGGCGCGGGGCGAGGCGGGCGACGGCGCTTTCGGCGTCATAGGCCTTGCAGGCGACCAGCAGGCGGCGGATCGGCTCCGGGTCGTCCGCCGTTTGCGCGGGGACGGCATAGGTAGTGGCTGCGCCGTGTTCGACCAGCGTCAGGCCGCCGGCCACCTGATAGCTGCGCAAACGCTCGGCATCCCGCACGATCAGCCGCACCGGCAGACCGGCCCGAGCCAGACGCGTGGCCCACAGGGTGCCAAGGCTGCCGGCGCCGAGAACGTGCCAGGGGGTGGACATCAGTTTTTCACTCGGTAAGGTACTGGCATGCAAGGCTCGCCGTATCGCTGGGAAAAGACCCGTTATAATGAGCCGGATTTTAACCGCAAGCCAAGCGCGCTCCCTCCTGATCGAGCGCGCCTTTTTATTGGAGAGATTACATGCCGTCGTTCGACGTGGTATCCGAACTGGACAAACACGAGCTGACCAACGCGGTCGAGAACGCCGTGAAGGAACTTGATCGTCGCTATGACCTGAAAGGCAAAGGCAGCTTCGAGTTCAAGGAAAAGGACCTGACCGTCAATCTGACCGCTGAAGCCGGGTTCCAGCTGGAAGCGATGATCGAGATCCTCAAGCTGGCTCTGACCAAGCGCAAGATTGATGTGCAGTGCCTTGAAGTCAAAGATGCTTACGCCTCGGGCAAGCTGATGAAGCAGGACGCCATTCTCAAAGAAGGCATCGACAAGGAGCTGGCGAAGAAGATCGTCGCTCACATCAAGGACGCCAAGCTCAAGGTACAGGCCGCCATTCAGGGCGAGCAGGTGCGTGTGACCGGCAAGAAGCGTGATGACCTGCAGGAAGCCATCGCGGCCCTGCGCGCCAAGGAATTCGGCATGCCACTGCAGTTCAACAACTTCCGCGACTAAGTCCGGTCAGAAGATTTGTGGGAGCGAGCCTGCTCGCGAAGGCGGCGTGTCAGTCAACCTCCTGGCTGAATGACACACCGCCTTCGCGAGCAGGCTCGCTCCCACATTTGATTTATGTGCACCCCGGCGGGTTTCTGCCGCTTATCTTTCGCGTGCCGAATGGCCGGAAATCAGGAGATGGAAGATGGATTTGAATGCTGAGGTAGACAACCTGGTCAAGGCGTCCCAGGCGTGGATTCCGATGATCATGGAATACGGCAGCCGTGTGTTGCTGGCGGTGATTACCCTGGCCATTGGCTGGTGGCTGATCAACAAGGTCACGCAAAAACTCGGCGGTCTGCTGGCCCTGCGTAATGCCGACCTGGCGCTGCAAGGCTTCATCAGCAGTCTGGCGAACATCATTCTCAAAGTGCTGCTGATCGTAAGTGTGGCCTCGATGATCGGCGTGGAAACCACCTCGTTCGTGGCCGCGATTGGTGCTGCCGGTCTGGCGATCGGTCTGGCGTTGCAGGGCAGCCTGGCGAACTTCGCCGGCGGCGTGCTGATTCTGTTGTTCCGTCCGTTCCGTATCGGTGACTGGATCGAAGCGCAAGGTGTGGCGGGTACGGTCGACAGCATCCAGATTTTCCACACCGTGCTGCGTACCGGTGACAACAAGACCATCATCGTCCCGAACGGCAATCTGTCGAACGGCATCATCACCAACACCAACCGTCAGCCAACCCGCAAAGTGGTGTTTGACGTGGGTGTGGATTACGAAGCTGATCTGCAAAAGGCCCGTCAGGTGCTGCTGGATCTGGCCAAGGATGAGCGCGTATTGCAGGACCCTGCGCCACAAGCGGTCATTTCGACGTTGGGTGACAGTTCGATCACTGTTTCCCTGCGTGTGTGGGTTAAAACTGCAGACTATTGGGACGTGATGTTCATGTTTAACGAACAGTCGCGTGACCGTTTGAAAACTGCCGGAATTGATATTCCGTTTCCACAGCGGGTTATCCGAGTAGTTCAGGAATCGGCTGTTCAGTAATACCACTGATACTTGGCTTCGCGGTCAGTTAATGAGTGGACTAACCCAAGAGCTGTTCGCACTCTTGGGTTTTTTATGCCCGATCTAGATGTTCGTTGGCTAATAAGTAGCTAGCTAATATTATTTGTTCGGTCAGAAACAGGAAGGCAGGAGTGAACTTGATTCATAAAAAAACCGCTCACCTGAGTCAGGTGAGCGGTTCTTGTTAGAGCAAAGCTCTACAGTACCTCAGCTGTATATCCCGATTAGAGGATGTTCAGTGGGTACTCGACGATCAGACGGGTGTCGTTGTTGTCAGACGCGTAGCCGCTGTAAGCGCCGTTCGAACGGTACATGGCGTAACGCAGACGGAACGACAGATCCTTGGCTGGACCTTCCTGGATCACGTACTTGGACTCGGCGTTCCACTCGTTCTCTTTACCTTCACCCAGACCGTTGGTCTTGATGTTGTCACCCTTCACGTAGCGGGTCATGAAGCTCAGGCCAGGAACGCCATAGGTCTTCATGTTCAGGTCGTAACGAGCTTGCCAGGAGCGTTCTTCACGGCCCACGAAGTCGGAGATCTGAATGGAGTTGGCAACGAAGATGGTGCTGTTGCCGTCAACGCCATAGTAGTAGGCATTGTCGCCGCTGGAGCGCTGGTGCGCGACGGTGAATTTGTGCGCGCCGATGCTGTATGCAGCAGCCAGGGACCACAGTTTGTTGTCCACACCACTGGTGCCGTCGCCGATAGCGTCAACCAGATCGCCGCGCTTCTCGCCTTCGGTTTTATAACCGTTGAAGTCGAAGTTCAGAGACTGTTCTTCGTTGATTGGCAGGGTGTAGTTCAGATTGATGTATTGCTTTTTAAAGTACTGGTCGGCATCCGAAGCGGCCAATGCACCGGTGAAATTGTCGGTGAAGGCATAGCTTGCGCCGAAGATATTGATGTTGGTCAGGCCTTTGCCGCCAAAACCGTTTTCATCAGGCAGACCGCCGATGCTGTCGCGGCCCATGCCGGTTTGCTTGCTCAGGGAGGTGAAGCGACCTGCGCTCAGTTCCAGGCCTTTGATCTCTTTGGAAGTGATCAGGGTACCGGTAGCCACTTCTGGCAACAGACGGCTGTCGTCAGTGGCGAAGACCGGGCTGGCAACGAATTGCTGACCGTATTTCAGAACGGTGTCGGATACGCGGAATTTGACTGCGCCGCCGATCTTGCCTTGGGATTTTTCCGGGTTGCCGTCACTGTCGACTGCAAACAGGCCGTTACCACGACGACCCGAGCCACCGTCCAGTTTGACCGAACCCATGGCCATGGCATCGAGACCGAAACCTACGGTGCCTTGAGTGAAGCCCGATTCGTAGGTCAGCAGTTGGCTGACACCGGTGTCCTGGCGATAGCCGCTTTCAAAACCCGGGGTGCCGTCTTTCTTTGCAACGTTACCGGCACCATTTTTGTAATCGCGGTTCATGTATTCCATACGAGTCTTCAGTTTCAGACTCTGGTCTTCCAGGAACCCTTTGGCGTCATCCTGCGAAGATGCCATTGCGAACTGCGAGGTGCCTGCTGCAACAGCCAGGGCGATCATGCTCCACTTCATCACGCGCATCGTGATTTGCTCCTTTGGTTTTTAGAAGAGTACTGCCGTCCCACCTGTTTTATTATCTGGGCGGCTCTTTCTTTTTGTGTCGGCGCAAACTTATATCACGCCGACAATGTTGGCGATACTTGCTAATCCAACCTTTCACCTTCTTTACGACGCTGTCGCAGATGGCTTTGTAGATGTCGCAAATTCACAGTACCGATGCAATCGGATCGACAACTTTCTCGCTGTTTTTCTAGCCTTTTGCATCGCTAAAAAAGAGTCCCTGGCAAAACACTTGAATCTCCATCGGGCAACCCTGCCACTGTTTTTGTTGGGCCTAAGGCTCCCACTTCCCGTGGTGCGCTTATAGTCCATATGGGTACGAATGCAACAAGCGTGCACAAACTGCTTTCTCTATGCGGTTATTTTTCTGAACACTCGTCACTCGCTGTAAAAACCTCATAAATACTGGGCCTCAAGCCCTTCTTTATCAGGGCTTGACGCCATCCCTCGCTTGGTGTTGTCGAGCAGGTTCGTGCGCGCGACAACGAAAAACGTTACCGGTTCACCCCGCCGGTGAGTATTCGGCGGATGCCCGACGCACTGAGCGTAGACGCGCTGTGCGGTTTTGGTGCAAAAATTTTTCCAGTTGTTCCGGATTCATACAGTTTGAGCGGGAGCAGGGGATGAACGCTTTGGGCTTTTCTGGTCATTTCATTGTGCTGCACCGCGCAGTCGGTTCCGTCATGGTGCGTGCCGCCCGAAAATGTCGCATGCAGGAGCGTTGAGCAATGTCTGTCCTGGCACGCTCATCGTGAAGCCCGGCGCATTCGCAGGTATGCTGCCTGCCTGTCGCTTGGCGTCATGTCTGTCTGGATGGCCGCTAAGCTGAATTGTGTAGATCAGCCGGGAGTGCACGCAGTGTTTGCTTTAGATTCACGACTTCAACAGGACACCCTGACCATCGGCGATTTCCCGCTCTGCCGGCTGCTGCTGTCCAACGATGCCAATTACCCGTGGTTCATCCTGGTGCCTCGTCGCGACGATATCAGCGAGTTGTTTCAGTTGGATGTCGCCGACCAGCAGCAGTTGTGGCAGGAAACCACGGCGCTGGCCGAGTTGCTCAAGGACTTGTTCGATGCCGACAAGCTGAACGTCGCGACGCTGGGCAACGTTGTCAGCCAGTTGCATATGCATGTGATCGTGCGCAAGCGTGACGATGCGGCATGGCCGGCGCCGGTCTGGGGCAAACACCCGGCCAAACCCTACAGCGCCGAGCAGGTCGCGAGCATTCGTGAGCGGCTGCGTCTGGTGCTGACCGAACACTTCACGTTTCTGGAGGGTTGAACCATGAACCTTGAAGAACGCGTCACCGATCTGGAAAGCCGTCTGGCTTTTCAGGATGACACCATTCAGGCGTTGAACGACGAACTGGTGGCGCAGCAGCGGGTGATCGAGCGCCTGCAGTTGCAAATGGCGGCGTTGCTCAAGCGTCAGGAGGAGATGGTCGGGCAGTTCGATTCTTTCGAGGAAGAGGCGCCACCACCGCATTACTGATGCCAACACCTTTATGCAGGCGTAAAAAAAACCGCGAGCAGCCTGGCTGTTCGCGGTTTTTTATTGCCTTGGATCAGCGACGCGGCAGGGCGGCGATCACGTCCTCGGCTTGCAGGCCTTTGTCCCGATTCATCACCGAGAACTCCACGCGCTGGCCTTCGACCAGTACGCGGTGGCCTTCGCCACGGATTGCACGAAAGTGCACGAAAATATCATCGCCGGAATCCCGGGAGATAAAGCCGAAGCCTTTGGAGGTGTTGAACCACTTGACGGTACCGGTATCGCGGTTGCTCATGTCATAGGTAGTCGGTGCAGCGGCCGGTGAAGACTTGTAGAAGCTGATGGCCAGATGCAGGACCACGGCAACCAGAGCGATCACCAGGCTGAACAACACCGCCGGTTGACCGGCGATGACTGGCATCGGTGCGATCAGGGTCAGGGTTTGCAGGACGACAGTCAGCACGAGAAGAGCGCTGACCAGATTTTGCAGATGCTGGCGCGGGCCTTTGTTCCAGTAAGGAATCACTGGAGCGATGACCAGATTCAGCAGGCCGAAAAAGGCCAGGTAAAGTGCATCGGGTTGTTGCAGGTAAGGAACGGCTTCGGATTTCAAGCTAGGTATGAACGACAGCAGCAAGGCCGCTGCGCCCATTAGCAGGTGGACGATTTTCAACATTTTGATTGGCTCACGTTATGACGGCTCACAAGGAAGAGCTGAAGGCGCACGGTTCGCTTCGGAACAATAAAGAGGCGTTGGACACGTGCCCGGCATCAGCCTATGCGCGACACCCCCGAAAAATGGGGCGTAGCGACACACTGCCTATTTAACAGCAAAGCCTGCAGCTACTCAAATTACCCCGGCCAGCGGCACGTGCCCGGTCGATTTGTCGCATGGCGAGTGAAGATTGTCGGCTGCGAGGTGGCGGCTGCCTTGCTAGAGTGGGTCTGCACCTGTTGGATGAATTCAATCGCCTTAGGGGGTAAACATGGCAATCGATATCGGTATCAGTGAAGAAGATCGCAAGTCCATCGTCGAGGGGCTGTCGCGGCTGCTGTCGGACACCTACGTGCTGTATCTGAAAACCCATAACTTCCACTGGAACGTCACCGGTCCCATGTTCCGGACCCTGCATCTGATGTTCGAAGAGCAATACAACGAGCTGGCGCTGGCGGTGGATCTGATCGCCGAGCGTATCCGCGCTCTGGGTTTTCCTGCGCCGGGTGCCTACGCGACTTACGCGCGTCTTTCCTCTATTAAAGAAGAAGTCGGGGTGCCAAGTGCCGAGGACATGATCAAGCAGTTGGTCGACGGCCAGGAAGCGGTCACCCGCACTGCTCGCGGCATCTTCCCGCTGTTGGACAAGGTCAGTGACGAGCCGACGGCCGACTTGCTGACCCAGCGCATGCAGGTGCATGAGAAGACCGCGTGGATGTTGCGCGCGTTGCTCGAGGCCTGATAGTTCGGTGCGCGGACGTCCGCAGGTGTGGATGTCCGCATACTGTTTCAAATCTTACTGAACATGTCGGCTTATCCTACGCTGCTGGGCAACTAGTCATCTGGCGCTGACTTTGCGTCTGCGTTTTTATGAAGGCACAGGATGTTGTCTTTATAAAAGCAGCGATGACAAAGGAGTGTCAGCGATATGGTAGGTGGAGACAGGCGATGCGAGCATGTCGGTTCGCAACGGGAAATGAAGGTCGATCCGTTTGTCAGCGATTTCGATTTCGAGCTGATCCGGCCGCTGGCCAGATCAGTGCGTTTGAACGGCTTTGCCACTTGCTTGAGGCTCGAGCAGGTTTACTGGAACATTCTCGGTGACATGGCTGGGCACAATGGCTGCTCGGTCAGTACGCTGCTGTCCCATGTGGACCGCGAAGTGCACCTGCGCCACGGCGGGGTGAAAAACTTCAGCGGTCTGGTACGGGTGGTGTGTGTGATGAATGGCCTGCGGGATACCCCGGCGGCCGTCATGCCCTGAACGGGCAATACTTGAAATGACGTGGCGGGCTGTGCAGTCTTACGGCTGCACAGCCCGCATTTAATGGATATAATCCCGCTCTTTCGCCGCAAAGCCCTGCGCGCGGTGGCAATCTGATCGCCGAGACACCCCCATGCCGATGTACGATTATCAATGTGCTTCCTGTGGTCATCAGTTGGAAGCCATTCAAAAGATCAGCGAGGCACCGCTGGTCGACTGCCCTGCCTGTCAGGCGCCAGAGCTCAAGAAACAGCTGTCCATGCCGGGTTTTCGCCTCAGCGGCAGCGGTTGGTACGAAACCGATTTCAAGACCGGAGCCAAGAAGAATCTGGCCGGTGGCGACAAATCTGACTAGGGTTCAGGCCCAGGTCGAACGACACGCGTGAGATTTCGCAGTGCTTGAGTGCGACGGGATCTCCACCGAATTTCGAATTACGAGAAGCGAAACCACTACCATGATGCGCAGCCATTATTGCGGCCAACTGAACGAAAGCCTGGAAGGCCAGGAAATTACCCTTTGCGGATGGGTTCACCGTCGTCGCGACCACGGCGGGGTGATTTTCCTCGATATCCGTGATCGTGATGGTCTGGCTCAGGTGGTGTTCGATCCGGATCGCGCCGAGAGCTTCGCCGCCGCCGATCGCGTGCGCAGCGAATACGTCGTGAAAATCACCGGTAAGGTGCGTCTGCGTCCGGCCGGTGCGACCAACGCCAACATGGCGTCGGGCATGATCGAAGTGTTGGGCTACGAGCTGGAAGTGCTGAACGAGTCGGAAACCCCGCCGTTCCCGCTCAACGAATACTCCGACGTCGGCGAAGAAACCCGCCTGCGCTACCGCTTCCTGGACCTGCGTCGTCCGGAAATGGCCGAGAAGCTGCGTCTGCGTTCGCGCATGACCACCAGCATCCGTCGCTTCCTCGACGAGAACGGCTTCCTCGACGTGGAAACGCCGATTCTGACCCGTGCTACCCCGGAAGGCGCCCGCGACTACCTGGTGCCGAGCCGTACTCACGCCGGTTCGTTCTTCGCGCTGCCGCAATCGCCTCAGCTGTTCAAGCAACTGCTGATGGTTGCCGGTTTCGACCGTTACTACCAGATCGCCAAATGCTTCCGCGACGAAGACCTGCGTGCCGACCGTCAGCCTGAGTTCACTCAGATCGACATCGAGACCAGCTTCCTCGACGAAAAAGACATCATGGGCCTGACCGAAGGTATGATCCGCAACCTGTTCAAGGAAGTGCTGGATCTGGAATTCGGCGAATTCCCGCACATGACCTTTGAAGAAGCCATGCGTCGTTACGGTTCCGACAAGCCGGACCTGCGTAACCCGCTGGAGCTGGTTGACGTTGCCGACCAACTCAAAGAAGTCGAATTCAAGGTGTTCAGCGGCCCGGCCAACGATCCGAAATGCCGTATCGCCGCGCTGCGCGTTCCAGGCGGGGCGAGCATGCCGCGCAAGCAGATCGACGACTACACCAAGTTCGTCGGCATCTACGGTGCCAAGGGCCTGGCGTACATCAAGGTCAACGAGCGCGCTGCCGGTGTTGAAGGTCTGCAGTCGCCGATCGTGAAGAACATCCCTGAAGCCAACCTCAACGTGATCCTCGATCGCGTCGGCGCGGTTGACGGCGACATCGTGTTCTTCGGCGCCGACAAGGCCAAGATCGTCAGCGAAGCCCTGGGTGCGCTGCGTATCAAGCTCGGCCACGACCTCGATCTGCTGACCTGCAAGTGGGCGCCAATGTGGGTCGTCGACTTCCCGATGTTCGAAGAGAACGACGACGGCAGCTTCTCTGCGCTGCACCACCCGTTCACCGCACCGAAGTGCTCCCCAGAAGAGCTGGAAGCCAATCCGGCCGGCGCTCTGTCCCGCGCCTACGACATGGTGCTCAACGGCACCGAGCTGGGTGGCGGTTCGATTCGTATCCATCGCAAGGAAATGCAACAAGCGGTGTTCCGCCTGCTGGGTATCAATGAAGCGGAACAGGAAGAGAAGTTCGGCTTCCTGCTCGACGCGCTGAAGTACGGTGCACCGCCGCACGGTGGTCTGGCCTTCGGTCTGGACCGTCTGGTGATGCTGATGACCGGCGCCCAGTCGATCCGTGAAGTGATTGCCTTCCCGAAAACCCAGAGTGCTGCGGACGTCATGACGCAAGCGCCGGGTGTGGTGGATGCCAAGGCGCTGCGCGAGCTGCACATTCGTTTGCGCGAAACGCCAAAGGCTGAGTAAGACGGGCCTGAAGGCGCATCTTCGGATGCGCCTTTTTTCTTTCTATAGAGAGCAGGTCGAGATTTTTTGTTTGCTGGCCACTGCGTGAGCAGGGCGGGCAACGTTTCAAGAGAATTCGGAGCGAGTTATGGCAGGTCATTCCAAGTGGGCGAACATCAAGCACCGCAAAGAACGTCAGGATGCCAAGAGAGGCAAGATCTTCACCAAGTGGATCCGTGAGCTGACCGTTGCGGCCCGTCAGGGCGGCGGCGATCCGGGTTCCAATCCGCGTCTGCGCCTGGCCCTGGACAAGGCCCTCGGTGCGAACATGAGCCGAGACATCATCGACCGCGCCGTTGCGCGTGGCGCCGGTGCGACCGAAGCGGACAACGTTGAAGAGCTGACCTATGAAGGTTACGGCCCAGGCGGCGTGGCGGTCATGGTCGAGTGCATGACCGACAACCGCAACCGTACCGCAGCTGCCGTGCGCCATGCGTTCAGCAAATGTGGCGGCAACCTTGGTACCGACGGTTCGGTTGCGTACCTGTTCGAACGCAAAGGGCAGATCAGCTTCGCCCCGGGCGTCGATGAAGACGCGCTGACCGAAGCGGCGCTGGAAGCCGATGCCGACGACGTGGTCAGCCATGAAGACGGCTCGATCGACGTGTTCACCTCGTTCACCAGCTTCTACGCGGTGCGTAACGCGTTGGAAGCGGCCGGGTTCAAGGGTGACGACGCAGAAATCGTCATGCAGCCGACCACCAGCGCCGAACTGGATCTGGAAGGCGCGGAGAAGGTGCTCAAGCTGATCGACATGCTCGAGGATCTGGATGACGTGCAGAACGTCTACTCCAACGCAGACATTCCCGAAGATGTGGCCGCTCAGCTCGGTTAAGAGCGACTAGGCTTCAATGTGGGAGCGGGCTTGCTCGCGAAGGCGGCGTATCAGCAAGCATCAATGCTGAATGACACACCGCCTTCGCGAGCAAGCCCGCTCCCACATTGGTTATTCGCTGTTTTGAATTTCTTGTTTTTACCGACTCCGCAGGCGTTATGACTTTAATTCTGGGTATCGACCCCGGCTCGCGCATCACCGGTTACGGGATTGTTCGCGATACCGGCCGCGGCGGCTGCATCTATGTGGCCTCGGGCTGCATCCGTACCGGCGCCGGTGAGCTGCATGAGCGGCTGCAGATCGTTTATCGCGGCGTGCGTGAAATCATTCAGACCTATGGCCCGGTGACCATGGGCATCGAAAAAGTGTTCATGGCGAAAAACGCCGACTCGGCGCTCAAACTTGGGCAGGCTCGTGGCGCGGCGATTGTGGCTGGCGCTGAAGAGTGCCTGGAGATTGCCGAGTACACCGCCACCCAGGTCAAGCAAGCTGTGGTCGGCACCGGCGCCGCCAATAAAGAACAGGTGCAGATGATGGTCATGCACATGCTCAAGCTGACCAGCAAACCGCAGATCGATGCCTCGGATGCCCTGGCCATCGCGATTTGTCACGCGCACACCCGTTCCAGCCTGCTGCCGCATGGCCTGGGTACCGCACGCAGTCGTGGCGGGCGCCTGCGTCTCTGATAGCATCAGCAATCATTTTTGCGGAATGCGGATTTCGCGCCTGGGTCGTCGGCCCGATTCCCGCCTTCCATCTGTCGCCAGCCCACGGCTGGCCAACGCTCAAGGATCTGAAACGTGATTGGACGCTTGCGCGGCACCCTGGCTGAGAAACAGCCGCCGCACCTGATTCTGGATGTAAACGGCCTCGGGTATGAGCTGGAAGTGCCCATGACCACCCTTTATCGCTTGCCGTCGGTCGGTGAACCGCTGACGCTGCACACCCATTTGGTCGTACGCGAAGACGCGCAGTTACTCTATGGTTTCGCCGGCAAGCGTGAGCGAGACTTTTTTCGCGAGTTGATCCGTCTCAATGGTGTCGGGCCGAAACTGGCCCTGGCCTTGATGTCGAGCCTGGAAGTCGATGAACTGATTCGCTGCGTGCAATCCCAGGACACCTCGGCGCTGACCAAGGTCCCGGGGGTCGGCAAGAAAACCGCTGAGCGCCTGCTGGTTGAACTGAAGGATCGCTTCAAGGCCTGGGAAACCTCGCCGGCCATGTTCGCCCTGGTGCCGAATCAGCCGGACGGCCCGGCGCCGGTCAACACCGCTGAAAACGATGCGGTCAGCGCGCTGATTTCCCTGGGCTACAAGCCGCAGGAAGCGAGCAAGGCGATTACCGCCATCAAGGACAAGAATTTGAGCAGTGAAGACCTGATCCGCCGCGCCCTGAAGGGAATGATTTAAGTGATTGAAGCTGATCGTCTGATCGCCGCCGCGCACAGCCCGCGCGAGCGCGAAGAAGTCCAGGATCGGGCCATTCGCCCGGTCAGTCTGGCCGACTATATTGGCCAGCCGACCGTGCGCGAGCAGATGGAACTGTTCATCCAGGCGGCGCGTGGTCGCAGTGAATCGCTGGATCACACGTTGATCTTCGGCCCGCCGGGTCTGGGTAAAACCACGCTGGCCAACATCATTGCCCAGGAAATGGGCGTGTCGATCAAGAGCACGTCCGGTCCGGTGCTTGAGCGTCCGGGAGATCTGGCGGCACTGCTGACCAATCTGGAACCGCACGACGTGTTGTTCATCGACGAAATCCATCGTCTGTCGCCCATCGTTGAAGAAGTGCTGTACCCGGCGATGGAAGATTTCCAGCTCGACATTATGATCGGCGAAGGGCCGGCGGCGCGCTCGATCAAGCTTGATCTGCCACCGTTCACTCTCGTTGGCGCCACGACCCGTGCCGGCATGCTGACCAACCCGTTGCGTGACCGCTTCGGTATCGTCCAGCGTCTTGAGTTCTACAGCACAGCGGATCTGGCGACGATTGTCAGTCGGTCGGCGGCGATTCTCGGTCTGCCACTGGATCCGGAGGGTTCTTTCGAAATCGCTCGTCGTGCCCGTGGTACGCCGCGAATCGCCAATCGTCTACTGCGTCGGGTGCGCGATTTTGCCGAAGTGCGCGCCAAGGGCCATATCACCAAGTCGGTGGCCGATCTGGCGTTGAACCTGCTGGACGTCGATGAACACGGTTTCGACCATCAGGACCGGCGCCTGCTGCTGACCATGATCGAGAAGTTCGATGGCGGTCCGGTGGGCATCGACAGTCTGGCGGCGGCGATCAGTGAAGAGCGCCATACCATCGAAGATGTGCTGGAGCCGTACCTGATTCAACAGGGTTACATCATGCGTACGCCACGGGGCAGGGTGGTGACACGGCATGCCTACCTGCATTTCGGTTTAAACATTCCGTCACGAATGGGTGAAATGCCTGTGGCAGACGAGTTTCTCGATGCCGTGGACGATTGATACACATTTTTTGGCGATTTATTCAGCGTTTGTACTGTCACAGGACGGTACTTTTGCGGTAAAGCCTTAAACACTGAAAAAACAGTTGCCTGGCCGGATTGGCAACCCGAGGAGTAAGCACTAGAGTATGCGCGCGCAAAACGGGCTTGAGCCGTTCGCACATCGTTGTCGCGTTTATTACGAGGACACCGATGCGGGCGGCATCGTGTATTACGTTAATTACCTCAAGTTTATGGAACGGGCTCGAACCGAGCGGCTCCGGACGCTGGGCTTTGCCCAGTCGGAACTGGCCGGGGAGGACCTGTTGTTTGTCGTGCATTCCAGCGAAGCGCGTTACCACGCGCCGGCGCGACTGGACGACGAACTGCTGGTAAGCGCTGATGTAATCGAATTGAACCGTGCCAGCCTGCGCTTCAAACAGCAGGTCAGGCGGGCCACGGATAATGTGCTGCTCTGTGAAGGGCAGTTTCTGGTGGCCTGCGTGCGCACCGACAGTTTGAAACCCCGGGCCATGCCCGAATCCTTGCGTGCGGCCTTTGCCGACGCGGGCGGCACGGGTACACACTCAAAGCAGGAGATAAAGCGTGGAAGCTAACGTCGTCGACCATTCCTCCATGTGGAGCCTGGTCAGCAATGCCAGCATCGTGGTGCAGTTGGTAATGTTGACCCTGGTGGCCGCATCGGTGACCTCATGGATCATGATCTTTCAGCGCAGCAATCTGCTGCGTGCCGGTCGACGCGCCCTGGAGAGCTTCGAAGAGCGCTTCTGGTCGGGTATCGATCTGTCCAAGCTGTACCGTCAGGCCGGCAGCAACCCTGATCCGGATTCGGGCGTAGAGCAGATCTTCCGTGCCGGTTTCAAGGAATTCTCCCGTCTGCGTCAGCAGCCAGGTGTTGACCCGGAAGCGGTGATGGAAGGTGTGGCCCGTGCCATGCGCGTTGCCATCTCCCGTGAGGAAGAGAAGCTGGAGCAGAGCCTGCCGTTCCTCGCCACCGTTGGTTCGGTCAGCCCGTACATCGGTCTGTTCGGCACCGTGTGGGGCATCATGAACTCCTTCCGCGGTCTGGCCAGCGCCCAGCAGGCGACCCTGGCCACCGTGGCCCCGGGCATCGCCGAAGCCCTGATCGCCACCGCGATCGGCCTGTTCGCCGCGATCCCGGCCGTTATCGCTTACAACCGTTTCTCTGCCCGCAGCGAAACCTTGCTGAGCCGCTACTACACCTTCGCCGATGAGTTCCAGGCGATCCTGCACCGCAAAGTGCACACCAGCGAAGAATAAGCAGGTATTTCCCGATGGCTTTAATCGCTCGAGCCCGAAACAAGCGCAAGCCGGTCGCCGAGATGAACGTGGTGCCATACATCGACGTGATGCTGGTGCTGCTGGTTATCTTCATGGTGACCGCGCCGATGCTCAATCAGGGCGTGAAAGTGGATCTGCCCAAGGTTTCCAGCGAAGCCTTGCCGCAGGACAACAACACTCAGGTGCTGACCATTTCGATCAAGGCTGACAAGACCTACTACTGGAACCTTGGCAGCGAAGTCGATACCGAAAAGCAGCAGGACAGGGCAATGACCCTGCCGCAGATGACTGACGCGGTGACCAAGATCATTCGCGCCGGCACCGAAGGCGGCAAGCGTACCCAGGTCTTTATCCGAGGCGACAAGTCGGTCGACTACGGCGCCGTGATGGGTGCCATGGGCGGGTTGCAGAAAGCCGGGGTCGGTAATGTTGGTTTGATTACCGAGGCCCCCTGATGCAGCAACAGCGAGAGCCGTCCGCCTCGGAAAGCTACTTCTGGCCTAGTGTTCTGGCGATTGTCCTGCACGTGCTGGTGTTCGGCATGCTGTTCGTCAGTTTCGCCTTCACACCCGAGTTGCCGCCGGCCAAGCCGATTGTCCAGGCGACCCTGTACCAGCTGAAATCGAAAAGTCAGGCAACCACCCAGACCAATCAGAAGATTGCGGGTGAGGCGAAGAAATCCGCCGCGCGCCAGACCGAAGTCGAGCAGATGGAACAGAAAAAGGTCGAGCAGGAAGCGGTGAAGGCTGCGGAACAAAAGAAAGAAGAAGCGGCTCAAAAGGCCGAGGAAGCCAAGAAGGCCGACGAGGCGAAGAAAGCGGACGAGGCGAAAAAGGCTGATGAAGCCAAGAAAGCCGACGATGCGAAGAAAGCCGAGGCCAAGAAGGCAGAAGAGAAACAATTGGCTGATATAGCCAAGAAGAAAGCCGAAGAAGAAGCCAAGAAGGCGGCTGAAGAAGAGGCCAAGAAAGCGGCCGCTGAAGAAGCCAAGAAGAAGATCGTCGAAGACGCGAAGAAGAAAGCCGCCGAAGACGCCAAGAAAAAAGCTGAAGCTGAAGAGGCGAAGAAGAAAGTCGCCGACGAAGCGAAGAAGAAAGCTGCTGCCGATGCTGCGAAGAAGAAATCGCAGGAAGCGGCACGTAAATCCGCTGAAGAGAAAAAGGCTCAGGCCCTGGCAGATTTGCTTTCCGACACGCCACAGCGTCAGCAGGCCTTGGCCGATGAGCAGGGTGACGAAGTCGCGGGCAGTTTCGATGACCTGATTCGTGCGCGGGCAGCGGAAGGTTGGGCGCGTCCTCCTTCGGCACGCAAAGGCATGACGGTCGTGCTGCAAATCGGCATGTTGCCGGACGGTACGGTGACTTCGGTCAGCGTGGCCAAGTCCAGTGGCGATGGTCCGTTCGATGCGTCGGCAGTCGCGGCAGTGAAGAATATTGGACGTTTGACAGAAATGCAGGGAATGAAGCCGAGCGATTTCGCTCCGTATCGTTCATTCAAGATGACATTCACACCTGAGGATCTAGCCTTGTGAGAAACCTTCTTCGAGGAATGCTGGTCGTGATCTGCTGCATGGCAGGGATCGCGATGGCTGATGAAAAGAACATTCTGGTCACCAGCGGCAGCGATCGGGCCACCCCGATCGCCGTCGTACCGTTCGGTATGCAGGGCGGTGCGGTGCTGCCGGACGATATGGCTGAAATCATTGGTAACGATTTGCGGAACTCGGGCTACTACTCGCCGATTCCAAAGCAAAACATGATCAGCCAGCCAAGCCAGCCGAGCGAAATCATCTTCCGAGACTGGAAGGCGGTGGGTGCTCAATACATGATGGTCGGCAGCATTGCTCCTGCGGGCGGTCGTCTGCAGGTGCAATGGGCACTGTTCAACGTGGCCACCGAGCAGAAAGTGGCTGACGGCAGTGTTTCCGGTACCACCGAGCAACTGCGTGACATGGCGCACTTCATCTCTGACCAGTCGTTCGAAAAACTCACCGGCATCAAAGGTGCGTTTTCGACCCGTCTGCTGTACGTGACAGCCGAGCGTTTCTCCGAGAAGAACACTCGCTACACCCTGCAGCGTTCGGACTACGACGGTGCCCGTGCCGTGACTCTGCTGCAATCGCGCGAGCCGATCCTGTCGCCGCGTTTCGCCCCGGATGGCAAGCGCATCGCCTACGTGTCGTTCGAGCAGAAGCGCCCACGGATCTTCATGCAGAACATCGACACCGGTCGCCGTGAGCAGATCACCAACTTCGAAGGCCTGAACGGCGCTCCAGCCTGGTCGCCGGATGGCAATCGCCTGGCTTTCGTACTGTCGAAAGACGGCAACCCGGACATCTATGTGATGAACCTGGGTTCGCGTCAGATCACTCGTGTGACGGCAGGTCCTGGCATCAACACCGAACCGTACTGGGGCAAGGATGGTTCGACCATCTACTTCACCTCGGACCGTGGCGGCAAGCCGCAGATCTACAAAACCAGCGCCAGCGGCGGTGGTGCCGAGCGTGTGACCTTCATTGGCAACTACAACGCCAACCCGAAGCTTTCGGCTGATGAAAAGACGCTGGTGATGATTCATCGCCAGGATGGTTTCACCAATTTCAAGGTGGCGGCCCAGGATTTGCAGCGAGGTAGTGTAAAGATCCTCACTGATAGCACTCTGGACGAGTCACCTACTGTTGCGCCCAACGGCACCATGGTAATCTACGCCACCCGCCAGCAGGGCCGGGGAGTCTTGATGCTCGTGTCCATTAATGGACGCGTGAGGCTCCCGCTTCCTACCGCACAAGGCGAAGTCAGAGAACCGTCCTGGTCCCCTTACCTGAACTGACGCGGCGCTTTACGTTTTACTTAACACACTGGGGTTCATTAGGAGTTTCACGATGGAAATGCTGAAGTTTGGTAAATTTGCTGCGCTGGCTCTGGCCATGGCTGTAGCTGTAGGTTGCTCGTCCAAAGGCGGCGACAACGCCGGTGAAGGCGCTGTTGATCCAAACGCTGGTTACGGCGCAAACACTGGTGCCGTTGACGGTTCCCTGAGCGAAGAAGCTGCTCTGCGCGCAATCACCACCTTCTACTTCGAATACGACAGCTCGGACCTGAAGCCAGAAGCCATGCGCGCTCTGGACGTTCACGCCAAAGACCTGAAAGCAAACGGCGCTCGCGTTGTTCTGGAAGGCAACACCGACGAACGTGGTACTCGTGAGTACAACATGGCACTGGGCGAGCGTCGTGCGAAAGCCGTTCAGCGCTACCTGGTACTGCAAGGTGTTTCCCCAGCTCAGCTGGAACTGGTTTCCTACGGCGAAGAGCGTCCAGTTGCTACCGGCAACGACGAGCAGTCCTGGGCTCAAAACCGTCGCGTCGAACTGCGTAAGTAATTCGATATGCGAACGTGCCGTCGTGCTGTAACTGTTCTGGCTCTCAGCCTCGCGCCGCTTGCGGCGTGGGCTGCGGTTCCTGTGGTCGATGACAACTCCGGTTATAACAATAGCGGGAGCAGTTATCCGCCTGCGGGTTACGGTACGAACGGCGCCTATGCCGGGGGAGCGGCTTCGGCCCCTGCCTCGGCACAGGGCATGCTGTTCAACCAACTGCAACAGATGCAGGATCAGATATCGCGCCAGCAAGGTGTGATCGAAGAACTGCAGAATCAGGTTGCGCGCATGAAACAGGAATCCCTGGAGCGATACCAGGATCTTGATCGGCGCATAGGATCCGGTGTTGCACCTGCCGCGACTCCTGAGAATTCTTCTGCCGGTGGCGATGCAAGTGCTGCTGCCGGTGCTGCCGCTGGCGCCGGGGCTGCTGCCGCCCAGGCACCTGCTGCAAGTAGCGAACCGGGTGATCCGGCCAAGGAAAAGCTGTATTACGATGCCGCTTTCGACCTGATCAAAGCCAAGGATTTCGACAAGGCCAGCCAGGCTTTCTCGGCATTCCTGCGCAAATACCCGAACAGCCAATACGCGGGCAATGCCCAGTACTGGTTGGGCGAAGTGAACCTGGCCAAGGGCGATCTGCAAGGTGCAGGTCAGGCTTTCGCCAAGGTGTCGCAGCTCTATCCCAAGCACGCCAAAGTGCCGGATTCGCTGTACAAGCTGGCTGATGTAGAGCGCCGCCTCGGTCACACCGACAAGGTCAAAGGCATTCTGCAACAGGTGGTTTCCCAATACCCGGGAACCTCCGCTGCTCAGTTGGCCCAACGCGACCTGCAACGCATGTAAGTGTGTTTGACCCGTTTGGAAGAAACCCGCGCTTGTCGCGGGTTTTTTCGTTAGAATTCACGCCCTTTTTCTGAAACACGCTTCTGGTGATCTACGCGTTGGCGGGGTTGCCTGAAGTGCCTGACGGAGGCGGACAGCCTGTTTAGCTGTTACGCCCGTGGCGACTATGCAAGACACATTGAGAATTACCGAAGTTTTCTACTCGTTGCAGGGGGAAACGCGGACTGCCGGGCTGCCCACGGTTTTTGTGCGCCTGACCGGTTGTCCATTGCGTTGCCAATACTGCGACAGCGCCTATGCGTTCAGCGGCGGTACGATCCGCACCCTCGACGATATCCTCGAACAAGTGGCCGGGTTTCGCCCGCGCTACGTCTGTGTGACCGGCGGTGAACCGCTGGCGCAGCCCAATGCCATCCCGTTGCTCAAGCAATTGTGTGATGCCGGTTACGAAGTGTCACTGGAAACCAGTGGTGCACTCGATATCTCGGCGGTAGATTCGCGCGTCAGTCGCGTAGTCGACTTGAAGACGCCGGACTCCAAGGAGGCGCACCGCAACCGCTACGAAAACATCGAACTGTTGACGCCCAACGATCAGGTGAAGTTTGTCATCTGCTCGCGGGACGACTATGACTGGGCGGTTTCCAAACTGATCCAGTACGGTCTCGATCAACGTGCGGGTGAAGTGCTGTTTTCCCCAAGTCATCATGACCTCAATGCCAGGGATCTGGCGGACTGGGTGGTGGCAGACAACCTGCCGGTGCGTCTGCAATTACAGCTGCACAAGTATCTTTGGAATGACGAGCCGGGGCGCTGAGATGACTGAACAACTGAACACCACCGAACAGCGTGCAGTGATTTTACTGTCGGGCGGTCTGGATTCGGCCACGGTCGTGGCGATGGCCCGAGCCGAAGGTTTCGCCTGCTACACCATGAGTTTCGATTACGGCCAGCGCTCCCATGCAGAGCTGCATGCCGCCGCGCGCGTCGCTCGCGATCTGGGTGTGGTCGAGCACAAAGTGATCGGCCTGAACCTGAACGGCATGGGCGGCTCGGCGCTGACCGACACCAGCATCGACATCCCGGAAGAGCTGGGCGAGGGCATCCCGGTGACCTACGTGCCGGCGCGCAACACCGTGTTCCTGTCGCTGGCACTGGGCTGGGCTGAAGTGCTTGGCGCGCGTGACATCTTTATCGGTGTCAACGCGGTGGACTATTCCGGTTACCCGGATTGCCGTCCGGAGTTCATCGAGTCGTTCGAGCGCATGGCCAACCTGGCGACCAAGGCGGGTGTGGAAGGCGACGGTTTCCGCATCCAGGCACCGCTGCAGAACCTGAGCAAGGCGCAGATCGTCCAGGCGGGCGTGAAGCTGGGCGTGGATTACGGCCTGACAGTTTCCTGCTATCAGGCGGACGATGAAGGCCGCGCGTGCGGCAAATGCGACAGCTGCCGCCTGCGTGCAGAAGGCTTCGCAGCGGCCGGTGTAAGCGATCCAACACCTTATTTTTGATTTTTTTCAAAAAGGTGTTGAATAGTCCTTAAAAATCAGTATTATACGCGCCACCACACAGCGGGTCGTTAGCTCAGTTGGTAGAGCAGTTGGCTTTTAACCAATTGGTCGTAGGTTCGAATCCCACACGACCCACCATATTTGGCGGTTTAGAAAATCCGGAAGGCCCACGAAAGTGAGGATTTCCGGGTTTTTTTTTGCCTGCGATTCAGGCACCTCTCCCTTGATCGTTGCCTGCGCTGACACAGGTCAGAATCATCTTTTGTATCAACGGGATATTCTGTAGCCTTGCGCAGCTTCAACGCTGTCCGTGCCTGATAATACTCACTCTCCCGGCGGTACCCTCAAGTGGTCCGGAGCCGGGTGTATACTCGACTTTCGCGCGAAAGCGCCTGCAGGTCTTGCGAACATGACGCAGATTTCCGAACGCCTTCTGGTTCAAGCCCACCTCGATGCCAAACAGCCCAAACCGCTGACTGCCGAGGAAGAGGCCTACTACCGTTCCGCCATCGCCGCCGAGCTCAAGGCTCAGGACGCGGTGCTGGTGGCCCACTTCTATTGCGATCCGGTGATTCAGGCCCTGGCCGAAGAAACCGGCGGCTGTGTGTCCGACTCCCTCGAAATGGCGCGCTTCGGCAACGCTCACCCGGCCAAGACCGTGGTGGTCGCCGGCGTAAAGTTCATGGGCGAGACCGCGAAGATCCTCAACCCGGAAAAACGCGTGCTGATGCCGACCCTGGACGCGACCTGCTCGCTGGACCTCGGTTGCCCGGTGGACGAGTTCTCGGCGTTCTGCGATCAGCACCCGGAGCGCACGGTGGTGGTGTACGCCAACACCTCGGCCGCGGTCAAAGCCCGGGCTGACTGGGTGGTAACGTCGAGCTGCGCACTGGAGATCGTCGAAAGCCTGATGGACAACGGCGAGACCATCATCTGGGGCCCGGACAAGCACCTGGGCACCTACATCCAGCGCAAGACCGGCGCCGATATGCTGCTGTGGGACGGTGCCTGCATCGTCCACGAAGAGTTCAAGTCCAAGCAGCTCGAAGACATGAAGGCGCTGTACCCGGACGCCGCGATTCTGGTGCATCCGGAGTCGCCGACCTCGGTGATCGAACTGGCGGACGCAGTAGGTTCCACCAGTCAGTTGATCGCAGCCGCGCAAAGCCTGCCGAACAAGACCCTGATCGTCGCCACCGACCGTGGCATCTTCTACAAGATGCAGCAGCTGTGCCCGGATAAGGTCTTCATCGAGGCGCCAACCGCCGGTAACGGCGCGGCGTGCCGCAGTTGCGCACATTGCCCGTGGATGGCCATGAACACCCTTGAGCGCACGCTCAAGAGCCTGAAGGAAGGGACGAACGAGATCTTTGTCGATCCGGCGCTGATTCCGCAGGCGATCCGTCCGTTGAAGCGCATGCTGGATTTCACCCAGGCGGCGCGGATGAAGCTGGCGGGTAACGCCTGAGGTCCTTCAGAAACAGCGCAAAACCTGTGGGAGCGAGCCTGCTCGCGAAGGCGGTGAATCAGCAAACATAAATGTCGGCTGATACTACGCTTTCGCGAGCAGGCTCGCTCCCACAGTGGTATTCGGTGTCTGGAAACTATTTGGTCTTCTTCGGAATCCGCACCACGCGGGTATCGGAGTAGATGTCGTGCCAGGTGCGCTTTTGCTTGTCGTACAGCGACCAGAGAAACCCTAGCCCTGCGCACAGCCACGAAGCGATCGATACCATGAAGCGCAGCAGCGCCTGCCACAGGCTGATCGCGCTGCCATCGGCGTTCTGTACGCGGATGCCCCATACCTGCATGCCCAGTGTCTGCCCGCCGTGGGTCCAGAACTTGGCGAAGAACGCAAACAGCACCAACAGCAACACTGTGGAATACAGCGGATCGCCATCCATTTTTCCGGCGTCGGTCAGCACACGCAGGCGTTCTTCACCGATGATCGCTGCCTGGATCAACTTGTAGACGAATCCGGTGACGATCAGCAGGGCAGTGCACAACAGGAAGTCATAGAACATCGCGGCCAGGCGCCGGCCGAGGCCAACAGCAGGAAAGTCGCCCTGGGGAGTGAGCAGGTTCTTCGACATGGCAGCCTCTGGACGCAAAATGAAGCGCCATTTTACGGATTCGCGCGCACAAAAAAGCCCCTGATATCAATATCAGGGGCTTTTTCGTTACAGAAGATTAACCTTCTGCTTGTACTTCATCAGCCTGCATGCCTTTCTGGCCTTGCACAGCAACGAAGGTCACTTTCTGGCCTTCTTTCAGGCTCTTGAAGCCGTTGCCCTGAATAGCGCGGAAATGCACGAACAGATCCGGACCGCTTTCTGGAGTGATAAAACCAAAACCTTTCTCGTCGTTAAACCACTTGACGGTACCGCTCTGACGTTGGGACATTTCTTATTTCCTTTGACGCATAAATTGATGACAGCCTCTTTCTCATGAAAGAGTACTGGGGCTGGTTGCAGGAGAGTAAGAAGACGTCGAGCGGGATGTAGCTAACTTGTAGGCTACTGCCCAGGTCACGATTCCAAGCTGACCCATGCAAACACAGTGGACAAACTCTACGCCAACTACGGGAGAAAAAACAAGCCCCGCGAAGGCCCCGGTTTTACTGTCCCGGCTGGCAGTTAGTCAGTCTGCTAGTGCGGCTTGGACGATTAGCTTGTTCAAAAGTTTTCGAACGTTATAAGTAAAGTTCATAATCGAATCAAATGTTAGAAAATGCACTTTTTTGTGGCGATTGCGTTACATATTAGTGCACGCATAACGCAATCGCGTTACTTATAGAAACAGTCAATCAACCACGATAGTAGCGTTGTGGAACAAATGGCATTTTGCTTACAAGCATTTGCACCTTTTTCCCACGAACGATGGCCCAGACTGGCGTATCCAGGGTGACATAAGCGCTGTCGAGGTAACCCATCGCCAACGGGCCACCCAAGGTCGGACCGAAGCCGCCGCTGCACACGCTGCCGATGATTTCGCCCGCGTCGTTGACGATTTCTGCGCCTTCACGCACCGGCGTACGTTCCTGTGGCAGCAGACCGACGCGTTTGCGCGCGACGCCATTCTGCTGCTGAGCAAAAACTGTCTCTGCCCCCGGGAAACCACCGGCCCGTGCGCCGTCGGCACGACGTGGCTTGGAGATTGCCCACAACAGGCTGGCTTCGATCGGCGTGGTCTCGGTGTTCATGTCGTGCCCGTACAGGCACAGGCCGGCTTCCAGGCGCAGCGAGTCGCGGGCGCCGAGGCCGATGGCCTGAACTTCCGGTTCGGCCAGCAGGGCGCGGGCGAGTTTTTCTGCATCGGCGGCGGGCACCGAGATTTCGAAACCGTCTTCACCGGTGTAGCCCGAACGGCTGACGAAGCAATCCACGCCCAGCAGTTGCACGCGATTGAACTGCATGAACGTCATCTTCGCCACCTCTGGCGCAAGACGCGCCAGCACGGTGACCGCAGCCGGGCCTTGCAACGCCAGCAGCGCGCGCGCTTCGAACAGCTCCGTAATGGTGCACTGATCGCCAATGTGTTTTTGCAGATGCGCCAGATCCTGATCCTTGCACGCGGCGTTGACCACCAGGAACAGCTCGTCGTTACCGAGATTGGCGACCATCAGGTCGTCGAGGATGCCGCCGTTGTCGTTGGTGAACATTGCGTAGCGCTGCATGCCCACCGGCAGGTCGATGATATCCACCGGCACCAGGGTTTCCAGAGCCTTGGCGGCATTAGCGCCGGTCAGGCGGATCTGGCCCATGTGCGAGACATCGAACAGCCCGGCCTGCTCACGGGTGTGCTGGTGTTCTTTCATCACGCCCAGCGGGTATTGCACCGGCATGTCGTAGCCGGCGAACGGCACCATGCGGGCGCCGAGTTCGATATGCAGAGCGTGCAGCGGGGTTTTCGACAGTTGTTCGGTGGACATGCGTGGCTCCTTGAAAGTTTGAGTTTGGGGGCATGGGGCTAGATTTAGATCAAGATCAAAAGCCCCTCACCCAGCCCTCTCCCAGAGGGAGAGGGGGCTAAGTGCGGTCCTCTCCCAAAGGGCGAGGACATAAATCAGCATTCGATGATGTTGACTGCCAGACCGCCGCGGGCGGTCTCTTTGTATTTGCTTTTCATGTCGGCGCCGGTCTGGCGCATGGTGCGGATGACTTTGTCGAGGGAGACGAAGTGTTGCCCGTCGCCGCGCATGGCCATGCGCACCGCGTTGATCGCTTTCACCGAACCCATGGCGTTGCGCTCGATACACGGGACCTGCACCAGCCCGCCAATCGGGTCGCAGGTCAGGCCGAGGTTGTGTTCCATGCCGATTTCCGCCGCGTTCTCGACTTGCTGCACGCTGCCGCCGAGCACTTCACACAACGCGCCGGCGGCCATCGAGCAAGCCACGCCGACCTCGCCCTGACAGCCGACTTCGGCGCCGGAGATCGAGGCGTTTTCCTTGTACAGAATGCCGATGGCGGCGGCGGTCAGCAGAAAGCGCACCACGCCGTCATCGTTCGCACCCGGGATAAAGCGCATGTAGTAATGCAGCACCGCCGGGATGATGCCCGCCGCGCCGTTGGTCGGCGCGGTGACTACACGACCACCGTTGACGTTTTCTTCGTTGACCGCCAGTGCATAAAGGTTGACCCAGTCGAGCACCGACAGCGGATCGCGCAACGCCGATTCCGGGTTCTTGCACAATTGCCGATGCAGCGCCGCCGCCCGGCGTTTGACCTTCAGCCCGCCCGGCAGAATGCCTTCGTTGCGACAGCCAGCGGCGACGCAGTCCTGCATCACTTGCCAGATTTTCAGCAGACCGGCGCGGGTTTCCGCTTCAGGGCGCCAGGCGCTTTCATTGGTCAGCATCACCTGGCTGATCGACAGACCGTAGGTGGCGCAATGGCCGAGCAAGTCCTTGGCACTTTTGAACGGGAAGGTCAGCGGTGTCGCGTCTTCGACGATGCGGTCGGCACCGGCCGCATCTTCATCGACTACAAAGCCGCCACCGACCGAGTAGTACTCGCGGCTGCGAATCTGAATACCGGCAGCATCGAAGGCGCGAAAGATCATGCCGTTGGGGTGATAGGCCAACGGTTTGCGGATCATCGCCAGGTGTTCTTTCTCGTTGAACGCGATGCTGTGTTCGCCGAGCAGGTTCAGCCGGCCATTGCCGCGAATTTCCTGCAGGCGCGCGGCGACGGTTTCGGTATCGACGGTGTCCGGGTGTTCACCTTCAAGGCCGAGCAGCACGGCTTTGTCGCTGCCGTGCCCCTTGCCGGTGGCGCCGAGCGAGCCGTACAGCTCGACTTTGACGGTGCTGGTGGCCAACAACAGGTCATCGCGGCGCAGGCCTTCGGCGAAGCGCGCAGCGGCACGCATCGGGCCGACGGTGTGGGAGCTGGAAGGGCCGATGCCAATCTTGAACAGGTCGAACACGCTTAACGACATGAGTGGTTCTCCGGTTTCTTGTTATAGGAATTGGCGGATTTTTGCGGCTGACCGCATTCCCTTGTAGGAGTGAGCCTGCTCGCGATAGCGGTGTGTCAGATAACAGTAATGTCGACTGATACACCGCTATCGCGAGCAGGCTCACTCCTACAGGGATCTGCGGTGTTTGCGGGATCAGCGATAACTGATCCCGCATCCGTTTAAGCGTAGCTTTCGATCGACGGGCAGGCGCAGACCAGGTTGCGGTCGCCGAACACGTTGTCGACGCGACCGACCGGCGGCCAGTATTTACCTTCGATCAACGACGCCACCGGATACACCGCCTGCTCGCGGCTGTACGGGTGGGTCCACTCGCCGACCAGTTCCGCTGCAGTGTGCGGGGCGTTTTTCAGCGGGTTGTCTTCCTTGTCCAGCGTGCCGTTTTCCACCGCGCGGATTTCTTCGCGGATGCGGATCATGGCGTCGCAGAAGCGGTCCAGTTCTTCCTTGGATTCACTTTCGGTCGGCTCGATCATCAGCGTGCCGGCGACCGGGAACGACATGGTCGGGGCGTGGAAGCCGAAGTCGATCAGACGCTTGGCGACGTCATCGACGCTGATGCCGCTGCTGTCTTTCAGTGGACGCAGATCGAGGATGCATTCGTGCGCCACCAGCCCGTTGCTGCCGGTGTACAGCACTGGATAGTGCTCTTCGAGGCGACGGGAAATGTAGTTGGCATTGAGGATCGCCAGTTGCGAAGCACGCTTGAGACCGGCGCCGCCCATCATGCGAATGTACATCCAGGTGATCGGCAGAATGCTTGCGCTGCCGAACGGTGCTGCGCAGACCGCGCCTTCCTTGCGTGCCATCTGGCCGTGACCCGGCAGGAACGGGGTCAGGTGCGACTTGACGCCGATCGGGCCGACACCCGGGCCGCCACCGCCGTGCGGAATGCAGAAGGTTTTGTGCAGGTTCAGGTGCGACACGTCGCCGCCGAACTTGCCCGGTGCGCAGAGGCCGACCATCGCGTTCATGTTGGCGCCGTCGATGTACACCTGGCCGCCGTTGTCATGAATGATTCCGCAGATTTCGCGGATGCCTTCTTCGAACACGCCGTGGGTCGACGGGTAGGTGATCATCAGCGCCGCGAGGTGTTCGCGGTGCTCGATGGCTTTGGCGCGCAGGTCTTCGATATCGACGTTGCCGCGCGCATCGCACGCGGTCACCACCACGCGCATGCCGGCCATGTTGGCGGTGGCCGGGTTGGTGCCGTGGGCCGACGACGGGATCAGGCAGATGTCGCGGCGCTCGTCGCCACGGCTCTGGTGGTAAGCGCGAATCGCCAAGAGACCTGCGTATTCACCCTGCGAACCGGCGTTCGGTTGCAGCGAGATCGCGTCGTAACCGGTGGCGGCGCAGAGCATCGCTTCCAGTTCATCGGTCAGTTGCTGATAACCGGCGCTTTGTGCGGCCGGGGCGAACGGGTGCAGGGCGCCGAATTCGGCCCAGGTCACCGGGATCATTTCGCTGGCGGCGTTGAGTTTCATGGTGCACGAGCCCAACGGGATCATGGTGCGATCCAGTGCCAGGTCCTTGTCCGCCAGTTTGCGCAGGTAGCGCATCAGCTCGGTTTCCGAGTGATAACGGTTGAACACCGGGTGGCTGAGGATCGGCGACTGACGTACTAGCGCCGCCGGGATGGTGCTTTTCACCGAAGTAGCCAGTGCAGTGAAGTCCGGCAGGGTCTTGCCGTCGGCGAACAGCCCCCATAGGGTTTCGATGTCAGCCTGAGTGGTGGTTTCGTCCACCGACAGGCCCAGACGCTCGGCATCGATGACTCGCAGGTTGATCTGCGCGGCATGCGCCTTGTCGTGCAGCGCGGCGGTGTGTGCGCCGGTGGCGAGGGTCAGGGTGTCGAAGAAGCTGGTCTGCTCGACTTTAGCGCCCAGTGCGCTCAGGCCCTTGGCCAGAATCGCGGTCAGGTGATGCACGCGGTTGGCGATCCGGGTCAGGCCTTTCGGGCCGTGGTACACGGCGTACATGCTGGCGATGTTGGCCAGCAGCACCTGCGCGGTGCAGATGTTCGAGGTGGCCTTCTCGCGGCGGATGTGTTGCTCGCGGGTCTGCATCGCCAGACGCAGCGCCGGCTTGCCGAAACGGTCAACCGAGACACCGACCAGACGGCCGGGCATGTCGCGCTTGAACGCATCTTTAGTCGAGAAGTAAGCCGCGTGCGGGCCACCGAAGCCCAGCGGCACGCCGAAGCGTTGTGCGGAACCGATGGCGACGTCGGCGCCGAACTCGCCCGGGGCGGTCAGCAAAGTCAGGGCCAGCAGGTCGGCAGCCACGGCCACCAGCGCGTTGGCGGCGTGGAAACGCTCGGTTAGTTCGCGGTAGTCGAACAGGTCACCGTTGCTCGCCGGGTATTGCAGCAGCGCGCCGAAAAACGGCGTGACGTCGCTCAGTTCACGCTCATCGCCAACCACCACGTCGATGCCCAGCGGCTCGGCACGGGTGCGCAGCACGTCGAGGGTTTGCGGGTGGCTGTGGATCGAGGCGAAGAACTGGTGGCTGCCCTTGTTTTTGCTCAGGCGTTTGCAGAAGGTCATGGCTTCGGCAGCGGCGGTGGCTTCGTCGAGCAGCGAGGCGTTGGCGATCGGCAGGCCGGTGAGGTCGCTGATCAGGGTCTGGAAGTTCAGCAGCGCTTCGAGACGGCCCTGGGAAATTTCCGGCTGGTACGGGGTGTAAGCGGTGTACCAGGCCGGGTTTTCCAACAGGTTGCGCAGGATCGGCGACGGCGTGTGGCAGTTGTAGTAGCCCTGGCCGATGTAGGTCTTGAACAGTTGGTTTTTGCCGGCGATGGATTTGATCATCGTCAGTGCATCGGCTTCGCTCAGGCCGTCGTCCAGGCCGAGCACGCTGGTGCCCTTGATGCTTTCCGGGATGACGCTGGCGCTCAGCGCTTCGAGCGAGTCGAAGCCGAGGCTGTTGAGCATGGCTTGCTCGTCACCGGCGCGCGGGCCGATGTGACGGGCGATGAATTCGTTGGCAGTGCCGAGGTTTACTTGGGTCATGTCGTTACTCCTCAGGCTTCGGCTTGGGCTTTGATCAGGCGGTCGTAGGCGTCTTGATCGAGCAGTTTGCCGACAGCGGCGGCGTCACTTGGCTGGAAGCGGAAGAACCAGCCTTCGCCCAGCGGATCTTCGTTGACCAGTTCCGGGCTGCCGTCCAGTGCCGGGTTCACTTCCACAACGTCACCGTCGAGCGGCATGTACACGCCGCTGGCGGCTTTCACCGATTCCACGGTGGCGGCTTCAGCGCCTTTTTCGTAAGCCTGCAGCTCAGGCAGTTGCACGAACACCACGTCGCCCAAAGCGTTCTGCGCGAAAGCGGTGATGCCGACAGTAACGCTGCCGTCAGCTTCGGTGCGCAGCCATTCGTGATCTTCAGTAAAACGCAACTCGCTCATGGAAACTCCTAAGGGGGCCAGACTCGTCTGGTGGACGCGGTGGAAGGCTTGGGCATGAAAGCCCTGATTTTATGAGCGGTTACTTAGCAAGAACGCGGCCAGATTGTATTTATATATATAAATCAAATGGTTATGTGTTTCTGGTTGTGATGGGTGTGGGGCTTCTGTAGCGAAATCGCTACAGCTTGGGGCGGGGAGAAAAGCTGAAGCGGATCAAAGCCTTGCACAGCGGTGATTGGAGGTGGGTGTATCGATATCGTTCCGCTGTAGCGCTTTCAGTACAGATGGAGGTCGGTTTTGAACGGATTTCGAATCCGTCACATGAACCCCCTGTGGGAGCGGGCTTGCTCGCGAAAGCGTCAGGTCAGTCGACATCACTGTTGAATGGCCCACCGCATTGGCGAGCAAGCCCGCTCCCACATTTTTGACCGCGTGCGGCTTACGGTTTGTTGGGAATGCCGTACTTGCGCAGTCGATGGGCAATCGCCGTGTGCGAGGTCTGCAGGCGGCTGGCCAGTTGGCGGGTCGAGGGGTAGCTGACGTAGAGTTTTTCCAGCAGCGATTTTTCGAAGGATTCGACGGCTTGTTCGAGGCTGTCGACGTCGCTGTCGGTCTGCCGCGCCACCGAGGTGCCGGCGATGTCGAGGTCGCCGATGTCGACCAGGCTGCTCTCGCAGATCGCCGCGGCGCGGAAGATCACGTTCTGCAACTGGCGCACGTTACCCGGCCAACGATTACCAAGCAGCGCCGGATAGGTACCGGGCGCAAGGCGACAGACTGGACGCTGAATCTGCGCACAAGCCTGCTGCATGAAGTAGCGCGCCAGCAGCAGAATGTCCTGGCCACGCTCACGCAGCGGCGGCACTTCAACGTTGAGTACGTTGAGGCGGTAGAACAGGTCTTCGCGGAACAGGCCTTCGCTGACCATTTTTTCCAGGTCGCGGTGGGTCGCGCTGAGGATCCGCACGTTGACCTTCACTTCACGATCGCCGCCCACTCGACGGAAGCTACCGTCGTTCAAAAAGCGCAGCAGTTTGGCTTGCAAGTACGGCGACATCTCGCCGATCTCGTCGAGAAACACCGTGCCCTGGTTGGCCAGTTCCATCAGCCCCGGTTTGCCGCCACGTTGCGCGCCGGTAAAGGCGCCGGGGGCGTAGCCGAACAGTTCGCTCTCGGCGAGGTTCTCCGGCAGGGCCGCGCAGTTCAAGGCGAGAAACGGCGCACTGTGCCGCGCACTGATCGCGTGGCAAGCGCGGGCCACCAGTTCTTTACCGGTGCCGGTTTCGCCTTGAATCAGCAGCGGTGCGTCGAGGGCTGCGACTCGTTGCGCGCGGGCCTTCAGCGTGCGGATCGCCGGGGATTCGCCGAGCAGTGCATCGAAACCTTCGGCATGGTCATGGTGCAACGCCGAGAGCTGTTCGCCGATACGGTTTGGCTGATACAGGGTCAGCAGCGCACCGGCGTCGGTGATCGGCGTGGCGTCCAGCAGCAGGGTCTGGCCATTGACGGTGATCTCGCGCAGCGGCAGGCGGAAGCCTTGTTCGAGCAGGGTTTCCAGCAGGCCGGGATCGTTGAACAGTTCCGAGACACTTTCCCCCGCCGGTTCGCGGCCGTACAGGGCGATCAGTGCCGGGTTGGCCAGCAGCACCTTGCCGGCGCTATCGAGGGCGAGTACCGGATCGGTCATCGCCGCGAGCAACGCATCGAGCTGCAGGTGCCGGCGCTGACCAGGGAGGATGTCGACCACCACCACGGCCTCCACACCGCGCACCCGAAACAACGCATCTTTGAGCTCTTCGAGCACTTGCGGGCTCAAGGTCGGTGCATCGATGTAGACGTTGGGCGGAATCATCTCCACCGCATCCAGATTGAGATTGCGCCCACCGAGGATAGCCAGGACTTCCTGGGTGATGCCGACGCGGTCGATGAAGCTGACGTGGATACGCATGGGGGCGGTTCAGTGTTCTGGAATGCGGAGGGGGGCAAGTATGCCTTGGGGCGGGCTAATGGTGAAACCGGACACAGGATTTCAGGCCAACACGGACCCTTGTAGGAGTGAGCCTGCTCGCGATAGCGGTGTGTCAGAAACAACGATGTTGACTGATACACCGCTATCGCGAGCAGGCTCACTCCTACAGGGGATGTGCAAAATCCAGGTTATTCGAAGTGCTCGAGATTGACCGGGTCGCCGGACTTCATATCAAGTTGCTTGCGGATGTCTTCAAACATCATGTCGTAATGCTTGTGAACCGAGCCGATCTGGCTGTGGGTCTTGGGAATGCCGTACTTCTCGGCGATTTTCGTCACATTGTTGGCAAAGTTGTAGGCCTCCTCTTTGGGCAGGAAGAAGGTCTCTTTCATGTCCTTGCCCTGAAGGTTGCCGTGCATCGTGAACTGTATGCCTTTGCCTTTCTGCGGATCGGTGAACACTTCATAGTCGAGGTGCACGTTGTAACTGACGTCATCCGGAGTCAGCGCGTGCCGCTCAATATGCAAATGACCGGGTTCAAACTGGGCCATGGGTTTCTCCTTTCAAGGCATGGGAGAAGGGCAGACCCTGAGCCTGCCCTTGAGTTTCTAATTATCGATAGCTGATGCCCGGCTTCGCCGTGCTGACGCGTGTACCGGCAGTACCCTGGACGATCGCTTCGATGTCCGCGAGCGAACCGATCACCGCGACCTTGCCAGTATGGCGCGCGAATTCGCAGGCTGCCTGCACCTTCGGTCCCATGGAGCCAGCGGCGAAACCGAGGCGTTCGAGTTCATCCGGGTGGGCTTCGGCGATGGCTTTCTGCGACGGCTTGCCATAGTCGACGAACGCCGCGTTGACGTCGGTGGCGATCACCAGCAAGTCAGCTTCCAGTTGCTCGGCGAGCAGCGACGAGCACAGATCCTTGTCGATTACCGCCTCGATGCCCTTGAGGTTGCGGTGCTCGTCGTACATGGTCGGAATGCCGCCGCCACCGGCGCAGATGACGATGCTGCCCTTGTCCAGCAGCCACTTGATCGGACGGATCTCGAAGATGCGTTTTGGCCGTGGGCTGGCCACCACACGACGGAACTTGTCGCCGTCCGGAGCGATGGCCCAGCCTTTTTCAGCAGCGAGTTTTTCCGCTTCAGCCTTGTCGTAGACCGGGCCGATCGGTTTGGTTGGATTCTGGAAGGCCGGGTCCTTGGCGTCGACTTCAACCTGGGTCAGCAGGGTGGCGAACGGCACTTCGAAGTCCAGCAGGTTGCCCAGTTCCTGTTCGATGATGTAGCCGATCATGCCTTCGGTTTCGGCACCGAGCACGTCCAGCGGGTAAGGGGTGACGGAGGTGTAGGCCGCTGCCTGCAGCGACAGCAGGCCGACTTGCGGGCCATTGCCGTGGGCGATGACCAGTTGATTGCCGGGATGGATCTTGGCGATTTGCTCGGTGGCGATGCGGATGTTGGCGCGCTGGTTGTCAGCGGTCATCGGCTCGCCACGACGGAGCAGGGCGTTACCGCCCAGAGCTACGACGATACGCATGGTGCATGTCCTTCTGGAAAACAGTGAAAGCTCGCAGGACGAATGCGGTCCCTGTGGGAGCCGGGCTTGCCCGCGATGGCGGTGGATCAGGCAACATTGTCGCTGGCTGACACACCGCTATCGCTGGCAAGCCAGCTCCCACAGTGACCGTGTCGTGTCAGTGAGAGCTGTATTGGTTTACAGATCAGCCAGGGTCGAGACCAGGATCGCCTTGATCGTGTGCATGCGGTTTTCCGCTTGCTCGAAGGCGATGCAGGCGGGCGACTCGAACACGTCGTCGGTGACTTCGATGCCGTTGGCCAGGTGCGGATACTGTTCGGCGATCTGTTTGCCGACCTTGGTATCGCTGTTGTGAAACGCCGGCAGGCAGTGCATGAACTTGGTGCGCGGGTTGCCGGTGGCTTTCATCAGCTCTTTGTTGACCTGGTACGGCAGCAGTTGCTGGATACGTTCGGCCCAGGCTTCAACCGGCTCGCCCATCGACACCCAGACATCGGTGTGGATGAAATCGACGCCTTTGACCGCGGCTTTCGGGTCTTCGGTCAGGGTGATGCGCGCGCCGGATTCTTCCGCGTATTTCTTGCAGCGATCGACCAGATCGTCGTGCGGCCACAGGGCTTTCGGCGCGCAGATGCGCACGTCCATGCCGAGCTTGGCGCCGACCAGCAGCAGCGAGTTGCCCATGTTGTTGCGCGCGTCGCCGAGGTAGGCGTAGCTGATTTCGTGGATCGGCTTGTCGGCGTGTTCACGCATGGTCAGCACGTCGGCGATCATTTGCGTTGGGTGATATTCGTCGGTCAGGCCGTTGAACACCGGCACCCCGGCGAACTTCGCCAGCTCTTCGACAATTTCCTGTTTGAAACCACGGTATTCGATGGCGTCGTACATGCGACCCAGCACGCGGGCCGTGTCTTTCATGCTTTCCTTGTGGCCGATCTGCGATGAGTTCGGGTCGATGTAGGTGACGTTGGCGCCTTGGTCGTAGGCCGCCACTTCGAACGCGCAACGGGTGCGGGTCGAGGTTTTTTCGAAGATCAGGGCGATGTTGTTGCCCTTGAGGTGTTGCTGCTCGGTGCCGGTGTACTTGGCGCGTTTCAGATCGCGGGACAGGTCGAGCAGATAACGCAGCTCACGTGGGGTGTGGTGTTCCAGGCTGAGCAGGTTACGGTTGTGGATGTTAAAAGCCATGATGGATCTCCTTCGGTGTCGGTTATCCCCCTGGCCGCGCTTTGTAAGTCGCGGCCAAGGCTCAGAGGTTTAGTAATCGATTGGGTCGCGGATGATCGGGCAGGTCATGCAGTGGCCGCCGCCGCGACCACGACCGAGTTCGCCAGCGCTGATGGTGATGACCTCCACGCCTGCCTTGCGCAGCAGGGTGTTGGTGTAGGTGTTGCGGTCGTAGCCGATGACCACGCCCGGTTCCACGGCCACCACGTTATTGCCGTCGTCCCATTGCTCGCGTTCGGCGGCGAAGCTGTTGCCGCCGGTTTCCACCACGCGCAGTTTCGGCAGGTTTAGCGCAGCGGCGACAGTGTCGAGGAAGCTGCCTTCTTCGCGGCGGATGTCGATGCCGCCCTGTTTGCTTTCGTCAGGACGCAGGGTGAAGGCGACGATCTGGTTGACCACTTCCGGGAAAATCGTCACCAGGTCGCGGTCGCAGAAACTGAACACGGTGTCCAGGTGCATCGCGGCGCGGGACTTCGGCAAGCCGGCGACGATGACTTTTTCCACGGCTTTGTTCTTGAACAGGTTCAGTGCCAGTTGGCCGATCGCCTGTCGCGACGAGCGTTCGCCCATGCCGATCAACACCACGCCGTTGCCGATCGGCATCACGTCGCCGCCCTCAAGGGTCGAGCTGCCATGGTCCTTGTCCGGGTCGCCGTACCAGATCTCGAAATCGGCGTTGGTGAACTGCGGGTGGAATTTGTAGATGGCGGTGGTCAGCAGGGTTTCCTGACGTCGCGCCGGCCAGTACATCGGGTTCAGCGTCACGCCACCGTAGATCCAGCAGGTGGTGTCGCGGGTGAACTGGGTGTTCGGCAGCGGCGGCAGGATAAAGCTGGAGTGGCCGAGGAAGTCGCGGAACATCTGGATGGTCTTGCCACCGAAGCTGTCCGGCAGATCATCGGCGGATACGCCACCAATCAGGTATTCGGCGATGTGTCGCGGCTCAAGGCTTTTCAGCCAGGATTTGACTTCGCTGATCAGACCCAGGCCCACCGAGTCGGCGGTGACCTTGCGCTCGAGAATCCAGTCCAGCGCTTCCGGGATGGCGACGATGTCGGTCAGCAGGTTGTGCATTTCCAGCACGTCGATCCCGCGTTCACGCATTTTGGTCACGAAGTCGAAGTGGTCGCGCTTGGCCTGGGCGACCCACAGCACGTCATCGAACAGCAGTTCATCGCAGTTGTTCGGGGTCAGGCGCTGGTGGGCCAGACCTGGGGAGCAAACCATGACTTTGCGCAGTTTGCCGGCTTCGGAATGGACGCCGTACTTAACTTTTTCCGTGGTCATTGCAGTGATCCTCCAGATTACAAATCAAGGGTTACAAGGTCAGGAAGCCGTCGTAGAGACCGTAGGCAGCCACCAGGGCACCCACGACCACTGCGGCGAAAATCAGCTTCTCGACGTTAGTGAAAATCGGTTGTTTGAGTTCCAGCTTGGCCTTGGCGAACAGGATCGCGCCGGGTGCGTAGAGCAGGGCCGAGAGCAGCAGATACTTGACCCCGCCGGCATATAGCAGCCACACCGCGTAGATCAGCGCGATGCCGCCGATAATCAGATCCTTACGTCGTTCGGCCGCGAAGCCTTCGTAGCTTTCGCCGCGTACCGCCAGCAGCAGGGCATAGGCCGCCGACCACAGGTACGGCACCAGAATCATTGAGGTGGCGAGGTAGATCAGCGACAGATAAGTGCTGGCCGAGAACAGGGTGATGATCAGGAACAGCTGGACCATCGCGTTGGTCAGCCACAGGGCGTTGACCGGTACGTGGTTGGCGTTTTCCTTGCGCAGAAACTCGGGCATGGTGTGGTCTTTGGCGGCGGCGAACATGATCTCCGCACACAGCAGCACCCACGACAGCAGCGCGCCCAGCAGCGAGATGATCAGGCCGACGCTGATCAGCACCGCGCCCCAATGACCGACCACGTGCTCAAGCACGGCGGCCATCGACGGGTTCTGCAGTTTGGCCAGTTCCGGCTGGGTCATGATGCCCAGCGACAGCACGTTGACCAGCACCAGGAACAGCAGCACGGTGATGAAACCGATGACGGTGGCCTTGCCGACGTCCGAGCGTTTTTCCGCCCGCGCCGAGAAGATGCTCGCGCCCTCGATGCCGATGAACACCCACACGGTGACCAGCATCATGTTGCGCACCTGGTTCATCACGCTGCCCAGATCCGGGTTTTTCACACCCCAGATGTCGGCGGTAAAGATGTCCAGTTTGAAGGCGAAAATCGCGATCAGGACGAACAGCAGCAGCGGCACGACTTTGGCGACGGTGGTCACCAGGTTGATGAACGCCGCTTCCTTGATCCCGCGCAGTACCAGAAAGTGCACGGCCCACAGCAGCACCGAGGCGCCGATCACCGCCGCTACCGTGTTGCCTTCGCCGAAAATCGGAAAGAAATACCCGAGGGTGCTGAACAACAGAACAAAGTAGCCAACGTTGCCCAGCCAGGCACTGATCCAGTAACCCCAGGCGGACGAGAAACCCATGTAGTCGCCAAATCCGGCCTTGGCGTAGGCGTAGACACCGCCGTCCAGGTCAGGCTTGCGATTGGCGAGTGTTTGGAAGACAAAAGCGAGGGTGAGCATGCCGACAGCGGTGATGGCCCAACCAATCAATACCGCGCCGACGTCGGCGCTGGCGGCCATGTTTTGTGGCAAAGAGAATATCCCGCCACCAATCATTGAGCCGACTACCAAGGCAACCAGTGCACCGAGTCGTAGTTTTCCGGGAGCTTCAGACATTGCATGACTCCATTGCAGGAGAGAAGAGTTCACAGCGTAGATCTGTTGTCTGTTCAATCAGCTGACATAGATCAGTGCATGGCCACATTCCATTGTTAATGAATGACTTATGAAAGAGCTGATGGCATAAAGCTGCTGCCCGAAAAGGCCCATTCCAGAGGCTTTTGGCAGATGTGGTTGGGAATTTCTCCTATTACTTTGGAATTATCACGCTAGTTGGTTTTCAGCTTTTGGCAAATTTTTCACATCTGTTTTCAGTACAGAATCGAATAATCAGGATTCGCGCACAAAAGCGATTAGTCGAGCTATGCGTTAGCGTTGTTGGCTATATATAAGAGGGGTGTTGGCGTTATTCAAAAAACGTACTTACGCTTTATCCGTTTAGTTAATACCCGGAAATAGACACACCCTGTGGCGAGGGGATTTATCCCCGAGGGGGGGCGTAGCCGCCCCAGATCCATTCAGCGCGGTGTATCAGGCAGAACGAGTTCTCAGGTTTTGGGGCGGCTATGCCGCCCATCGGGGATAAATCCCCTCGCCACAGGTATAAACAGGTTTCGAGAACCGTTGTCAGGAAAAGGGAGACTGGAATGTCGCAACCGACGCAAAAGCTGCGACTGGGTGCGTTGATCGCCCTGGTGGTGGGTTCGATGATTGGCGGGGGGATTTTTTCCCTGCCGCAGAACATGGCGGCCCGCGCCGATGCCGGGGCAATCCTGATCGGCTGGGGGATCACCGCCATCGGCATGCTGACCTTGGCCTTCGTGTTCCAGACCCTGGCCAACCGCAAGCCTGAACTGGACTCCGGCGTCTACGCCTACGCCAAGGCCGGGTTTGGCGACTACATGGGGTTTTCATCGGCCTGGGGTTACTGGATCAGCGCGTGGCTGGGCAACGTCGGTTATTTCGTCCTGTTGTTCAGCACGCTCGGTTACTTCTTCCCGGTATTCGGTCAGGGCAATACGCCGATCGCCATCGGCTGCGCGTCGGTGCTGTTGTGGGCGGTGCATTTTCTGGTGATGCGCGGGATCAAGGAGGCGGCGTTCATCAATCAGGTGACCACGGTCGCCAAGATCGTGCCGCTGATCATGTTCATCGTGATTGCCGCCGTGGCGTTCAAGGCCGACATTTTCACCCGCGACATCTGGGGCCGCAGCAACCCGAGCTTCGGCGGGGTGATGGATCAGGTGCGCAACATGATGCTGGTCACGGTGTTCGTGTTCATCGGCATCGAGGGCGCCAGCGTGTATTCGGCACGGGCGGAGAAACGCAGCGACGTCGGGCGCGCAACGGTGATCGGTTTCCTCGGCGTACTGGCGCTGTTGGTGCTGGTCAACGTGCTGTCGCTGGGGATCATGAGCCAGCCCGAACTCGCGACTTTGCAGAACCCGTCGCTGGCGGCGGTGCTGGAGCACATCGTCGGGCCGTGGGGCGCATTGTTGATCAGCCTCGGTCTGGCGGTGTCGCTGCTTGGCGCATTGCTGTCATGGGCGCTGCTGTGCGCGGAAATCCTCTTCGCCACGGCCCGGGACAAGACCATGCCGGCGTTCCTGAAAAAGGAAAACGCCAACCATGTGCCGGTCAATGCGCTGTGGCTGACCAACGTGATGATTCAGATTTTCCTGCTGATCACGCTGTTTTCCGCCGGCACCTACACCAGCCTGATCTACCTCGCTTCGTCGATGATTCTGGTGCCGTACCTGTGGTCGGCGGCGTATGCGGTGCTGCTCAGCGGACGTGGCGAAACCTACGAACATGCCTCGGCCGAACGCACCAAGGATCTGCTGATTGGCGGGATCGCCCTGTGCTACGCGGTGTGGTTGTTGTATGCCGGCGGGGTGAAATACCTGCTGCTGTCGGCGCTGCTGTATGCGCCGGGGGTGGTCCTGTTCGCCAAGGCCAAGCATGAGCAGGGCGAGCCACTGTTCACCCCGGTCGAGAAAGGTATTTTTGCCTGTGTGCTGATCGGCGCAGGGCTGGCGGCGTATGGTTTGTACAGCGGGGTGTTGTCGTTGTAGGTGGATTGATTGTGCATCGGTGGTGTCAGTGCGGGCCTCTTCGCGAGCAAGCCCGCTCCCACAGGGGAATGCATTTCAAATGTGGGAGTGAGCCTGCTCGCGATAGCGATTTCAAATTCACCACAACGGGCGATGTGAACCCAGTTCGGTGGCCGGCAACGCCCACTGCAGCGGCGTTCCGCTGATCGTCATCGGTGCCAGCAAGCGGTGCGCCGGCCCCCACGGGGTCTGCTCCAGATGCGAGTTTTGATCCTGCGCATCTTCAGCCCGCAACGCTTCGCTCGACCCCGGCTCCTGTTCGATCAATAGCTTGGCGGTACGCGCCAGCGACAAGCGCGCCGAACCACCGCGGCCCGTCTTCAATCGCTGCGTCAGAAGCCGTATCGCACTGGCCGCCATCAAATACCCGGTGCCGTGATCCAGCGCCTGCACCGGCAGCGGCGTCGGCTTGTCAGCCTGTTTCCAGCGCTGTCCGGCCTCGGCGATGCCGCTGCTCATCTGCACCAGGCTGTCGAAGCCACGGCGGTTGCGCCATGGGCCGCTCCAGCCGTAGGCATTGAGACAGATGTCGATCAGCCCCGGCGCCAGTTGTCGGCGGCGTTCGGCGCCGAAACCGAGGTGTTCCAGGGCATCGGCACGGTAGCCATGTATAAGGATATCGGCGTCCTTCAACAGGTTTTCGAACACTGCACGATCGTCCGGTTGCTGCAGGTCCAGCCGCGCACAGCGTTTGCCAAGAGTCATGTCGGGAATGACACCCGGCTCGTTCCAGCTCGGCGGATCGATGCGCAGCACGTTGGCACCGAGGCCCGCGAGAAAACGGCTGGCGGTGGGACCGGCGAGCACGCGGGTCAGGTCGAGCACCTTGAGCCCGGCCAGCGGTTGCGCCACCGAGCCTTGCCACGCGTTGGCCTTTTCATCCTGCGAATCGATGAAATGCACCAGCGGCTCGGCATTCACTGCCATCCCTTGCGGATGCTGCTGCCATTGCGCCCAGCTGCGCATTTCGGCGGCGCAGCCTTTGGCCTCGACCACCGCTTGCTCCAGATCGGCACTGCGCCATTGCGCGACTTTCGTCGCCATCGCGGCGCGATCGGCGCAGGTACCGAGCACGCTTTCAGCCGCAGCACGGTGATGTGGGGCGTTGGTGTGCAGGCGGATCCAGCCGTCCTTGGTTGCGTAGTCACCAGCGACCGGATCCCACAGCGGCGGGACTTCCCAGCCGATCGGCCGCAACGAGGTGGCAAACCAGAACGACGCCAGACGCCGATCGACTTCCACGGCGGGCAAGTGCCCGGTCTGTTGCCGGAGCAGTTCGCTGACGGCCTGACCGGCAGCGCCGATGCTGGCGCAGGCCAGGTCGGTGACGGCGAATGCCGAGGGCAGGGCGCCACTGGCGGTGAACGGAATCGGCGTGTGGGGCAAGCCGAGTGCGGCTTGAATGGACGTGAGTAAATCAGTCATCGAAGGCCCTCCGGGAGAGAGGGCGATGATAGTGCAAAAAAATCTCGGGTCAGATGAAATTCCGGCAGGTGAACACTTACCCCTGTGGGAGCGAGCCTGCTCGCGAAAGCGGTGGATCAGTCACTTTGATGTTGAATGTGCTGCCGTCTTCGCGAGCAGGCTCGCTCCCACAGGGATTTTTGCAGTTTGCTAGACGCGGAACTGATCCATCAGCTTCATCTGCTGGCTCGCCAGGGCATTGAGCTGGCTGCTGATCGCCGCCGACTCGGTGGCTTGCTCGGTCAGGGTTTCAGTCACGGTGCGAATCGCCGAGACGTTGCGGTTGACCTCTTCGGCCACAGCGCTCTGCTGTTCGGCGGCGCTGGCGATCTGCAGGTTCATGTCGCTGATCACCGTCACCGCATCGCTGATCTTGCCCAGTGCGTCCACGGCCTGGCGGATCTGCCCGGCGTTGTTGTGCGCCTGGGTCTGGCTCGAATGCATGGTCGCGACCACTCCACGGGTGCCGGTCTGGATGCGCTCAATGACGATGCGGATTTCTTCCACCGAATCCTGAGTGCGCTTGGCGAGGTTGCGCACCTCGTCGGCCACCACCGCAAAACCACGACCGCTTTCCCCGGCGCGGGCCGCTTCGATGGCGGCGTTGAGCGCCAGCAGGTTGGTCTGTTCGGCGATGCTGCGGATGACTTCCAGCACCGAACCGATCTGCTCGCTGTTGACCGCCAGCGCTTCGACTTCGGTCACCGCTTTGCTGACTTCATCGGCCAGTTGATTAATGTCGCGGGTGCTGCGCTCGATGATCGACAGGCCGTCCCTGGCCGACTGATCGGCGCCCTTGGCGGCGTTGGCCGCGTTCGACGCGCTGTTGGCGACGTCGTGGGCAGTGGCGCTCATTTCATTGGAGGCGGTGGCGACCTGATCGATTTCGCGGAACTGCACCTGCATGCCTTCGCTGGTCTGGCGAGCGATTTCCGATGACTGATCAGCAGTGCCACGCGCTTCAGTGATGCTCTGTTTGATCTGGGCGATGGTCGGTTGCAGCTTGTCGAGGAAGCGGTTGAACCAGTTCACCAGTTCGCCCAGTTCATCCTTCTTGCTGTAGTTCAGGCGCTGGGTCAGATCGCCTTCACCGCTGGCGATGTTTTTCAGCATCTCGGCGACATTGTTGATCGGGCGAGTGACACCGGAGGCGGTCAGCCAGATCAGCAGCAAGCCAATCAAACCGGCAACTGCCGCCACCGCCAATGCGGTGAGCACACCGGTTTCCTGCGCGTCGTCGAGGACCGCTTGCAGCTTCACCGAGTCGGCCAGCAGCACCTGTTTCGGCAGGTCGATGACCACACCCCAGGCCCGCGAGTTGCCAATCGGATCGACCGGGTACACCGCGCGAATCAGCTCGCCCTGTTCGAGAATCTTCGGCGTGCCGCTGCTGACCAGTTGCAGAAGATCCTTGCCATCGGCACCGAGGGTATCGCTGATCTTTTTACCAACCTTGGTCGCATCGGAACTGTCGGCAGCGAGCACGCCGCTGCCGGAGACGATCAGCATGTGCCCGGCGTTGTTGAACAGGTTGCGCTGCGACTCTACGGCTGCCGCTTGCAAGGCATCGAGGGCAATGTCGACACCGACCACGCCGATGGCTTTGCCGTCGACGATCAACGGCACGGAAATGGTGGTCATCAACATTTCCTTGCCGCCCACGGTGTCGGCATACGGGTCGAGCAGGCAGGTGCGCTTGTTGTCACGAGGGCAGGTGTACCAGCTGTTGTACGGCGTGCCGCTGACGCTGAGGGTGGTCTTGGTCATGTCTTCTTCGACCATGATCGTGTTCAGCGCCGAGCCGGCAGCGCGGCTCCAGTAGCTCGCAAAACGCCCGGCTTCGTTGGACTGGCGCGCGGCGTCGTTGACGAACTCGCTGTCCTTGCCGTCGAGGCCGTTGGGTTCGAAGGCAAGCCAGATGCCGAGCACCTTGTCGTTGCGCTCGAACGCGGTTTTCAGGCTCAGGTTCAACTCTTCACGCAGGGCCCCGGCGTCCAGTGAACGCTTGGCGGCCAGCAGGCGCATGTCCTTGATCTGATCGGCCAGCGCGGTGATCACCGTCAGGCTTTCGCCAAAGGTCTTCTGCACCCGCACTGCTTGTTCGGCGGCTTTGGCCTGCAACAGGTTCTGCACACTGGCAGTGAGCAACTGGTTGCTGGAGTTGCTGACCAGTTCGTCGTTCTGATTGGTCTGGTAAATGTTCATGCCGACGATCAGCGCAACCACACCCAGCAGGCACAGGCCGGAGAGCAGGACGATTTTCAGGCGAATGGAGAGAGAGTCGAACATGGGGCGATCTCGTGAATGAATGAGCAGGTGGCCACGGGATGAACTACCCGGTTCGCCAAATCCATTCAGCGCCATGCATTGCTCATCGGCGCGCAGCGAGAGGGCATGAGCCGCTTGCCGACGAACGGTCAGCGCTAAACGTTTGCGCAGGGGAATGTGCTGAAAAGGCGATTAATTACAGGGAAGTTTCAGCCTGATGAACACCGGGGAGCTGTTGGTGATGAGGCTTTGTGGTGAGGGGATTTATCCCCGATGGACTGCGCAGCAGGCCCAAAACCTGACAACCAGTTTTAACTGAAACTCTGCGGATGCCTGATTTAGTGGCTGCTGCGCAGCCAATCGGGGATAAATCCCCTCACCACAAAAGCCACATCCACAAAGCATAGTGGGAGGTCAGGAAGAGGAGGGGAGCGCTTCCGGACGCGACCAGATCCACAGATTGCCCAGACTCATCCCGGCAATCGCCAGATACACCGGCCAGCCGTGATCGAGCATTACCAGCATCAACGTCGCGCACAGCAGCATGCTGATGGTGGCGCTGACCTTGGCTTTGCGCGCGATGATCTTGCCGTTGCGCCAGTTGCTCAGGATCGGCCCGAACAGCCGATGGTTTTCCAGCCAGGCGCTCAGGCGCGGCGAGCTGCGAGTCGCGGCCCAGGCGGCGAGCAGGATGAACTCGGTGGTCGGCAGGCCGGGCACGACGATGGCGATCAGGCCAATGCCGAGGCTGACGTAGGCCAGCAGGCCGAACAACAGACGGGCGAGTTTTGAGGTGGCGGGTTGCGGCATGGGCTCAGCGGTTGCTTTTGAAGCGGAAGGGAGATCTTACAGGTTGTTGCAGTTCCAATGTGGGAGCGAGCCTGCTCGCGAAAGCGGTGGATCAGTCACATTAATCTTGAATGTGCTGCCGCCTTCGCGAGCAGGCTCGCTCCCACAAGGGGAGTTTGTGTTGTGTCAGGCCGGTTCGGCCTCGGTGGCGTAAGCCTGTTCCAGCAGCACGGTGAAGCGGTTGAACGCGTCGATTGCGCCTTGCTCGACTTCGGCTTCCTCTTCGGCGGTGAACGGCAGGGAATCGAGGGTGCGCACGAAGCTTTTCCAGCCCTCGGCACGTCCGCCTTCCGGTTCACCCAAGTGACGGGCGCCGAAGGTTTCGCTCAGCTCCAGCGCCACCGCACGTTTGATCAGGAACGCAGCGCCGAGCTTCGAACCTTCGGAGACAAAGATCCAGCCCAGTGCACGGGCCTTGCTTGGGTTTTTCACCGCGCCAGCCACAGGCGCCGGCACTTCAGTTTCCAGATCCGCCAAATCTGCCTTCGCGGCTTCGGCGCGGCAACGGGCCGGCAGATCCGGGACGATGGCAGTCAGTTCAGCGTTGTTATAGAGGTCGACCAGTTCCGACTGGAACAGGTACTGCGCCACCACGAAACGCGCGAAGTTGGCGCGGGTTTCGAACGGCGCGTGGGCCTTGACCAGGGCGTCGAGCTTGCTGTGCGGCTCATGGGTGATCTGGTTCAGGCGTTGCGAACGCAGGGCTTTTTCCGAAGTGGTCATGGGGTGTCCTTGATAAAAGAGGCGCTTGATAACGAGACGAACGGGAAGCTGGCAAACCGTAAAAAAAGCCCCGCGACGCGCTGATCAATGCGCGTCGCAGGGCCGTGCGGATCAGATGTCCCAGACCAGATTGATCGCGAAGTTGCGGCCCGGCTGGGTCAGGCGATCGAGGTTGGCCGGTTGCGTCACCGAGGCTTCGCCGACGCTGTCGTAACCGCGCACGTCATCCCACAGCCAGTACTTCTTGTCGGTCAGGTTGTAAATGCCGCCGCTGACGGTGACGTCGTCGGTGACTTTGTAATAGCCGGCCAGATCGAGAATGCCGAAGCCCGGGGTCTTGAACTGGCTGCTGACGCCATCCGGCGACTTGAAGTTGCTGTCGTCGACGCGATCCTTTTTCTTCACCACGGTCCAGCTCAGCAGGCCGCCGTAGTTGTCCTGGTCGTAACCCAGACCGAATACGCCGGTCAGCGGATTGACGCTGTTGAGCGGCTCGCCGTTGTCGTTGTTGCGACCGTAGGCGTAAGCGATCGAGCCTTGGGTGTAGAGGCCCTGCGGCGCGCCGAACGCATCGAGGTTCAGGCGACCTTTGACTTCGGCGCCCTTGATGGTCGCGTGCTTGATGTTGCTCGACTGGAAGGTCAGCTCGTCGTAACCGGGAGTGACCGCGTCTTCGTTGATGAAATCGCGGTACTTGTTATAGAACATCGCCACGTCGAACGAGCCTTGTTCGAAGTTGCCGCGCAGACCGGTTTCATAGCTTTTGCTTTTTTCCGGTTCCAGGTTCGGGTTGGGCGCCACGTTGTAGCCGGTGGTGCTGTTTTCGAAGCGCCCGTACAACGCTTTCGCGGTCGGTGTGCGGAAACCTTCGGCGTACTGGCCGTACCAGGTGTAGTTATCGGTCAGGGCGTAGGTCAGGCCGAATTTGGGCGAGACTTTGTGCCAGCTCTTGTTCGCGTCGCTGACCGTGCCGTTGCCATCGGCGGCCACGGTGTTGAGGAATTCCTGAGTGATGTGCGGCTTGAGCTGGGTGTGGTCATAGCGCAGGCCCGGCAGGAAGGTCCACTGGTTCCAGCTGATCTGATCCTGGGCGAACAGGCTGTAGGTGTTGATGGTCGGGTCCGGGAAGTCGCTGGATTTTTTCAGCACGTCCGCCGCGCTGGTGGCGCCGATGGCGGTGCAACCACGCCCGACTGCCAGGCACTTGCCGTCGCCGCTGCGCGAACCGGTGACTTTCTGCTGTTTGATCGTGGTGCCGTAGGTCAGCACGTGATCGGTGTCACCGATGGCGAAGGCCTTGTCCAGTTGCGCATCGAATACCCACTGTTTCTCCTCGTAGACCGTGTCGCGGGTGCGCAGCACTTTACGGGTCATCGGATAGTAGAACTCTTCGGTGCTCTGATCGGTTTTGGCGATCTGGTGATTGAGGCTCCACTTCACGTTATCGGCCAGCAGGCTGTCGAGGGCGAAGCTGTGCTCGAGGCCGAAACGCTCGCGGGTGATGGTGTCATTGCCGGTGCGCCACTGGTACATGCCGCCGGGCAGCATGCTGTTGGGGATGGTCGGCGCGCCGTTGAAGTACGGGCCGCCGTAGGCACTTTTCTGATCGGTGTCGCGATCGTCCTTGTACTTCTCGTAGGTCAGGCCCAGACGGGAATCTTCGTTGTAGTTCCAGCCGATCTTCGCCAGAACGTTGGTGGCCTTGACGTCTTCCGGGTTGGCAGCGGTGCGCGCCAGGCCAGTGCCGTTGTTGCTGCCGTAGGAATCGGTTTCGTGACCGTCGCGCTGGCTGAAGTGCAGCAAGCCGTCGAACTGCTCGGCACGCCCGGCGACGGTGGCGGATTTCAGCCAGCTCTCATCGGCGGAGCTGTAACCGGTTTTGAAGCGAGCGCCGACATCTTTGCCGGGCTTGATGATGTCGTCCGGGTCGAGGGTGTAGTAGCTGACGGCGCCGCCGATGGCGTTGCTGCCGTACAGCACCGAGGCCGGGCCACGGAGGATTTCCACGCGTTTGACGATTTCCGGGTCGACGTAATTGCGCTGGGTCTTGGCGTACGGGCCGTTGAAGAAACCGTCCGGCACTTCGACGCCGTCGACCTGCGTCAGGATGCGGTCGCCGTCGATGCCGCGAATGTTGTAGCCGCTGATACCGCCACGCTGGCCGGCGCCGCCGACGGACACGCCCGGCTCGTAACGCACGAGATCCTTGATGGTGTTGACGTTGTTGCGATCCAGATCCTGGCGGGTCTGCACAGTGACGGTGGCCGGCACGCTATTGACCGACTGTTCCTGGCGGGTGGCGCTGATGGTCACCTGATCCAGATTGAGTGCGCCGCTGGTGGCGCGCTTCTCCAGCACCACATTGTTGTTGCTCAGCTTGCGGAAGCTCAGGTTGGTCCCCACCAACAGGCGCTCCAGGGCTTTTTCCGGCGGCAGCGAACCGCGCACACCAGGCGACGACACGCCTTGACCCAGTTCTGCCGGCAAGCCGACCTGCCAGCCGGTGACGCTGGTGAAGGCATTGAGCGCCGACACCAGCGGTTGCTGGCCGATGGAGAACGAATAATCACCCATGTTGCGCGCCGGCTGTTCGCTGGCAGCCATCAGCGGTGCAGTGCCGGCCATGAGGATGGCGGCCGTCAGCAGCGACAATACGCGGGAAGGGGTAGCAGTCTGGCGGGTAAGGCGAGAGGACATCGATAGCGCTCCGTGTCGCACGAATCTTTATAGGTGCTGATCCGCCTCCGAAGATGCGAATCAATTGCATTGGCTATAACGAGACGAACGGGCTTTGGCTATCGAGTAAAAATAATTCTCATTTAGTTCAGGATCACCAGCGCGGGGAATTCCTGCAGGCGCGCCGAGGTGATGTGGGCGAGGGAACGCACCACGTCCAGCGGCTGGTCAAGGCGGTAGTTGCCGGTGACGTTGACGTCGGCCAACTGCTCGTTGGTGTTGATGATCCAGCCTGGGTAGTAGCGGCGCAGTTCGGCCAGCACCTTGTCGAGCGGACAGTTCTCGAAGATCAACCGGCCCTGAACCCAGGCCAGGTCGGTGGCAGTATCCAGTTTGGCCGGACGATCGAAACCGTTGGGGCCGATGCGGATGCTTTCGCCGGCGCTCAAACGCACCCGCGCGTCGTTGTGCGTGGCACGCAAATCGACATCGCCGCGCTGCACATTGACCTGCGCGACGCCGTCCAGATAGCGCACGGCGAACGCGGTGTCGCGCACGCTGGCCTGCACCGGGCCGGCATCGATTTGCAGCGGCTGGCCACGGTTGGCGGCCACTTCGAAAAACGCTTCGCCCTGATACAGGCGCGCCACGCGCTGGCGCTCATTGATGGTGCTGGAGAATGCCGAGTTGGTGTTGAGCAGCACCTTGGAGCCATCCTCCAGTTGCAGGCGCTGACGCTCGCCGACCACGGTCAGGTGATCGGCCTGAATGCGCATCGGCAGATTGCTGAAACCGAACAGGCCCAGAATCAGCACCGCAGCGGTGGCCAACGGTTTCCAGTGCGGACGCAACCGCTGGAGGACGGTGACTTTGGCCGGTTTGGCCGCGAGGCTTTGCGCGCACTGGGCAACTTGCGGCCCGTCCCAGATCGCCTGCGCCTTGGCGAACGCCTCGACATTCAACGGATCGGCCGCCAGCCAGGCATGGAACTGCCGGGTCTGTTCCTCGTCCGGGCTGCCGAGCACAATGAGCCAGTCGAGTGCCTGATCCATTGCGTTGGCAGCGTCCTGCGCCGAATCCGGCGAAGGCGAGCGGTGGGTGTCCGTCACGGTGTTTCCTCGGCAGTGTCTGTGCACGGCTGTTTTTTAAGTGAAGCGTAAAAGTCGGCCAAGGGTAGCAAAGCCCAATGATCAGTGCAGACGATCCTGACACTTACAGAAAAGCCCTACGACTTCAGTCGCCATTCAGACGTTCGGCGACGCCAATACAAATGGTCATGATCAGCTTTAGCTCCTTCTGCACGGTGCTGAGGGACACGTTCAGCTCGTCGGCGATTTCCTGATAGCTGTGCCCGTGCAGGCGGCTGAGGATGAAAATCTGCTGCTGACGCGGGCTGAGTTGACTGAGGCTCACGTTCAGGCGCTCCAGCAATTGTTCGGCGTGGGCGGCGTCTTCGGCGCTGCTGGCGGGGGCGGCGACGCTGTGCACCACATCCTGCGGCACGTCATCGACCATGGTTCGCGAATGGATCTTGCGCGCACGCAGGTGATCCAGCGCCAGATTGCGCGCGGTCTGGAACACGAAGGGTTCAAGGTGATCGATGGCGCGCTCGCTCAGCGCCCGCGTGACGCGCAGGTAGGTCTCCTGCAGCAGGTCTTCGGCGGTGCTGTGGTTGTTGACCATCCGCTCGATCGTGCGCAGCAGGGACGTGCGCTGAGAGAGGAAGACATGATTGAAGCGCGATTGACTCACGGGGGAACCTGATCCATTTCGAGCGAATGATAATGCTTATCATCTAGTCGAGTGGTCAAGTGTTGATTTCAGATTGAAATCAAAAACCTGTGGGAGCGGGCTTGCTCGCGAATGCGATGAGTCAGTCGATACATTAATTGCCTGACACGACGCCTTCGCGAGCAAGCCCGCTCCCACATGGGAGGAGGGAATTACTCCGCGTTGCAAAGCGCCAGGCAGTTATCCAGCATGCGATTCGAGAAGCCCCATTCGTTGTCGTACCACGCCAGTACCTTCAGCAGTTTGCCGCTGGCTTTGGTGTGGTTGGCGTCGAAGATCGACGACAGCGGGTTGTGATTGAAGTCGCTGGAAACCAGCGGCAACGTGTTGTAACCCAAAATTTTCGAGTGCTGGCTGGCCGCTTTCATCAGCGCGTTGACCTCGTCGGCCGTGGCTTCCTTCTTCAACTGCACGGTCAGGTCCACCAGCGACACGTTGATCACCGGCACGCGCACGGCCATGCCGGTCAGTTTGCCCGCCAGTTCCGGCAGCACCAGGCCTACCGCTTCAGCGGCGCCGGTCTTGCTCGGGATCATGTTCTGCGTGGCCGAGCGCGCGCGGTACGGGTCGGTGTGATAAACGTCGGTGAGGTTCTGGTCGTTGGTGTAGGCATGAATCGTGGTCATCAGACCGCTTTCGATCCCCAGTTCGCGGTGCAGCACTTGTGCCACCGGCGCCAGGCAGTTGGTGGTGCACGAAGCGTTGGAGATGATCTGGTGCGACTGGCGCAGAATGTCGTGGTTCACGCCGTAAACCACGGTAGCGTCCGCGCCTTTGGCCGGGGCCGAGATGATGACTTTGCGCGCGCCGGCAGTAAGATGCGCGGCGGCTTTGGCACGGTCGGTGAACAGACCGGTGCATTCAAACACCACGTCGATCTTTTCCGCGGCCCATGGCAGCTCGGCCGGGTTGCGAATCGCGCTGACCGCAATGCGGTCGCCATTGACCGTCAGGCTCTCATTGTCATGCGCCACTTCGGCGTCGAATGTGCCGTGAACGGTGTCGTATTTGAGCAGATGGGCATTGATTGCGCTGTCGCCCAGATCGTTGATGGCGACGATCTGCAAATCCTGTCGATAGCCTTGGGTATACAGTGCGCGCAGGACATTACGGCCGATGCGGCCAAAACCATTGATTGCGATTCGAAGAGTCATTGAACAGCGCCGCCGTCGTTTTGTTGTTGGAATTACAAGATTATTCGCATAAAAATAGAAAACAAGCCTTTTTAGTGGCAATATTTTGTTTTATCTACAACGAGTGACCTGAATCAACTGGTCCGAATGGTCAAAAAAGCCGTCTGTCATTCCAACAACAACGGCGTTTGATCAGCATAGACAATCAGGTCGCCACATCCGTTAGCCTGGAGTTCTACACATGCATCCCCGCGTTCTTGAGGTCACCGAACGGCTTATCGCCCGCAGCCGCGCCACGCGTCAGGCTTACCTTGCACTGATTCGCGGCGCCGCCACCGACGGGCCGATGCGCGGCAAGCTGCAATGCGCCAACTTCGCCCACGGCGTAGCCGGTTGCGGCAGCGAAGACAAGCACAGCTTGCGGATGATGAACTCGGCGAACATCGCCATTGTTTCTTCGTATAACGACATGCTCTCGGCGCACCAGCCGTACGAAGTCTTTCCCCAGCAGATCAAAAACGCCCTGCGCGAAATCGGCTCGGTCGGCCAGTTTGCCGGCGGTACGCCAGCGATGTGCGATGGCGTGACCCAGGGCGAGCCGGGCATGGAACTGAGCCTGCCGAGCCGTGAGGTGATCGCCATGTCCACGGCGGTGGCGCTGTCGCACAACATGTTCGACGGCGCGCTGATGCTCGGCATCTGCGACAAGATCGTCCCGGGCCTGATGATGGGTTCGCTGCGCTTCGGCCATCTGCCCACGATCTTCGTCCCGGGCGGGCCGATGGTTTCGGGGATTTCCAACAAGGAAAAAGCCGACGTGCGGCAGAAGTACGCCGAAGGCAAGGCGACCCGCGAAGAGCTGCTGGAATCGGAGATGAAGTCCTACCACAGCCCGGGCACTTGCACCTTCTACGGCACCGCCAACACCAACCAGTTGCTGATGGAAGTCATGGGCCTGCACTTGCCGGGCGCGTCTTTCGTCAACCCGAACACCCCGCTGCGTGATGCCCTGACCCGCGAAGCCGCGCATCAGGTGACGCGCCTGACCAAGCAGAACGGCAACTTCATGCCGATCGGCGAAATCGTCGACGAGAAGGCGCTGGTCAACTCGATCGTCGCGCTGCACGCCACCGGCGGCTCGACCAACCACACCCTGCACATGCCGGCCATCGCCATGGCCGCGGGCATTCAATTGACCTGGCAGGACATGGCCGACCTCTCCGAAGTCGTGCCGACCCTGAGCCACGTCTACCCGAACGGTAAAGCCGACATCAACCACTTCCAGGCTGCTGGCGGTATGTCGTTCCTGATACGCGAACTGCTCGAAGCCGGCCTGCTCCACGAAGACGTCAACACCGTGCTCGGCCATGGTTTGAGCCGTTACACCAAAGAGCCGTTCCTCGATAACGGTGAGCTGGTGTGGCGCGAAGGCCCGATCGAAAGCCTCGACGAAAACATCCTGCGCCCGGTCGCTCGTGCATTCTCCGCCGAAGGTGGCTTGCGAGTGATGGAAGGTAACCTCGGTCGCGGAGTGATGAAGGTTTCCGCCGTGGCGCTGGAAAACCAGATCGTCGAAGCTCCGGCCATGGTGTTCCAGGATCAACAGGACCTGGCCGATGCGTTCAAGGCCGGTTTGCTGGAAAAGGATTTTGTCGCGGTGATGCGCTTCCAGGGCCCGCGCTCCAACGGTATGCCCGAGCTGCACAAGATGACGCCGTTCCTCGGCGTGCTGCAGGATCGCGGCTTCAAAGTCGCGCTGGTCACCGACGGGCGCATGTCCGGCGCGTCGGGGAAAATCCCGGCGGCGATTCACGTAAGTCCCGAAGCGTATGTCGGTGGTGCTTTGGCGCGGGTGCAAGAGGGCGATATCATCCGCGTCGATGGCGTCAAAGGCACTTTGGAACTCAAGGTCGACGCCGCCGAATTTGCAGCGCGCGAACCTGCCAAAGGCCTGTTGGGCAACAACATCGGCAGCGGTCGCGAACTATTTGGCTTCATGCGTTTGGCCTTCAGCTCGGCGGAGCAGGGCGCCAGCGCCTTCACTTCTGCCCTGGAGACGCTTAATTGAAACTGGCTTTGGTCGGTGATATCGGAGGCACCAACGCGCGGTTCGCGTTGTGGAAAAACCAGCAACTGGAATCGGTTCAGGTGCTGGCGACAGCCGACCACGCCAGCCCGGAACAGGCGATCAGCCTGTACCTGAGCGGCCTCGGTCTGGCGCCGGGTTCGATCGGTTCGGTGTGCCTGTCGGTGGCAGGGCCGGTGAGTGGTGATGAGTTCAAGTTCACCAACAACCACTGGCGCCTGAGCCGCACGGCGTTCTGCAAGGCCTTGCAGGTCGAGCAACTGCTGCTGATCAACGACTTCTCGGCGATGGCGCTGGGCATGACCCGTTTGCAGCCCGGCGAATTCCGCGTGGTCTGCGAAGGCACGCCGGAGCCGTTGCGCCCGGCGGTGGTGATCGGCCCGGGCACTGGCCTGGGCGTCGGCACTTTGCTCGATCTCGGCGAAGGCCGGTTTGCCGCGTTGCCGGGGGAGGGCGGTCATGTCGACCTGCCGCTGAGCAGTCCGCGTGAAACCCAGCTCTGGCAGCACATCCACAACGAAATCGGCCACGTCAGTGCGGAAACGGCGTTGAGTGGTGGTGGTTTGCCGCGGGTGTATCGTGCGATCTGCGCGGTGGACGGACATGAACCAAAACTTGATACGCCGGAAGCGATTACCGCAGCCGGTCTGGCTGGCGATCCGATCGCCCTGGAAGTGCTGGAGCAGTTCTGCTGCTGGCTCGGCCGCGTGGCCGGCAATAACGTGCTGACCACCGGTGGTCGCGGCGGCGTGTATATCGTTGGCGGGGTGATTCCGCGCTTTGCCGATTTCTTCGTCGAAAGCGGTTTCGCCCGCAGCTTCGCCGACAAGGGCTGCATGAGCGATTACTTCATGGGCATTCCGGTGTGGCTGGTGACGGCGCCGTATTCCGGGCTTGTCGGCGCTGGTGTGGCACTCGAACAGGCTTGAGACCGAGTCGCTTTCATCGCTGGCAAGCCAGCTCCCACAGGATTGAAGACAATCTCAGGATGTGTACAAGACCTTGTGGGAGCTGGCTTGCCAGCGATGAGGCCAGAACAGGCAACAAATTTCCAAGGTTCATCAGGCATAATCCGCCCCAATTCCAACAACAAGGATGCCTTCGAAGTGAGCTCAGTCAACAAGTCGATATTGTTGGTCGATGACGACCAGGAAATACGCGAGTTGCTGGAAACCTACCTGACCCGCGCCGGGTTTCAGGTGCGGGCCACCGCCGATGGCGCCAGTTTCCGCCAGGCGCTTAATGAAGCGCCGAGCGATCTGGTGATCCTCGATGTGATGCTGCCCGATGAAGACGGTTTCAGCCTGTGCCGCTGGGTGCGTCAGCATCCGCGTCAGGCGCAGGTACCGATCATCATGCTCACCGCCAGTTCCGACGAAGCCGACCGGGTAATCGGGCTGGAGCTCGGCGCTGACGACTACCTCGGCAAACCTTTCAGCCCCCGTGAACTGCAAGCGCGAATCAAGGCTTTACTGCGTCGCGCGCAGTTCGGTCAGGAGCGCAGCGGCAGCGACGTGCTGGCCTTCGACGAGTGGCGGCTGGACATGGTCAGCCATCGACTGTTCCACACCGACGGCGAAGAAGTGATTCTCTCCGGTGCCGACTTCGCGTTGCTGAAGTTGTTTCTCGATCATCCGCAGGAAATTCTCGACCGCGACACCATCGGCAACGCCACCCGTGGCCGTGACCTGATGCCGCTCGACCGCATCGTCGACATGGCCGTCAGCCGTTTGCGCCAGCGCCTGCGCGACACGGAAAAACCGCCGCGTCTGATCCGCACCGTGCGCGGCAGCGGTTATCAACTGGCAGCCAATGTGGTTGCCGGCAATGCTCACTGAGTCGCTGCGCCGGCTCGCCAGCAAAGTGCCGGTGCCGCGTTCGCTGCTCGGGCGGATGCTGCTGCTGACCTTGTTGGCGGTGTTGTTTGCGCAGACGTTGTCGAGCGTGATCTGGGTCTCGCAACTGCGTGCCACCCAGCTTGAAGGCCTGGTCACCAGCGCCCGCAGCCTTGCCCATTCGATGACCGCCAGCGTCAGTTATTTTCGCTCGTTGCCGGTGGCGTATCGGCCGCTGGTGCTCGACCAGTTGCGCAGCATGGGCGGCACCCGGTTCGTGGTGACGCTCAACGACAAGCCGCTGGGCATGGACGTGCTGCCGATCACCCCGCGCAAGGCTGCGGTGATTCAAGCGGTGGACGAAGTGTTGCGCCAGTCGCTGGGCCACGATACCGATATCTCGGTGACCTTCGTCAGCCCCGAGGATCTGCGGATCTTCAATGCCGGGCTGAAACTCGATGAGCTGCCGCGCTCGTGGGCGCATTACGCGCTGACGCTGGAACCGGTGAATCCGCCGGTGCTGGTCACGCAGATTCAAATGGCTCCCGGCGAATGGCTGTACATCGCGTCGCTGTTGCCCGAGCCCTACACCAGTCTTGAAGAGCAAGGCCTGCCGGCACAGCAGGTGTGGTTCATCGTCCTCACCAGCGGCTTCTTGCTGTTGTTCATCGGCCTGCTGGTGCACTGGCAGAGCCGGCCGCTCAAGCGTCTGGCGCGGGCGGCGCGGGATCTGTCGCTGGGTGCCGATGTCGAGCCGGTGGCCGAGGGCGGCGGCAGTGAAGTGGTGGAAGTGGGCCGTGCGTTCAACACCATGCGCGAACGCATCAGCCGTTACCTGACCGAACGCAGCCAGTTGTTCAGCGCGATTTCCCATGACCTGCGCACGCCGATTACCCGCCTGCGCTTGCGAGTCGAACTGCTCGAAGACGAGAAGTTGCAGGCCAAGTTCGGTCGCGATCTGGATGAGTTGGAGTTGCTGGTAAAGGGCGCGCTGCAGTGCGTGAAAGACACCGACATCCACGAGAACATCGAGCCGGTCGACCTCAATCATGTACTCGACTGCCTCGTAGAACCGTATCTGGCGCCCAACGGCAATGGCCGCGTGACCCAGCAGGGCAAGGCGCTGGCGGCGTATCCAGGCAAACCTCTGGCGTTGAAGCGCTGCATCGGCAACCTGATCGACAATGCGCTGAAGTACGGGCAGAACGCGCATCTGCACATCGATGACGATGAGCGCGCGTTTGTCCTGCACGTCGACGACGAAGGCCCGGGCGTACCGGAGCAGCGGCTGGAGCAGGTGTTCGAGCCGCACTTTCGCTTGGCCGGGCAGCAGCAGGGTTATGGTCTCGGCTTGGGCATTGCGCGCAACATTGCCCACAGTCATGGCGGCGAGGTGACGCTGCAGAATTTGCGTGAGGGCGGGTTGCGCGTGACGTTGCAGTTGCCGCGCAGTGTTGATTAGTCAGACCGAGTTATCGTTCTTCGCGAGCAGGCTCGCTCCCACAAGTTGATTGCGTTTCAACTGAAGGAACGCAGTCGAATGTGGGAGCGAGCCTGCTCGCGAAGGCGTCGGTCCATCCAACATAAATGTCACGAGCTGGTGACAAAACCCGCCCCCTTCGTTACAAGCCCACCCCGGCCCGTTGTTTAGACTGCCCGCAGTCATAACAACAAAAAAGGGCCACTCATGGACACCTTTCACCCAGACTTCAGCAGTTGGCTGAATGCCCCTGCCCACCAGCAATGGCTCGCCGACGAAGGTCTGCGCCTGCTGGCATTCGCCAAGGCTTCCAGACTGCCCGAGGGTTTCGGCAATCTCGACGAGCGCGGCCGTTTGCCGGCGCACGCGCAAGCCGAAACCATGAACACTGCACGCATGACCCACAGTTTCGCCATGGCTCACATTCAGGGTCTGCCGGGGTTTGCCGAACTGGTCGATCACGGTATCGCAGCCTTGCGCGGACCATTGCGTGATGCGCTGCATGGCGGCTGGTTTGCGGTCGCCGAACACCGCGATGGCAACACCGGCAAGAACGCCTATCTGCATGCCTTTGTCGCGCTCGCGGCCAGCTCGGCAGTGGTCGCGCAGCGTCCCGGCGCCCAGGCGCTGCTGGATGATGCGATCGACATCATCGACACGTATTTCTGGAGCGAAGAAGAGGGCGCCATGCGCGAATTCTTCAATCGCGACTGGCGCGAAGAAGAGGCCTATCGCGGCGCCAACAGCAACATGCACGCCACCGAAGCATTCCTCGCGCTGGCCGATGTCACTGAAGATCCGCGCTGGCTGGTACGTGCGCAGCGCATCGTCGAGCGGGTGATCCACGGTCACGCCGCCGCCAATGGCTACATGGTCATCGAACACTTCGACCGCGACTGGCAACCGCTGCGCGAATACAACCGCGACAATCCGGCCGACGGCTTCCGCCCTTACGGCACCACGCCGGGCCACGGTTTCGAGTGGGCGCGGCTGTTGCTGCACCTTGAAGCCGCGCGGGTCCAGGCCGGGATGCTTACGCCGGGCTGGCTGGCGACCGATGCACAGAAACTCTTCGAACAGAATTGCCGCAACGGCTGGGACGTCGATGGCGCGCCGGGGATCGTTTACACCCTCGACTGGGGCAATAAAGCCGTGGTGCGTCATCGCTTGCACTGGACCCATGCTGAAGCCAGCGCGGCTGCCAGCGCCTTGCTCAAACGCACCGGTGATGCGCAATACGAGACCTGGTACCGGCGGTTCTGGGAATTCTGTGAAGGCCATTTCATCGATCGCTGCGACGGCAGCTGGCATCACGAACTCGATCCGCAAAACCGTCCGAGCGCCGATATCTGGCCGGGCAAACCCGATCTGTATCATGCCTGGCAGGCGGTATTGATCCCTCGTCTACCCTTGTCACCGAGTATGGCGACAGCTCTGGCGCGATTATCCCGGGCTGTTCCTGTGTAACCATGTGGTGACATTTGCGCGTCCCTTCGTTACCTGCGAAGGGAATCGCCCTGTTTAAACTCCTGTGCAGCGCAAGCACCAGACTTGCATGCATAACAACAAGAAAGGTACATCTCAGATGAATGCGATTTCTCGCCTCGCTACTGTCATTTCTGTCGCCTCCCTGTTCCCGCTCGCAATTCTGCCTCTCAGTGTTTCCGCTGCCGAATCCAAAGGTTCGGTCGAAGTCGTGCACTGGTGGACGTCCGGTGGCGAAAAAGCCGCTGTCGATGTGCTCAAGGCGCAAGTTGAAAAAGACGGTTTCACCTGGAAAGACGGCGCTGTCGCCGGCGGTGGCGGTGCCACGGCGATGACCGTGCTGAAAAGCCGCGCCGTTGCCGGCAACCCACCAGGTGTCGCCCAGATCAAGGGCCCGGACATCCAGGAGTGGGCTTCCACCGGTCTGCTCGACACCGACGTCCTGAAGGACGTGGCCAAAGAAGAGAAGTGGGACAGCCTGCTCGACAAGAAAGTCTCCGATACCGTGAAGTACGACGGTGATTACGTGGCCGTACCGGTGAACATTCACCGGGTGAACTGGCTGTGGATCAACCCGGAAGTCTTCAAAAAGGCCGGCATCACCAAGAACCCGACCACCCTCGAAGAATTCTACGCCGCCGGCGACAAGCTCAAGGCTGCGGGCTTCATCCCGCTGGCTCACGGCGGTCAGCCTTGGCAGGACAGCACCGTGTTCGAAGCCGTGGTGCTCTCGGTCATGGGCGTTGATGGCTACAAGAAAGCCCTGGTCGACCTGGACAACAAAGCGCTGACCGGTCCGGAAATGGTCAAGGCGCTGACCGAGCTGAAGAAAGTCGCGACCTACATGGACCAGGACGGCAAGGGTCAGGACTGGAACCTGGAAGCGGCCAAGGTCATCAACGGCAAGGCCGGCATGCAGATCATGGGTGACTGGGCCAAGTCCGAATGGACCGCCGCCAAGAAAGTCGCCGGCAAGGACTACGAGTGCGTAGCGTTCCCTGGCACCGACAAGGCGTTTACCTACAACATCGACTCCCTGGCGGTGTTCAAGCAGAAAGACAAAGGCACTGCGGCCGGTCAGCAGGACATCGCCAAAGTCGTGCTGGGTGAAAACTTCCAGAAAGTCTTCAGCATCAACAAAGGCTCGATCCCGGTACGTAACGACATGTTGAACAACATGGACAAACTCGGTTTCGACTCCTGCGCGCAGACCGCTGCCAAGGACTTCCTGGCAGACGCCAAGTCCGGTGGTCTGCAGCCGAGCATGGCGCACAACATGGCGACCACGCTGGCGGTGCAGGGCGCGTTCTTTGATGTCGTGACCAACTACATCAACGACCCGAAAGCCGACCCGGCCGATGCGGCCAAGAAACTGGGCGCGGCGGTTCAGTCGGCCAAATAACTAAAAGCAGGCTCGAACCCTGTGGGAGCGAGCCTGCTCGCGAAGGCGTCATGTCAGTTGCTACATCCGTCGACTGACACACCGTTTTCGCGAGCAGGCTCGCTCCCACAAGGGATCTCACTGTAGTTTTTATTCCCTGTACTGGATTTCCCCATGAGTTCTGTTGCTGTGTTCAGCAAGGCCTCGCCGTTCGATGCACTGCAGCGCTGGCTACCGAAACTGGTGCTGGCGCCGAGCATGTTCATTGTGCTGGTGGGCTTCTATGGCTACATCCTGTGGACGTTCGTGCTGTCGTTCACCACCTCGACGTTCCTGCCCAACTACAAGTGGGCCGGCCTGGCGCAATACGCGCGGTTGTTCGACAACGATCGCTGGTGGGTGGCGAGCAAGAACCTCGCGGTGTTCGGTGGCATGTTCATCGGCATCACCCTGGTGATCGGTGTGCTGCTGGCAGTGTTCCTCGACCAGCGCATCCGTCGCGAAGGCTTTATCCGCACCATTTACCTGTACCCGATGGCGCTCTCGATGATCGTCACCGGTACCGCGTGGAAATGGCTGCTCAACCCGGGCATGGGCCTGGACAAATTGTTGCGTGACTGGGGCTGGGAAGGCTTCCGTCTGGACTGGCTGATCGACCCGGATCGCGTGGTCTACTGCCTGGTGATCGCTGCTGTGTGGCAAGCCTCGGGCTTCATCATGGCAATGTTCCTCGCCGGCCTGCGCGGGGTCGATCAGTCGATCATCCGTGCCGCGCAGATCGATGGCGCGAGCATGCCGACCATCTACTGGAAAGTCGTGTTGCCAAGCCTGCGTCCGGTGTTCTTCAGTGCGGTGATGATCCTCGCCCACATCGCGATCAAGAGCTTCGACCTGGTCGCGGCGATGACGGCGGGTGGCCCGGGTTATTCCTCCGATCTGCCGGCGATGTTCATGTACTCCTTCACCTTCAGTCGCGGCCAGATGGGCATGGGCTCGGCCAGTGCGATTCTGATGCTCGGTGCGATTCTCGCGATCATCGTGCCTTACCTGTACTCCGAGCTGAGGACCAAGCGTAATGACTAGTCTCGCTGCCAAACCCGCTTTCAGCCTGAGTCGCGTCGCGATCTACGCGGTGCTGATCCTCGCGGTCCTGCTGTACCTGATTCCGCTGGTGGTGATGCTGCTGACCAGCTTCAAGACCCCGGAAGACATCAGCACCGGCAACCTGCTCAGTTGGCCGACCGTGGTCAGCGGCATCGGCTGGGTCAAGGCCTGGGCCACGGTTGACGGGTACTTCTGGAACTCGATCAAGATCACCGTGCCGGCCGTGGTCATCTCCACCGCCATCGGCGCGTTGAACGGCTACGTGCTGTCGTTCTGGCGCTTCCGCGGTTCGCAGCTGTTCTTCGGTCTGCTGCTGTTCGGCTGCTTCCTGCCGTTCCAGACCGTGCTGCTGCCGGCTTCGTTCACCCTCGGCAAGATGGGCCTGGCGAGCACCACCACCGGCCTGGTCTTCGTGCACGTGGTCTATGGTCTGGCGTTTACCACGCTGTTTTTCCGTAACTACTACGTGAGCATTCCCGATGCGCTGATCAAGGCTGCACGGCTGGATGGCGCGGGTTTCTTCACGATCTTCCGGCAGATCATTCTGCCGATGTCGACCCCGATCATCATGGTTTGCCTGATCTGGCAGTTCACCCAGATCTGGAACGACTTCCTGTTCGGTGTGGTGTTCTCCAGCGGTGATTCGCAACCGATCACGGTGGCGCTGAACAACCTGGTCAACACCAGCACCGGCGCCAAGGAATACAACGTTGATATGGCAGCGGCGATGATCGCCGGCCTGCCGACCCTGCTGGTCTATGTGGTCGCAGGCAAGTATTTCGTGCGCGGGCTGACGGCCGGCGCAGTCAAGGGGTAATCATGGCAACGCTCGAACTTCGCAACGTCAACAAGACCTACGGTGCCGGCCTGCCGGACACCCTGAAGAACATCGAACTGTCGATCAAGGACGGTGAGTTCCTGATTCTGGTCGGCCCGTCGGGCTGCGGCAAATCGACCCTGATGAACTGCATCGCCGGCCTCGAGACCATCACCGGTGGCGCGATCATGATCGGCGATCAGGACGTCAGCGGCATGAGCCCGAAGGATCGTGACATCGCCATGGTGTTCCAGTCCTACGCGCTGTACCCGACCATGAGCGTGCGCGAGAACATCGAGTTCGGTCTGAAAATTCGCAAGATGAGCCAGTCGGCGATCGACGAAGAAGTCGCGCGCGTGGCCAAGCTGCTGCAGATCGAACACTTGCTCAACCGCAAGCCGGGCCAGCTCTCCGGTGGTCAGCAACAGCGCGTGGCGATGGGCCGTGCGTTGGCGCGTCGGCCGAAGATCTATCTGTTCGACGAACCGCTGTCCAACCTCGACGCCAAGCTGCGCGTCGAGATGCGCACCGAAATGAAACTGATGCACCAGCGCCTGAAAACCACCACGGTCTACGTGACCCACGACCAGATCGAAGCGATGACCCTGGGCGACAAAGTGGCGGTGATGAAGGACGGGATCATTCAGCAGTTCGGCACGCCGAAAGAGATCTACAACGATCCGGCCAACCTGTTCGTGGCGAGCTTCATCGGTTCGCCGCCGATGAACTTCATTCCGCTGCGTCTGCAACGCAAGGACGGTCGTCTGCTGGCACTGCTTGACAGCGGCCAGGCGCGTTGCGAGTTGCCGATGAGCATGCAGGATGCAGGGCTGGAAGATCGCGAAGTGATCCTCGGCCTGCGCCCGGAACAGATCGTTCTGGCGAACGGCGAGGGCAATGGTCTGCCGAGCATCAAGGCCGAAGTGCAGGTCACCGAGCCGACCGGTCCGGACACCCTGGTGTTCGTCAACCTGAATGAAACCAAAGTCTGCTGCCGCCTGGCACCGGACGTGGCACCGCAGGTGGGCGAGACCCTGACCCTGCAATTCGATCCGTCGAAAGTGTTGTTGTTCGATGCCAGGACTGGCGAGCGTCTGGGCGTTGCGGGCCAGGCGCAGACCGAAGCGCGGTCTGCGAACGTGGCCCAGTTCAAGGGGCGCTGAGGAACAAATGTGGGAGCGAGCCTGCTCGCGAAAGCGGTCTGACATCCAGCATTGATGTCGCCTGATACACCGCATTCGCGAGCAGGCTCGCTCCCACAAAGGAGCACGCGGTGGATGGCCTGTATTCCATCGCAATTTATGTAAACCGCGTTGGAAAAAAACAGTTAATAACAATAAAGACGAGGATGTAGGGATGAAAAAGAAACACGTCAATGCCCGGTTGATCTGCCAAGTGTCAGCTGCGGCGGCATTGGTGCTGGCCGGTAACGCCATGGCGGCGGATGCCTTCAGCTCCGACTCGAAATGGATGACCGGTGACTGGGGTGGCGAGCGGACCAAGCTGATCGAGCAGGGTATCGACATCAAGGCTGACTACGTTGGGGAAATGGGCGCCAACCTGCATGGCGGCTATAACGACGACAAGACCGGTCGCTACAGCGATCAGTTCGGTCTGGGCGTGGCGCTGGACCTGCAAAAACTCTGGGGCTGGGACAACACTCAGGCCAAGATCCAGCTGACCAACCGTAACGGCCAGAACATCTCCAACGACCGCGTTGGCGATCCGCGTGCCGGCACTCTGTCGTCGTCGCAGGAAGTCTACGGTCGGGGCCACATGGTACGTCTGACCCAGTTGTGGATTCAGCACCAGTTCTTCGACAACAAGCTCGACGTCAAGGCCGGTTACTTCGGTGAAGGCGAAGACTTCAACACCTTCCCGTGCGACTTCCAGAACCTGGCGTTCTGCGGCTCGCAAGTGGGTAACTGGGCGACCAACATCTGGTACAACTGGCCGGTCAGCCAGGCCGCGATCCGTGTGAAGTACAACATCAACGACGAGCTCTACGCGCAGATCGGTGCTTACAACCAGAACCCGTCGCAACTGGAACACGGCAACGGCTTCAAGCTCAGCGGCAGCGGCACCAAAGGCACCGTTCTGCCAGTCGAACTGGTCTGGTCGCCGAAGGTCAACAGCCTGCCGGGCGAATACCGCGTCGGTTACTACAAGAGCACGGCTGACGCCAATGACGTCCGTGAAGACGTCAACGGCTTCGACGCTGCAACCACTGGCGACGCGTACAAGACCCACAGCAGCAAACACGGCTACTGGTTCGTCGCGCAGCAGCAACTTACCAGCCACAACGGTGATGCATCGCGCGGTCTGAACATTGCGGCCAACGCCACGTTCCACGACAAGGACACCAATTTCATCGACAACTACCAGTCGGTGATGTTTGTCTACAAGGGCCCGTTCGACGCGCGTCCTAAAGATGACGTGGGTATCGGTGCGGCGCGTATTCATGTCAACGATGACGTGAAGAAAAACGCCGAGTTCCTGAATGCGTCCAACGGTGTTTCGGACTACGACAATCCGGTGTTCTCGCCGATTCGTGAAACCGAATACAACTACGAGATCAACTACGGCTTCCACGTCACCAACTGGCTGACCGTACGTCCTAACCTGCAGTACATCACTCACCCGGGTGGTGTGGATGAAGTGGACAACGCATTGGTCGCCGGTCTGAAAATTCAGTCTACGTTCTGACGCGTCTGCGATAAGCTCCTCTCTATGTGCGCATATTTGCGGACAGCCAAGGCTGTCCGCTTTTTTTTGAGGGTGGCGCAACCCATGACAGTCGAATTCGGAACCGTAGCCAATGCATGAGCATCCGCTGCAACGCTTCTTCAAATCCCTGCGCGAGCGACCGGTGTTCGCCTGGGAGCGCTATCAGATGCGCGATGTGCTGGTGATCGACCATCCGCTGTGTCAGGCGGTGTTCAGCCGCCAGGGCGCGCAGTTGCTGCACTTTCAGCCACGCGGGCAGAAACCGTGGCTGTGGTGTGCGGCAAAGTGGCCCCACGTTGGCGCCATTCGCGGCGGCGTGCCGGTGTGCTGGCCGTGGTATGGCCGCCATCCGAGCGAAAATGCCTGGCCATCCCATGGCTGGGCACGACTGCTCGACTGGAAATTGCTCGACAGCAGCAGCGCCGAGGATGGCGTGCGACTGCACTGGCAATTGCAGTTGTGCGACTGGCAGGTTGACCTGCATGCGCACCTCGGTGAACGAATGGAATTACGCCTGAGCACCGAGCATCAGGACGACATGCCGTGCCAATTGAGCCAGGCTTTGCACGCTTACTGGCGTATTGGTGATGTCGGTGAGATAGCGCTGTCTGGGCTTGAAGGTGCGCAGGGTTATGACCAACTGAGCCGCCAGTCCTGTCAGCAGGAAGGCGAGTTGCGCGTCGATGGCGGCTGTCAGCGGGTGTTCCAGCACGACGGCGAATTACAGCTCAAGGATCACGCCTGGCAGCGCGAGTTGTGCATCGATACCGGTGATAGCGGCGATACCGTGGTCTGGCATCCTGGCTCGCGCCCCCTGTTGGGCGTGAGCTGGGATGAAGTGACGGAGTTCGTTTGTGTCGAAGCGGCGGCGGGCGGTACCGACAGCCTGCATCTGGCGCCGGGGGAGAAGGCGCATTTGAGTTTGCAGGCGTGGGCGGCGGCCTAGATTTGCGGTGAGTCGACTGGCGCCTTCGCGAGCAAGCCCGCTCCCACAGTAGATGGCATTCCAATTGAAGGAACCCGATCACCTGTGGGAGCGGGCTTGCTCGCGAAGAGGCCGGATCAATCAGCCTGAATTCTGGATCAGTTGAACTCGTCACCCACCGGATACCGGCTGGCATTCAAGCTCTCTTTGATCTTGCGCAGATGCGGCTGGAAGTCCACCCCGCGACGCAGCGTCATGCCGGTCGCCAGCACATCCAGCACCGTCAACTGAATGATCCGCGAAGTCATCGGCATATAGATGTCGGTGTCTTCCGGCAGCGGAATGTTCAGGCTCAGGGTACTGGCTTTGGCCAGCGGTGAATTCTCGGCGGTCAGGCCCAGCACCGAAGCGCCGTTCTCCCGGGCGATGCGCGCCACTTCCACCAGTTCGCGGGTGCGGCCGGTGTAGGAAATGATCACGAACAGTTCACCGGTATGCGCCACCGAAGCAATCATTCGCTGCATCAGCACATCGGCATGCGCGGTGACGGCGAGGTTGAAACGGAAGAATTTGTGCTGCGCATCCAAAGCCACAGGCGCTGAGGCACCGAGGCCGAAGAAGTGGATCTGCCGGGCCTGAATCAACAGGTCGACGGCGCGGCTGATCAGGTTCGGATCGAGCGCCTGACAAGCGCTGTCAAGCGAGGCGATGGCGCTGCCGAAAATCTTCTGCGTGTACGCCTCGGGATTGTCATCGGCCTCCACCGCGCGGCTGACATACGCCGCGCCACTGGCCAGGCTTTGCGCCAGTTGCAGCTTGAGTTCAGGGTAGCCGCTGACACCGAACGAACGGCAGAAACGGTTGACCGTCGGCTCGCTCACCGATGCGGCCTGGGCGAGGGCGGCGATGCTGAAGCGGGTGGCCTGCTGCGGGTTGAGCAGGATCACCTCGGCGACTTTGCGTTCGGCCTTGTTCAGCTCTTCAAGGCGACTCTGGATCTGTTCCAGTAAATTTCGCACGCGGTCCATATGGAATTCCTAATTCACCTGCGCAAAGGTGCGCCGGGCTATGCAAATTGGGCCTTTGATGTGGCCCGTAACGGTGGCCTATCCTACTGGTGGCTCCGACCGACCACCACTCGGAATCTGTATTTTGCGAAAATGTTGTGGTTATTACTACATTTTCCCTTGAGTGATGCCTTGAAAAAAGGTATTTGTAGCTTAACTTGATAAAAGAACAAACATCATGCCTTCGATTACGGTTGAACCGTGCACCTTTGCCTTGTTCGGCGCTCTGGGCGATCTGGCCCTGCGCAAGCTGTTTCCTGCCCTTTATCACCTCGATGGCGCCGACCTGTTGCACGAGGACACGCGCATCATCGCGCTGGCCCGTGAACCCGGCTCCGAGCAGCAGCACATGGCGTTCATCGCCGCCGAATTGCGCCGTTACGTCGGCAAAGAGCTGGACGAGGCCGTGGCCGAGCGCTTTCTGGCGCGCCTGAGCTACCTGCACGTCGACTTCCTCAAGGCTGAAGACTATGTGGCGCTGGCCGAAGCGGCCGGCAGCGCGCAACGCATGATTGCCTACTTCGCCACACCAGCAGCGGTGTACGGCGCGATCTGTGAGAACCTGGCAAAAGTCGGTCTGGCAGAAAACACCCGCGTGGTCCTGGAAAAGCCGATCGGCTCCGATCTGGAATCCTCGCGCAAGGTGAACGACGCCGTGGCGCAGTTCTTCCCGGAGAACCGCACCTATCGCATCGACCACTACCTGGGCAAAGAGACCGTCCAGAACCTGATCGCGCTGCGTTTCGCCAACAGCCTGTTCGAAACCCAGTGGAACCAGAATTACATCTCCCACGTGGAAATCACCGTGGCCGAGAAGGTCGGCATCGAAGGCCGGTGGGGCTACTTCGACAAGGCCGGCCAGCTGCGCGACATGATCCAGAATCACCTGTTGCAGCTGCTGTGCCTGATTGCGATGGACCCGCCAGCCGACCTGTCCGCCGACAGCATCCGTGACGAAAAGGTGAAAGTGCTCAAGGCCCTGGCGCCGATCAGCCCGGAAGGCCTGACCACCCAAGTGGTGCGCGGTCAGTACATCGCCGGGCACAGCGAAGGCAAGTCCGTGCCGGGCTACCTCGAAGAGCCGAATTCCAACACCCAGAGCGACACCGAAACCTTCGTCGCCCTGCGTGCCGACATCCGCAACTGGCGCTGGGCCGGCGTGCCGTTCTACCTGCGTACCGGCAAGCGCATGCCGCAAAAGCTGTCGCAGATCGTTATCCACTTCAAGGAACCGTCGCACTACATTTTCGCGCCGGAACAGCGCCTGCAGATCAGCAACAAGCTGATCATCCGTCTGCAACCGGACGAAGGCATTTCCTTGCGGGTGATGACCAAGGAGCAAGGCCTGGACAAGGGCATGCAACTGCGCAGCGGCCCGCTGCAACTGAATTTCTCCGACACCTGGCGCAGTGCGCGGATCCCCGACGCCTACGAGCGGTTGTTGCTGGAAGTGATGAACGGCAATCAGAACCTGTTTGTCCGTAAAGATGAAATCGAAGCCGCGTGGAAGTGGTGTGACCAGTTGATCGCCGGCTGGAAGAAGTCCGGTGACGCGCCCAAGCCGTATGCGGCCGGGTCGTGGGGGCCGATGAGCTCGATTGCACTGATCACGCGGGACGGGAGGTCGTGGTATGGCGATATCTGATGTGAAACTGCCCGCGGGCGTGAATGCCCACGAATTCAAGAGCCCGGTGCTGTTGGCCGAAGGTCTGGCGCTGAACGTCGCCAAGCAGTTGAGCGATGCCATCGCTGCACGCGGCAACGCGGTGCTGGTGGTCTCAGGCGGTCGCAGCCCGGTGGCGTTTTTTCAGCACCTGGCCAAGCAGGAGCTGGATTGGTCGAAGGTCGTCGTGACCCTCGCCGACGAACGCTGGGTACCGGTCGAACACGCCGACAGCAACGCCGGCCTGCTCAAGCAGTACCTGCTCAAAGGCCCGGCCGCCAAGGCGCAGCTCCTCAGCCTCTACAGCGCGGCGGCCAACGTCGAGCAGGCTGCGGAACAGGCCGACCGTCTGGTCGCGGAATTGCCGCCGATCGACGTGCTGGTGCTGGGCATGGGCGATGACGGTCACACCGCGTCGCTGTTCCCCGACAGCCCGAACCTGACTGAAGCCTTGCAGGCTGACGGCAGCCGTCGCTGCTGGCCGATGCTGGCGCCGAGTGTGCCGCGTCAACGTCTGACCATGAGCCGTGCGCTGCTGGCTTCGGCGAAGCACAAGATTCTGTCGATTTCCGGTCAGTCGAAACTGACCACTCTGAATGCCGCACTGGCATCCGACGACGTCGCGGCCATGCCGGTGCGCGCGTTTCTGCAACCTACGTTAGAGATTTACTGGTGCCCATGAGCCAAGGATCAGCCGCTATGAAAAATCCATCCCCGACCGTTTCCATGGCGGACAAAGTTGCCCTGATCGACAGCCTCTGCGCCAAGGCGCGGATCCTGCCAGTGATCACCATCGCCCGTGAACAGGACGTGCTGCCACTGGCCGACGCTCTGGCCGCCGGTGGCCTGACCGCGCTGGAAGTGACCCTGCGTTCGCAGTTCGGTCTCAAGGCGATCCAGATCCTGCGTGAGCAGCGTCCGGAACTGGTGACCGGTGCCGGCACCGTGCTTGATCGCAACATGCTTGCAGCGGCGGAAGCGGCGGGTTCGCAATTCATCGTCACCCCGGGCATCACCCGTGACCTGCTCGAAGCCAGCGTCGACAGCCCGATTCCGCTGCTGCCGGGCATCAGCAACGCCTCTGGCATCATGGAAGGCTATGGCCTGGGCTATCGCCGCTTCAAGCTGTTCCCGGCGGAAGTCAGCGGTGGCGTGGCAGCGATCAAGGCCCTCGGCGGCCCGTTCGGCGAAGTGAAATTCTGCCCGACCGGTGGCGTCGGCCCGGCCAACATCAAGAGCTACATGGCGCTGAAAAACGTCATGTGCGTGGGCGGTAGCTGGATGCTCGATCCCGAATGGATCAAGAACGGCGACTGGGCGCGCATTCAGGAATGCACCGCCGAGGCCCTGGCGCTGCTGGACTAAACGTTTTACCTGACACTTCGTTGTGTGTTCTACGGCTTTACGGTGCGCTTGGTCGGTGCACCGTTTTTTTTTGCCCGGCAAAAATACTCATGGAAACGGCGCGACACATAGTTACCGCACCGCGGGGCTCGTGCGCCGTTAATCTGCGTTCATCTTATGGAAAAGAGAACGCGTCATGGAACGAGACACTTCAACCGCATCGTCATCATCAATCTACCAGTTGGCCCCCGAGCAGATCGCCGGGCCGTACTTTCGCAATCCCAAATTGCTGCGGCGCAACATCAGCGAAGGCGCCGAAGGGCTACCCTTGCTGTTGCGCCTGAGCATTGTCGACGCGATGACCGGTCAACCGGTGAGCGGAGCATTGGTGGACATCTGGCACTGCAATGCACGAGGCGCCTATTCGGGGTGGAGCCGGATCAATCCGGATCTGGAGGTCGACTCCGATGCTATCGGCTCGGTGCCGCGCACCGACGATGACACCTATCTGCGTGGCAGCCAGTTCTGCGATCAGCAGGGGCGGGTGCGCTTCACCACCATCTATCCGGGGTTCTATGCCGGTCGGGCGCTGCACATTCATGTGGCGGTGCGCATGGTCAGCGGCAGTGAATATCTGGAGGAGCGCAACGTGGCCTGGGTCGGTCAGCTGTATTTCCCCGAAGTGGTGTCACGCGCGGTGCTCAATGCCCGTGACTATCGCGGGCGAGCCTCGACACCCTTGAACAATGCCGATGACAGCTACTACAGCAACATGCGCGGCGAAGATTCGACCCTGACCGTGTGGCCGATCGGCCGCGACTCTCACGAGGACGGTTTCTTCGGCCACCTGACCATCGGCATCGACACCTTTGCCGCCTCGTCGCAGATCAAACCCGAGGACTTCGACAAGTACACCGTGTGAACCGATCAACGCAGCTCGTTGAGTGCACGGGTCAGCAACTGCATGTCAGCCGCAGTGGTGGTCAGCCCCGGCGTGATGCGAATGCTCGGCCCGCTCGCTGCGCCGTTGCGTACCACGGTGAACAGGTTGTACTCGTTGAGCAGGCGCTCGACCATTGCCTGTTGATCGGCGTGGCGAGTGAAACGCATCGAGGTGATCCCGCAATACAGGCGCGGATCGTCCGGGGTCATCACCTCGATCCCCGGCAGGTGCCGCACCGCGCTGACCCACAGATTGCGCAGGTAATTGAGCCGTGCGCTTTTGGCCGCAGCGCCGCCGAGCGAGCGGTGCTCCTCGAGCGCCAGCGGCAGCGACATCAGCGCCGGAATGTTCGGCGTGCTGTACGGCGTGCGGGCGCGGATGTCGGTGGCCGGAAAGTGCATTTCGCCCATGTCCGGATCGATGTCGGCCAGGCGCTGCGGGGCGATGTACAGAAAGCCCAGGGTCAATGGCGCGCCAATCCACTTGTGCAGGTTGAAACCGGCGAAGGCGATGCCCATCGCTTCCAGATTGAACTCGATCTGGCCAAGGGCGTGAGCGCCGTCGAGGATGATGTCCACGCCATGCTGTTTCGCCAGCTCGGCGATGGCCTGCACCGGCATCACCAGACCGGTGCGGTGGGTAACATGGGTCAGGGCCATCAGTTTGAGTTTCGGATAGCGGATGAAGGCTTCGCGGTAACTGTCCAGCAGGCTGTCGAAACTGGCCGGGTGAGTGTGGTTGATCTCGATCACGTCGACGCCGCGATAGCGTGACAGCCAGCGCATGGCACCTTTGACCGTGTCGTATTCCAGGTCGCTGATCAGCACCTGATCGCCCGGAAGCAGGCGATTGTAATTGCGGATCAGCGATTGCAGCGCATCACTGGCGTTGCGGGTGAAGGCCACGCTCTGCGCGCGCACACCGATGGTCTCGGCCAGTTGCGCACGGATCTCCAGGCTGTCGTGCTGTTCGAAACGCTGGCGCACGTACACCGAGTTGCTGGTGTTGATCAGCTCGATATTGCGCTGATAGTCCTCGATCACTGTGCGCGACATGCGCCCGAAGTAACCGTTCTCCAAGTTCAGCGGGCCGGTTTGCGCTTCGTAACGATCGGCGAAGGTTTGCCAGAACGCTTCGTCACGGGCACGGCGGGTGTTATCAGGCATGGTCGAGGCTCTAGGGAGGAGGGCGCTTCAGTGGCGCGGGGCAGGTTTGCCGTGTTTGGCGCGTAGTGGTTCGAGCAGATCCGACAGGCCGTTATGGTCGATTTCCTGCATCAGCGCCAGCAGTCCGCCGAGTTCGCCGTGGGGAAAGCCTTCGCGGGCAAACCAGTTGAGGTAAGGCCCCGGCAGGTCGGCAATGATCCGGCCCTTGTACTTGCCGAAGGGCATTTCACGGGTGATCAACAGCTCAAGCTTTTCAGGATTCATCAGTGGCAATCATCTGGATTCAATCAGTCAGGAAAATACAGGCATTCTGCATGCAGGCCAAATGACAGATCATGCAAATAACCGTGATACAGATAGTTCAAATATCTTTAACTTATTGAAATATAACGATTTATTTTTGAATGAAAAGCTGGCACGCACACTGCAATAACCCTTGCATCTTCAACCAACCGCAAGGAATTGAAAAAATGACTGACATGAATAAAGAAGCGATCTCTGTACTCAACGACCTGATCGAAACCTGCAAGGACGGCCAGGAAGGGTTCAAGACTTGCGCTGAAGACATCAAGCATCCAGAACTCAAAACCCTGTTCGTGACCCGTTCTGCCGATTGCGCGACTGCTGCCGCTGAACTGCAGGCTGAAGTGCGTAAACTGGGCGGTGATCCGGAAACCTCTACCAGCGTCAGCGGTGACCTGCACCGTCGCTGGGTCGACGTCAAAGCCATGTTCACTGGCAAGGACGAAGAGGCTGTGCTGAACGAAGCCGAGCGCGGTGAAGACCACGCCCTGAAGGCTTATCGTGAAGCCATCGAGAAAATCAACAAGCACGGCCTGGTCGGTATTCGTGACCTGGTTGAGCGTCAGTACCACGGCGTACAACGCAATCACGACCAGGTGAAAGCCCTGCGTAACCAGGCTCGCGCTCGTTCGTAAGCCACGCTAAAAAACTGTGGGAGCGGGCTTGCTCGCGAAGCGGTGTGTCATGCAACGATGCTGTTGCTGACACGACCCCTTCGCGAGCAAGCCCGCTCCCACTTTTGTTTTGTGTACCTGATGATCAGCCGATGCTGATCGCCGGCAGCGTCGGCAAGGTCACGGTCTGCTGCTTGCGCGGTGCCAGAATTTCGGCCTCGCCATCCACCACCAGCTCATCGCGCTGGTTGAACACGCGAGTGGCGATGCGCACGCGAAACTTCGGCAGCTTCTCGAGGATTTCCAGGCGCACGGTCAGGGTATCGCCGATCTTCACCGGCTTCTGAAAGCTCATCTGCTGACCGATGTAGATGGTGCCCGGCCCAGGCAGCTCGCACGCTACGGCCGCGCTGATCAGTGCACCGCTGAACATGCCGTGGGCGATGCGTTCCTTGAACATGCTGGCGGCGGCGAACTCGGCATCCAGGTGCACCGGGTTGTGGTCGCCCGACATCGCGGCGAACAGCTGAATGTCGCGCTCTTCGACAGTCTTGCTGTAGCTGGCGGTCTGGCCGACTTCGAGGGCTTCGTAAGGGATGTTGGTAACCTGGGTCATCGGTCTTGATTCCTGTGACGGATTAAAGTGAATCCACAAAATTATTCGCTTCGATGGGGGCGGCGATGGCTCAGCGCCTGGTCGATCCAGGTCAGCACATCGGCAACCACTTCGTCGCGATTGGTTTCATTGAACAATTCGTGCCGCGCCTGCGGGTAGATCTTCAGTTGCAGGTTCTGGCTGCCGGCCGAGCGCAACGCTTCGGCCAGATCTGTCAGACGCTTGCCTTCGCTCACCGGATCACATTCACCGCCGATCACCAGCAGCGGCAGGCCCGGGTCGATCTGGGCGAGATTGGACGCTTTGCTGATCTGCTGCAAGCCGCCGAGCAAGTCGATCCACAATTGATTGGTGCAGCGGAAGCCGCACAACGGGTCGTTGGCATACAGATCGACCTCGACCGGGTCGCGGCTCAGCCAGTCGAACGGCGTGCGCGCCGGTTTGAATTTTTTGTTGAACGAGCCGAACGACAACCACTCGATCAGCGCACTGCGGCCCTTGCCACCCTGACGCAGTTTTTCGAAACGGGCGATTTGTCGCGCCGCGCCGTAAAGCGCCACCGGCTGGAAGTTCGAACCGCTGAGAATCGCCCCATGCAGGCTGGCGCTGTGATGCAGCAGGTAACCCTGAGCGAGGTAGCTGCCCATGCTGTGCCCGAGCAGGATGATTGGCACGTCGGGATGCTGCTGGCCGATGTGCTGATTGAGGCTGGCCAGATCGCCGATCACCTTGCACCAGCCGTCGTCATCGGCGAAATGCCCGAGCGTCCCGTGTTCGGCGGTTTTGCCATGGCCGCGCAGATCCGGGGCGTACACACCGTAGCCTTGTTCACAGAACGCATTCGCCAGCCGCTCGTAGCGCGCGCTGTGTTCGGCCATGCCGTGGGCCAGCAGGATCAGCGCTTTCAAGGGCGCAGCCGGCAACCACTGGTTGACGAACAGGCGGCTGCGGTCACTCGCGTCCAGCCAAAAGCCTCGGTGGATCATGGCAATTCCTTTTTATCGAGCGGTATCGGCCCGCAGTCGTTGCATTGTATAGCGCGTCCGATCAGCTCACGCCACGGCAGGAAGATTCATACGATCAATGTCGCCATCGCCCATATTTGCCTCAATGGCCATAACTGCTAGTGTCCGTGAAGCTCCGCTTTTTGCTTTGTGCCCTCAGGGATCAGCGCGAAACCACAGAAAAGCGGCTCCCGGATCGATTCAGGTAAAGAGGACAAGAACAATGCAACCTGATTTCTGGAATGACAAACGCCCCGCCGGCGTACCACTGGACATCGACATGGGCGAGTTCAAGTCGGTGATCGAGGTGTTTGAGCGTTCCTGCAAGAAATTCGCGGACCGTCCGGCCTTCAGCAATATGGGCGTGACCCTGACCTACGCTGAACTCGAGCGCTACAGCGCGGCGTTCGCCGGTTACCTGCAAGCCCACACCGATCTGGTGCCGGGGGATCGCATCGCGGTGCAGATGCCCAACGTGCTGCAATATCCGATTGCCGTGTTCGGTGCCTTGCGCGCCGGGCTGATCGTGGTCAACACCAACCCGCTGTACACCGCGCGCGAGATGCGCCACCAGTTCAAGGATTCCGGTGCCCGCGCGCTGGTGTACCTGAACATGTTCGGGCAGAAGGTCCAGGAAGTGCTGCCGGACACTGACATCCAGTACCTGATCGAAGCGAAGATGGGCGACATGATGCCCACCGCCAAGGGCTGGCTGATCAACACCGTGGTCAGCAAAGTGAAGAAAATGGTCCCGGACTATTCGCTGCCGCAGGCGATTTCGTTCAAGAGTGCGCTGCGCCTGGGCCGTGGTCTGGGGATCAAGCCGTTGAAGGTCGGTCTCGACGACATCGCCGTGTTGCAATACACCGGCGGCACCACCGGCCTGGCCAAGGGCGCGATGCTGACCCACGGCAACCTCGTGGCCAACATGCAGCAGGTGCGCGCGTGTCTTGCGCAATTGGGGCCTGACGGTCAGCCGCTGCTGCGCGAAGGGCAGGAGGTGATGGTGGCGCCACTGCCGCTGTACCACATCTATGCCTTCACCGCGAATTGCATGTGCATGATGGTATCGGGCAACCACAACGTGCTGATCACCAATCCGCGCGACATCGCAGGCTTCATCAAAGAGCTGAAGAACTGGCGCTTCTCGGCGTTGCTCGGACTGAATACGTTGTTCGTCGCGCTGATGGAGCACCCGGACTTCAAGACCCTGGATTTCTCCAGTCTCAAGCTGACCAACTCCGGCGGTACTGCGCTGGTCAAGGCCACCGCCGAGCGCTGGGAGCAGATCACCGGTTGCCGCATCACCGAAGGTTACGGCCTCACGGAAACGTCGCCGGTGGCCTGCACTAACCCGTATGGCGACAAGTCGCGTCTGGGCACGGTCGGTCTGCCGGTGCCGGGTACGCTGCTGAAGGTCATCGATGACGAGGGTGTCGAGCAGCCGATGGGCGAGCGCGGCGAGTTGTGCATCAAGGGCCCGCAGATCATGAAAGGCTACTGGCACAAACCCGAGGCCACCGCCGAAGTGCTGGATGCCGAGGGCTGGTTCAAGTCCGGTGATATCGCGGTGATCGACCCGGACGGCTTCGTACGCATCGTCGATCGCAAGAAGGACATGATCATCGTCTCCGGTTTCAACGTGTACCCCAACGAGATCGAAGACGTGGTGATGGCCCACCCGAAAGTCGCCAACTGCGCGGTGATCGGCGTGCCGGACGAGCGTTCGGGCGAAGCGGTGAAGCTGTTTGTGGTGGCGCGGGAAACCGGGGTCAGCCTCGAAGAACTGAAGGCGTACTGCAAAGAGAATTTCACCGCTTACAAGGTGCCGAAACACATCGTGCTGCGTGAGTCATTGCCGATGACGCCGGTCGGGAAGATTCTGCGGCGGGAGTTGCGCGATATCGCCTGATCGGTGAATGGCCGCGCGTGGCGCGGATCGCGGGCAAGCCACGCTCCCACAGGGATCTCCATCAACCTTGTGGGAGCGGGCTTGCCCGCGATGCTTTTTTGGGGGGGAAGGCCCGGAAAACCGGGGCTTTCAGGGTGTTATAGGATTTTTGCTCTAAAATGACTGCTGGAAAGTCTTGAGTCACTAAAGTGACCATGGAGGCCGCTTTTGGCTCTAGTCGGCCCTCGGCAAAGCTGCTACTCTCGGCGCGCTTTGTGACTTCTCGGCCTGTAGAAAAGCCAGATTCACCAATACAAAACACACACCAATAATAATCGCATCAAATGCGGTGAAGAATTCGCGTTGCTGAGGAGTGGGCTTCCATGATCGAAGACTTTTGGAAGGATAAATACCCGGCTGGAATTGCTGCCGACATCAATCCAGACGAGTACCCGAATATTCAGGCAGTGTTGAAGCAATCCTGCCAACGCTTCGCCAACAAGCCGGCTTTCAGCAACCTGGGCAAGACAATCACCTACGGTGAACTGTACGAATTGTCCGGTGCGTTTGCCGCGTATCTGCAACAGCATACCGACTTGCAGCCCGGTGATCGAATCGCCGTGCAACTGCCCAACGTTCTGCAGTACCCGGTGGCCGTCTTCGGTGCGATCCGCGCCGGGCTGATCGTGGTCAACACCAACCCGCTGTACACCGCGCGGGAAATGGAACACCAATTCAACGACTCCGGCGCCAAAGCCCTGGTCTGCCTGGCCAACATGGCGCACCTGGCGGAAGCCGTGGTGCCGAAGACCGGCGTCAAGCACGTCATCGTCACCGAAGTCGCCGACCTGCTGCCGCCGGTCAAGCGCCTGCTGATCAACAGCGTGATCAAGTACGTGAAGAAGATGGTCCCGGCTTATCACCTGCCCAAAGCCGTCAAGTTCAACGACGTGCTGAGCAAGGGCCAGGGTCAGCCGGTGGCCGAAGCCAATCCGCACAGCAGCGATGTCGCGGTGTTGCAGTACACCGGCGGCACCACCGGCGTGGCCAAAGGCGCGATGCTGACCCATCGCAACCTCGTCGCCAACATGCTGCAGTGCAAGGCGCTGATGGGCTCCAACCTCAATGAAGGTTGCGAGATCCTGATCACCCCTCTGCCGCTGTACCACATCTATGCGTTCACCTTTCATTGCATGGCGATGATGCTGATCGGCAACCACAACATCCTGATCAGCAACCCGCGCGACCTGCCGGCGATGGTCAAGGAACTGTCGAAGTGGAAGTTCAGCGGTTTTGTCGGCCTGAACACGCTGTTCGTCGCGCTGTGCAACAACGAAGGTTTCCGCAAGCTGGATTTCTCCAATCTGAAAGTCACCCTGTCCGGCGGCATGGCCCTGCAACTGGCCGCCGCCGAGCGCTGGAAAGCAGTGACCGGTTGCTCGATCTGCGAAGGTTACGGCATGACCGAAACCAGCCCGGTGGCCACGGTCAACCCGATCCAGAACATCCAGATCGGCACCATCGGTATTCCGGTGCCGTCGACCCTGTGCAAAGTCATTGACGATGCCGGTGTCGAGCAGCCTATGGGCGAAATCGGCGAGCTGTGCGTCAAGGGCCCGCAAGTGATGAAGGGCTACTGGCAGCGTCAGGAAGCCACCGACGAGATCCTCGACAGCGAAGGCTGGCTGAAGACCGGCGACATCGCGCTGATCCAGCCCGATGGCTACATGCGCATTGTCGATCGCAAGAAAGACATGATCCTGGTATCCGGTTTCAACGTTTACCCGAACGAACTGGAAGACGTGCTGGCGACCCTGCCGGGCGTATTGCAGTGCGCGGCCATCGGCGTGCCGGATGAGAAGTCGGGCGAGGCGATCAAGATCTTCATCGTGGCCAAGCCGGGCGTGACCCTGACCAAGGAAACCGTGATGGAGCACATGCGCGCCAACGTCACCGGTTACAAGGTGCCGCGTTCGGTGGAGTTCCGCGATGCGCTGCCGACCACCAACGTCGGCAAGATCCTGCGTCGTGAGTTGCGTGATGAAGAGCTGAAGAAGATCAAGGCCAAGTCCGCCGCCTGAAGCAAAAAGCCCCGCAGATGCGGGGCTTTTTGTTGGAGTAGGTGGTGGATCTGTAGTGACTGTGATGCCGCCTTCGCGAGCAAGCCCGCTCCCACATTCAACCGCGTTCCTCCAGTTGGAATACAGTCAAATGTGGGAGCGGGCTTGCTCGCGAAGCTTTTCGGTTACTGCCGGAACGGCGCGAAATTCACATTGGTTCCCGCCGGACGCATGTCCTGCAGATACGAATCCTTGTCTGCACTCAATTCCAGGCTCAACGCCGCCTTGCGCTTGCCTTCGTTGCGAATCACCAGGCCTTCGAGCTTTTCCCGCAGGAACACGGTCGGCACTTTCAGGTGCAGCAGTTCGTCGGTGGCCGGGGTGTGCATCAGCAGGTGAATCCACTCGTACTGACCGACGGCGAGGCGCGTCACCGGCAGGTCGAACCACCAGATGTTGCGGTTGCGGTTCAATTCGGCGAAGTGGCAGTTGTTGGTGCCGAGCACAGCGCCGCCCAGTTCCTGGTTGCGACGGGCAATGGCCTGCTTTTTATCGAGTTTCATAACATTCCTGCGGGATCTGATCGTTGGCGCACGGCGCCCATAGGTGCGCATTCTCGGGGCTTGCGGGGCAAACATAAAGCCCAACCTGCATGGCACGACGAAATGAAGGGCAAAAATAAATGAAACTCGTGGCAAACCCGGCCAGTCAATCATTACGTACTGACTTTTCCCCTTCAATGCACCAAGGAGAAACACCATGAGTAGCACTGGCGATAAAGTAAAAGGCATGGCTAACGAAGCAGTCGGCAACGTCAAGCAAGGCGTCGGCAAAGCAACCGACAACACCAAGCTGCAAGCCGAAGGCAAACTGCAAGAGAAAAAAGGCGAAGCCCAGCAAGCTGTCGGCAAAGCCAAAGACGCCATCAAGAAAGGTGTCGACAAGGCGTAATTCCGCCTTGAACGAAACACACGAGCGGCCATCCAAGGATGGCCGTTTTTGTGTCAAAAACCGACAGCCATCCACGAAGGTCGCCAAGTAGGCTACCGTGATGTAGAAAACGGCCCCTGAGTCGCCACGACTTCAACCTGTAATGCGGCGAAAGGAGACGCGAATGATTTTTCCAGACATGAAAGGTCTGCCACTGCACCGGGTGATGGTGCGCACGGTCACTGAATTCGTCGACGACGAGATGTCGACCTACGCCTCGGCACTGGCCTACCAGATGCTGTTCTCGCTGTTCCCGTTCATTCTGTTCCTGATTGCCCTGATCGGTTTCCTGCACCTGCCGGACTTCTTCACCTGGTTGCGCCTGCAGTCGGAACTGGTGCTGCCACCGCAGGCGCTGGAACAGGTCAACCCGGTGATCGATCAATTGCAGCAGTCCAAGGGCGGCTTGCTTTCGGTCGGTATCGTCATCGCCCTGTACACCGCATCTGCCGGTGTGCGCTTGATGATGAGTGCGATGAACGCCGCTTACGACGTGGTCGAGGGCCGGCCGATCTGGAAGCGTTTTCCGCTGTCGGTGTTCTACACCGTCGGCATTGCCGGCATGTTGCTGGTGGCGGCCGCACTGATGGTGCTCGGGCCGCAAGTGATGGGCTGGATTGCCGCGCAGGTAGGGCTGGAAGACTTCATCGTCACCGTGTGGACGATTGCGCGCTGGCCGGTGATCGTGATCCTTATGATGGTCGCGGTGGCGCTGATCTATTACGTGATGCCCGACGTCAAACAGGAATTCCGTTTCATCACCCCCGGCTCGGTACTCGCCGTGGTGGTGTGGATCATCGCCTCACTGGGCTTTGCGTTCTACGTCAAAACCTTCGCCAACTACAACGCGATGTATGGCAGCATCGGGGCGATCATCGTGCTGTTGCTGTATTTCTACATTTCCTCGGCGGTGCTGCTGCTCGGCGCCGAGATGAATGCGGTGATCGAACACATGTCCAGCGAGGGCAAGGACGAGGGCGAGAAAGTCCCCGGCGAACTCGATGAACATCCCAAACAACATGTCTCTGGCCTGGGGCGCGACCACTCGCTCAAGCCGGACACTGACGAAGCCCGACCATGATCCGTGAAATCCTCAAAATGGGCGACGAACGCCTGCTGCGCATTGCTCCACCGGTGCCGCCGGAAATGTTCGACAGCCCCGAGCTGTGGCAACTGATCGATGACATGTTCCAGACCATGGAAAGCGTCGGTGGCGTCGGCCTGGCTGCGCCGCAGATCGGCGTCGACCTGCAACTGGTGATCTTCGGTTTCGAGCACAGCGAACGTTATCCGGACGCCGAAGCGGTGCCGCAGACGATCCTGATCAATCCGCTGATCACGCCGCTGAGTCCGCTGACCGAGGAGGGCTTTGAGGGCTGTCTGTCGGTGCCCGGCCTGCGCGGTGCGGTGGATCGTTATCAGCAGATTCGCTACGAAGGCTTTGATCCCAAGGGCGAGCCGATCGTACGCGTGGCGTCAGGCTTCCATGCGCGGGTAGTGCAGCACGAGTGCGATCATCTGATCGGCCGCTTGTATCCGTCGCGGATTACCGATTTCAGCAAGTTCGGCTTTACCGAAGTGATGTTCCCGGATCTCGATCCAACGGCTGACGATTGATCCTGAGACTACCTTCACTTTCCAATGTGGGAGCGAGCCTGCTCGCGAATGTGCTCGATCAGTGATCAATTTGGTGACTGACACACCGTTTTCGCGAGCAGGCTCGCTCCCACAAGGGTATCTGTGATCTTAGATTGAATGTGGTTCCAGCCCCATCGCAATCATCGGCTTGCTCCGCGCATACCGGCTCAACCGCTCGGCCAGTGCGTAGGGCAGGGCGGGATCGAAACTGAAACCGCGCCGCTCGTAAAACCCGCGCAAGTCCGGATGACAGAACAGCCACACCGGCTCCTGCAAATCCTTCACCGCCGCCGTGATCAACTCTCCGGCGATCCCTTGCTCACGGCAACCCGGATCAACAAACAATCCGCTCAACCAGTACCCGCCCGCCACCGGCCGCAAGCACAATGCGGCAACGATGTCCTCTCGACGGGCCACCCATAACTGCGCATCGCGCACCGCCTTCATCGACGATTGGTGGCGGCGGTAAAACTTGTTCATCAACGGCCACAAAGGCTCGTCGAGCAGGACGTATCGGGTATCGGGCATGGGATCGGACTGGCGGCGGGCAAAGCGCCGATTATAAAAGAACGCGCGCCGCGCGATAGGTGTATACCTGAGCCTATATCCCTGTGAGTGGAGTACGCATCATGTCCAAAGGTATGGATTCAAAGAAAGCCGCGAAGAAGAAACCGGTGAAGACGGCGATTGAAAAGCGTGCAGAGAAGAAAGCCAAGAAGGTCGATATTTTCGGTCATTGATCACGTCCTTCGGGAGCCCGTCCCCCGGGCTCCCGTTTCAGCGCAAAAATAATCTGCAAGATTGCTCGGCTTCGTTGCACAGAAGGGGAAGATTCCCGTTCCGAGCCACGCCATGCCGAATTACTTCGACGCCGACCATCGCCAGCAGATCGAAACCCTGCGCCAGCGCTTCACCGCTCGCACCGAATGGCCGACCTGGCTGCTGCTGATCGGCGTGTATGGCGGCTGGTTCGCAATCATCCTCAACAGCCACTGGCTCGGTCGCGGCTTGAGCACATTGCTGCTCATTCCGCTGCTGGTGCTGTGGTTGTCAGTGCAGCATGAATTGCTGCATGGGCACCCGACCCGCTCGGTGCTTTTCAATAAAATCCTCGGCTACGCACCTTTTGCGGTGTGGTACCCGTATACCTTGTATCGCGACAGCCACCTGCTGCATCACCGCGATGAACACCTGACTGTGCCCGGTATCGATCCGGAAAGCCGTTATCTGACGGCCGCGCGTTGGCAGGGCAGTTCCTTGTTCGAACGCAGCCTGCACTGGCTGAATAAAACCGTAATCGGCCGCTTCATCATTGGTGCGCCGCTGGGATTGATCGCACTGGCTGCCGAAGAACTGCAACGCCTGAAAAACCGCGAGCGTCAGGCCTGGTCGATGTGGCTGACCCACGGTGCGTTCAGCGTGTTGATGCTGTGGTTTATCGCGCGCTTCAGCGTGTTGCCGGTCTGGCATTACCTGCTGCTGATCAGTGTGCCGGCACTGTCGATCGCGATGATCCGCTCCTACTATGAACACCGCCCGCACGTTCAGCCGGAGCAGCGCACCGTGCTTAACGAAGCCGGCTGGCCGTGGCGCTGGCTGTTTCTGAATCTGAATTTTCATCTGGTGCATCACGACCTGCCGGGGCTGGCGTGGTATGACTTGCCGGCGGCCTACCGGATGCGCCGCGAACAATGGGTAGCGCGCAGTGGCGGGTTTCTGGTGCAGGGTTATGGGCAGTTGTGGCGGCAGCACGGTTTGAAGCCGATCGACAGTCCGCAACATCCTTACCACTAACCTCAAAAACACCACAAAACCCCTGTGGGAGCGGGCTTGCTCGCGAAAGCGGTAGAACAGTGACATGTCTGGTGTCTGACACACCGCTTTCGCGAGCAAGTCGAATCGTCGCACCGCCGCTCCCACAGGGGTAAGTATTTGCAGGGAAATAACGTGTATGACCCAACACCACCTCGAACTGCTGATGTACACCGCCCCCGAGCCCATTCGCGCGGCCAACGAACGCTGGATCGCCCGCATTCTCGAACACCTCGGCCATTCCCGCCTCAACGCCGCAAGCCTGTCGCTCCCCGAGCTTTGGTTGTCGCCGGATCTGCTGCTGACCCAGACCTGCGGCTATCCCTTGATGACCTTGCTGCGCGATCAGGTGCGCATCGTCGGACGTCCACGCTACGAACTGCCCGACGCCAGCGCCGGCAATCACTGCAGCCTGATCCTCAGCCGTGCAGACGATACGCGCAAAACCCTGGCGGATTTTCGTGGCAGTCGCGGGGTGATCAACAGTGACGACTCCAACAGCGGCATGAACCTGTTGCGCCAGCGTCTGGCGCCCTTACACCGCGATGGGCTGTTTTTCGCCACGGTCGGCATCAGTGGGGCGCACCGCGAAAGTCTGCGTTGGTTGCGTGAAGCGCGCGCCGATCTGGCGGCGATCGACAGCGTGACCTATGCCTGCCTTGCTCAATACGCACCTGAGGAGGTCAACGGATTGCGGGTTGTGGCGCGTAGTGCGTTCAGCCCGACGTTGCCGTTTATCACCGCCGCGACTGCCACGAATGAGCAGATCGGACAGTTGCGCCGGGTAATGAATCAGGCGTTGCGTGAATTGCCTGATGTGGCGCAGATCCTCGGCTTGCCTGAAGTGTTGCCCGCCAGCGAAAGCGATTATCAGATCTTGCTCGACTATCAACGTGAGGCTGAAGAGTTGGGCTACGGCCGCTTGCGCTGAACAGCCTTATATTTCCAAAAAGAATATAAAAATGAAATATTAATCTTATTAATGCATAAGGCGCCTTGCTACGATCGCGCCACCGGATCACCGGACATTCAGCGACCCTTACCCAGGAGCCCTTATGTCCGGCGCCGACACCGCTCACCGCAATCATCTCGACGCTCTGTTCCGCGCCCACTACCGCTGGCTGTGCACTTACCTGAGCCGACATCTGCACGACTCCGCAGGCGCGGAAGACATAGCCGCCGAAACCTTCGCGCAATTGCTTCAGGCGCCCAGTATCACGGCGATTCGCGAACCCCGCGCGATGCTCACCACGATTGCTCAGCGCTTGCTTTATCAGCGCTGGCGCCGGGCGGATCTGGAGCGCCGGCATGCGCAGCAGATCGACGTCGAGGTCGCTATCTCGCCTGAAGACCTCGCGCAACTGAGCCAGACCCTCAAACGCCTCGACCACAGCCTGCAACGCCTGCCCGGCAAGGTCCGTTCGACCTTTCTGCTGGCGCGGATCGATGGCCTGACCTACCCGCAAATCGCCGCCGAACTGGGCATCTCCCAGCGTTCGGTCAGCGTTTACATGAGCCGCTCCCAAGCCCTGTGCGACCGCCACAGCGCCAACCAAATCCTGACAGACAAGAGGTCCGCATGAGATCAATCAAAACCCTGCTCGGCCGTTCGTTGCTGGCGCTGAGCCTGAGCGTCGGCGCTGTTTCGGCGGCGGAAAAAACCGCACCGATCCACTTCGGTGACATCACTTGGGAAAGCGGCAGTTTCATCACCGAAGTGCTGCGCCTGATCGTCGAAAAAGGTTACGGCTACCCGACCGACACGCTGCCGGGCAGCACCGTCAGCCTGGAAGCTGCGCTGGCGAAAAACGATATTCAGGTGATCGGCGAGGAATGGGCCGGGCGCAGTCCGGCGTGGGTCAAGGCCGCCAATGAAGGCAAGGTGTTCGGCCTTGGCGACACGGTCAAGGGCGCGACCGAGGGCTGGTGGGTGCCGGAATACGTGATCAAGGGCGACCCCGAGCGCGGGATCAAACCATTGGCACCGGAGCTGAAATCGGTGGCCGACCTGCCGCGCTACAAGGACGTGTTCCGCGACCCGGAAGACCCGCGCCGTGGACGCTTCCTCAACAGCCCGACCGGCTGGACTTCGGAGATCGTCAACAGCCAGAAGCTCAAGGCCTATGCACTGACCGACAGCTACGTCAACTTCCGCACCGGCTCCGGCGCGGCGCTGGATGCCGAGGTGGCGTCGTCGATCAAACGCGGCAAACCGGTGCTGTTCTATTACTGGTCGCCGACGCCGCTGCTCGGGCGCTTCAAACTGGTGAAGCTCGAAGAGCCGCCGTTCGATGCTGAAGCCTGGAAAACCCTGGCCGATGCCAACAACCCGAATCCCAAGGGCACCCGCTCGATGCCGGCCAGCCTGGCGATAGGCGTGTCGGCGCCGTTCAAGGCGCAATACCCGGAGCTGGTGTCGTTCTTCGAGAAAGTCGATTTGCCGATTGATCTGCTGAACCAGACGCTGGCCGGGATGAGCGAAAAACGCCAGCCACCACGGCAGGTAGCCGAAGCATTTTTACGCGATCAGCCGCAGGTGTGGAGGGCGTGGGTACCGGGGGAGGTGGCGAGCAAGGTGACGGCGGGGCTTTGAGTTTCTGCCGGTTGATCGGTGTTGTTTGAACTGATGCCTTCGCGAGCAGGCTCGCTCCCACACTGGATTTTTGACGTGCACAAAACCCCTGTGGGAGCGAGCCTGCTCGCGAATGATCTAAAGACTTACGCCGCTTCCGCAGCCAACGCCGCCGCCACGGTCGGCCGCTGCTCAATCCGCGCCTGAAACCGCGCCAGTGCCGGCCACTGCGCCAGCTCAATCCCGAACAACCCGGCCCAACGCAACACCACAAACAACAAGGCATCCGCCACGCTGAAGCCGCTCGGCAACAGATACTCCTGCTGCTCCAGTACCGCGACCAACACCGCAAAACGCTTGAACAACTTCTCCTTGATCACCTCGGCCGGCAACCGCTCATCGAACAGCGCACCAAGCCCGCCGTGGATCTCGCTCGAAATGAAATTCAGCCACTCCTGCAAACGCAGCCTTTCAAAACTGCCGGGTGCTGGCGCCAGTCCCGATTGTGGTTGCAGATCCGCCAGATATTGCAGGATCACCGGGCCTTCGGTCAGTACCGTGCCGTCGTCCAGTTGCAGGGCCGCGACGTACCCCTTGGGATTGATCGCGAGAAAGTCTTCACCGCTGGCGGTGCGCTTGCTGCGGTTGTCGACGCGGATCAGCACGAAGGGCAGCTTCAGTTCGCGCAAGACAATGTGCGGCGCCAGTGAACAGGCTTGCGGGGCGTAATACAGCTTCATCGGCAGCTCTCTGGTGAGGATTTGGCGCCAGTGTCATAGTGCGCCGCACCCTCGGTAAAATTAATCTTTCAGAAAGCAGTCATAAGGACAGCTACTGCCATGATGAACCTGATGCATTGGCGGCTGGTGGTCGCCGTGGCCGATCACGGCAATATCACTCGCGCTGCCGAAAGGGTCGGCATGACCCAGTCCGGCGCGAGCCAGGCCTTGGCGCTGATGGAAGAAACCCTCGGCGTGCAACTGTTCAGCCGCGAAAGCCGACAGACCCTGCCCACCGCCATCGGCCTGCCGGTGATCGAGCAGGCGCGGCTGATGCTCGGCGCGCTGCAAACCATTCGCCAGACCGTCGACAGCGTGCGCCCGATGCTGCGCGGGACGATCCGCCTGGCGAGTTTCCCCATGGTGCTGGCGAGTTTTCTGCCGCCGCTGCTGCGTCAGTTCAATCGGCTGTATCCGGGGATCGAAGTGGTGGCGCTGGAGGTCAGCGATGACGAGGTGGAAACCCTGCTCGCGGCCGGCCTGGTGGATGTTGGCGTGGTGCTCAACCCGGCACCCGAGCGTAACGCCGGGCCATTGGGTCGGGATGAATGGGTAGCGGTGGTGCCGGCAGGGCATCCGCTGGCGCTGCGAGGAACCGAGCAGGGCGTCAGCCTGCAAGAACTGACGGCGCTGCCTTTTGTGCTGGCCACCGGCGGTTGCTCGACCAACGCCCGCAGCCTCGCCGCCGAGGCCGGGTTGCAGTTGCAGGATGTGCGGGTCGAAGTGCGTGAATGGAGCAGCGCCTTCACTCTGGTGCGGGAAAACCTCGGTGTGACCCTGGTGCCGGAAATGACCTTGCCGGCCGAGCGCCAGGGCTTGCGCGTGATTGCCCTGCAGCCACGTATCGAACGGGTGTTTTCGCTGGTGCTGCCTGCGGGGCAGACGCCGCCAGCGGCGGTGCAGGCGTTGCTGGATCTGGTGGCGGAGACGGCGGGCGCGACAGCTCGCTGAACCGTTTCTTGTGCAAAAAGTGCCAGATACTGGCCGACTAGTGGCCTTGCGCACGGCATGGCGATGGCTATGCTAGCTGTAACTAACTATGTCGACCGTCATCTGTTAGCCGTGATTTCAACGCTGCCAGAGTGCGCAACCCAAGGCACCGGACACTGAACCAACAAGGAGCAAGTTGTACATGGAAGTTTTCTGCACGTTAGGGCTGGCCCGCTGCTGGGCTATCAAGAGAAGGATGTCTTGATTAGAGCGTCGCTGCATGGACCCTCGGATTAAACATCATTTATCACCTGACAACTTCCTCCCGTGGAGGAATGCGTGTGCCTGTTCTGTGGAACGTAGTGGTGGATGCTGAAAGACCTGACTTTCATCAAATCAAAAGACCGCGCGGAAGGTGATACAACCATGTTCAACCTACATCACAAGGCTGACCTGCAGGAAATCGAGCGTTTCAGCTGCGCCTTGACCGAAGCCAACGCCAAGCTCGAAGCGATCAGCCGCTCGATGGCGATGATTGAATTTACCCCCGAAGGCATTGTTCTGGATGCCAACGAAAACTTCTGCAAGACCATGGGTTACAGCGCCGAGGAAGTGCGGGGAAAACATCACCGGGTGTTTTGCGAAGAAGCGTTTTACCGCAGCGAGGAGTACGCCAAATTGTGGCGCGACCTGGCCCGGGGTGAGCCGATCAGCGGCACGTTTCTGCGCTTGAACAAGTCCGGCAAGGAGATCTGGCTGGAAGCCAGTTACATGCCGGTGTACGGCGCGGACAAACAAGTCAAAAGTGTGATCAAAGTGGCGTCGGACATCACCGCCCGGGTCAACAAAGAGCACGAAGAAGAAAGCATGCTGGCGGCGATAAGCCGTTCGATGGCGGTGATCGAGTTCACCCCGGACGGCAACGTGATTACCGCCAACGACAACTTTCTGAAAACCATGCAGTACTCGCTCAACGAAATCGTCGGCCATCACCACAGCATGTTCTGTCACCGTTCCGAATCCGAATCGGCGCAGTACAAGGCGTTCTGGGCGTCGCTCAATCGCGGCGAATATCACTCGCACCGTTTCGAGCGCAAGAACAAGTCCGGGCAGATGGTTTATCTCGAAGCCTCGTACAACCCGCTGTTCGACACCAAGGGCCGTTTGTACAAGGTGGTGAAGTTCGCCAGCGACATCACCCAACAAATGACTACGCTGCAGAACGCCGCGGAATCGGCCCACAGCACCTCGGTACAGAACGACGCCTGCGCGCAAAAAGGCTCACAGGTGGTGCAGCAAACGGTGCAGATCATTCAGGACATTTCCCGCGACCTCAACGAAGCGGCGCTGAGCATTGATGCGGTCAGCAAGCAGTCGGACATCATCGGCACCATCGTCCAGACCATCCGCGGCATCGCCGACCAGACCAACCTGCTGGCGCTCAACGCGGCCATCGAAGCGGCGCGAGCCGGTGAACACGGACGCGGATTTGCCGTGGTCGCGGATGAGGTGCGCAGTCTCGCGGCGCGCACCAGTCAGGCGACCCTGGAGATTGTCGAAGTGGTACGCAAAAACCATGACCTGTCGCTGAGCGCGGTGTCGAGCATGCAGTCGAGTCTGAGTCGCACCGGGCTGGGTGTGGAGTTGGCGAATGAGGCGGGGGAGGTGATTCTGGAGATTCAGCAGGGATCACGGCATGTGGTGGATGCGATCGGGCAGTTCAATGCGACGTTGCAACTAAACTGACACCCATCAACAACTGTAGGAGTGAGCCTGCTCGCGATTGCGGTGCGTCAGTCACTGGATAAGTAACTGATGTATCGCTATCGCGAGCAGGCTCACTCCTACATTGGTTTCTAAGCAACTTTCAGATCACAGCGCTGCGAGAAACTTGTCCGCCAGTTTGTCGCTGTCTTTGACGTCATTGACGTTGTCTTTTTCCGCTTGCGCCAGCTTCATCTTGTCCTGCAGACGCTCGGCGATCTCTTTGCCGATGGCCAGTTGTTTCTCTGGCGGCATGGCTTTGATGTCGTCTTCGGTGATGCCCATGCTCTGAAGGATACTGTCGCGCAGGCGCTGTTCCGGCGACTTGCTCATGTAGTCCTTGAACGCGTCGGTGGCCGACGTGCCAGCGGGCTTGGAACTGGTGGCATCAGTGGTTTTCAGGCCGACACGGGTCTTGGCGAACGCTTCGTCGACGTTATCGCTGATGCGCGCGGCGGCGGCCACTTGCTGGGTGGCGATCTGCGTGGCCGAATCCTCAACCTTGGAGGTCGCGTCGGTCGCCTGCGACTGAGCCTGGTTCTGCAGCGATTGCAGCATGGCGCCGTGCAGGCCGCTTTGCAGACCGGCAGCGGCGGTCGTGGTCGCGTCATCCGCCAGCCGCTTGGGCAGGTGGATGAGCTGCTGCTGTTTGGCACTGACCAACATCATGATGGAGACCTTTGGATAATTGCTGACGGGCATATCCGAGCAATTACCGTGCCTTTAAAGAAAGTTCTTTTATTTCAACGTGTTAGTGATCCGGCATGTGCAACAAAGCGGTCATCCCTTGCCGTCGGGCGGCAGAGGATGACCGTGTAGCCTCAGCGATGGGCAATGTTTTCCAGCGCCAGGTTGCGCGTACGCGGGCCGAACCAGCCGATGGTCAGCATCACGATCAGCATGCTGCTGACAATGAACGCGAGCACCCCGGGCGTGCCGAAGTTGTCGAGGAACAGCCCGATCAACAGGCTGCTGAACACCGTCGACAAGCGACTGAACGAATAGCAGAAACCCACCGCTCGGGCACGGATGTTGGTCGGGAACAGTTCGCTCTGGTACGAGTGATAACTGAAGCTCAGCCAGGCATTGCAGAAGGTGATCATCACCCCGCAGAAGATCAGGCCGAAGGCGCTGGTCTGCAAAGCGAACAAGGTGCCGAAGGTCATGGCGCCGAGGGCCGAGCCGACGATCTGCCATTTGTTCTCGAAACGGTTGGCAAACTTCACGAACAGCAACGGCCCGAGCGGGTAGGCGAGGGTGATGATAAACGCGTACATCAGGCTGTGGGTGACGCTCACACCCTGGCCGGACAGCAGCGCTGGCAGCCAGTTGCCGAAACCGAAGAAACCGATCGCCTGGAACACGTGAAACACGATCAGCATCAATGCCCGGCGCCGATATGGCGGCTGCCAGATGTCGGCGAAACGACCCTTGCCTTCGACATCCACCGGGACGGCTTCGGGGGCATCCAGTGGTTGGCGGTAATCCTTCTCGCAGCGGGCTTCGATGTCGTCGAGAATCCTGTTCGCTTCATCGAAACGCCCATGTTGCGCCAGCCAGCGTGGCGACTCGGGAAGACGCTTGCGCAGCCACCAGATGAACAGTGCAAACACAGCGCTCGCCAACACCACCCAACGCCAGCCGGACACACCGAACGGCGCCTGCGGCACCAGCCACCAAGACATCAATGCCACCGCCGGCACCGAGAGAAACTGCACAAAAAAGGCGAAGGCGAACGCTGAACTGCGCATGCGTTTGGGCACCAGTTCCGAGAGGTAGGCGTCGATGGTCACCAGCTCGATACCGAGGCCGATGCCCACCAGAAAGCGCATGCAGATGATGCCCAGCGCCGAACTTTGAATGCCCATCAGCACCGTGGCCACGGTGTACCAGACCAGCGCAAAGGTGAAGATCGCGCGCCGGCCGAATCGATCGGCCATCGGGCTGAGCAGGCTCGCGCCGAGGAACAGGCCGAGGAAGGTCGCCGACGCGAACGCTGCCTGATCGGAGAAGCCGAACACGCCCTGATTACCGGTGGCGAAGATCCCGTCACGGATCAGCCCGGGGCTTATGTAGGCGGTCTGGAACAAATCGTAGAGTTCGAAGAAACCACCAATCGACAACAACGCGACCAATCGCCAGATGGTGGCGACGGCGGGCAGGCGGTCGATGCGGGCGGAAATCTCGGCGGCGCGTATCGGGTCGATGCCGTCGCGTTGCGCGGCGGCGGGGGCGTGAGCAGTCATCGGCGGATCCATTTTTTATTGACGGAAAAGCTTAGCCTGCTATCGGAGTTCACGGATTGTGAATTTCGGCGGTTAGCCCCGGAGAACCGCCGATTTCTTGCAATAACTGCTTACCAATTAACGATTTATGCCGCAGCGGCCGAATCAGGCAGCGCCGATGCCGGCAAGCCGAAGACGCGATCGAACAGCCAGTTGAAGGCAAACGTGTAGCACGGGATGAAGATGATCAGCGCCAGATCCAGCAGGAACGCCTGCACCAGACTGATGCTCATCCACCAGGCGATCAGCGGAATCAGGAACACGATCAGCGTCAGTTGGAAACCCACTGCATGAGCGATGCGCCGCTTGACCGTGCGGGTGCGCGACTGCTGGCGGCTTTCCCAGTGCTCGAACAGCGAGGTGTAGATGAAATTCCAGGTCACGGCGATGGTGGTGATGATCACCGCCAGTGGGCCTGTGCTGCCGGGCGACGTGCCGGACAACAGTGCCAGGCCGAGGGCGGAGAAGGTCATGCCGATCACTTCGTAGAGCGACACATAGACCAGTTTGCGTTTGACGCCTTGCATGGGGATTTGCCTCTGTATTGAACTCGATGGCCAGCGGGACTGGCGAAGGCGGCGAAAGATAGCTTCAATAGACGTGACAGAAAAAGTCAGAAGCTTTCAGTTTTGGTGATAGGTAGGTGAAGTGAATTTCAACAGCGACAGCATCGAACTGTTTCTGGCGGTGATCGAGCGTGGCTCGTTCTCCGCTGCTGCCCGCGCTTTGGGCCGGGTACCTTCGGCAGTCAGCATGGGCATCGGCAATCTTGAGGCGGAGCTTGGCTATCCGCTGTTCGACCGCAGCCACCGCGAACCCCAACCGACCGCGATGGCGCTGTCACTGGTGCCGCATGCGCGGCTGATCGCCGAGCAGCTCAAGCAACTGCAGGTGCTCGCGGTGGAGTTGTCGCTGGGGCTGGAGAGCAGGCTGTCGATAGGCGTGGTCGCCGACATCGACCGCCGCCGCTTGCTCGCCGCGATCAAGGTGATTGCCGAGCGTCATCCGCTGCTCGATATCGAAGTGTTGACCGCACCGCAGGACGACGTGCTGGCGATGCTGCACAGTGGCCGTGTCAGCGTGTGTCTGGCGTTTGCCGGGTTGAGCATGAACGTGCTGGAGCGTTTTCAGTTTGTCGGCAGCGAACGGATGATCGCCACGCTGGCGGCGGACAGTCCGTTGTTGCAGGGGCAGGATCTGTTTCTCGAAGACCTGGTGCATGTGCGGCAGATCTTCGTCGCCAGTCGCGACTTGCCGATCAGCGAAACTCGACCGCTGGTGGCCGAATCGCATTGGCGCACCGACACCCTGGAGACTGCGCTGGAGATGGTCGAGGCGGGGCTGGGCTGGGGCAATTTCCCGTTGTCGGTGGTGCAGCCGTGGCTGGACAGCGGACGACTGAAGCGCCTGAATTTCCGCAACATCGAAAACGGCCTGGTACTGCCGGTCCACGCGGTGTGGCTCAAGAGCCAGCCGCTGCAAAAGGGCGCGCTGGCGCTCGTCGACCTGCTCAGCCACTAGAAACAGTGGAGATCCAATGTGGGAGCGAGCCTGCTCGCGAATGCGGTGTGTCAGACGACACAGGTTTATCTGCACCACCGCTTTCGCGAGCAGGCTCGCTCCCACAAGGGGTGAGTTTCAATCCAGCATCTGTGACGCATCACAGAATTCTTGGGTGACTATGTACTCTCGCGAATCTTCAATTCAAAACCCATATCTTCCACCGGCCGCGCCACACTATTCCCCGCCATCAACGTCAACATTTGCTCCGCCGCACGCCGGCCGATCGCCTCGCGTGGGGTGTTGATGCTGCTCAGGCGCGGGACCATGTGTTCGGACATCGGCAAGTCGTTGAAGCCGAGGATCGCCACCTGCTCGGGGATCTTGATCCCGTTGCGCAGCGCCTCCAGCAGCGCACCCTGCGCCAGGTCGTCGTTGCCGAAGAAGATCGCATCCACATCCGGATGCGCCGCCAGCAGTTGCAGGAACAGTTCACCGCCCAGGCCCACGGACGAGGAGCGCGGGGTCAGCACTTCCAGATCCGGGTCGTAGCGCCCGGCCTTCTGCAGGGCTTTGCGGAAACCTTCACCGCGCAACAAGGTGCGCTGATCCAGTTGCGCACCGATGTAGGCCAGACGCTTGCGACCGCGCGAGAGCAAATGTTCGGCCGCGGTTTCGCCGGCGCTGAGCTGCGAGAAACCCACGCAATTCACTCCGGCGGCGCTGTCGAGTTCCATCATGTACACGCAGGGAATATTGCTGGCCTCGATCATCCGCCGCGAACTTTCCGTGCGATCAAACCCGGTCAGCAGCAAACCACGCGGCTGATAAGCCATGTAGTTGCGCAGCAGGTTCTCTTCTTCATCGCGCGAATAGTGGAAGTTGCCGATCAGCACTTCGAAGCCCTTGGGTGTCAGCACCCGATGAATGGCTTCCAGCGTATCGATGAACAACAGGTTGGACAGCGATGGCACCAGCACCACCACTGAATGGCTCTGCGCCGAGGCCAATGCGCGGGCGGCAGGGTTGACCACGTAGTTGAGTTCAAGCGCGGCTTTCTGCACTTTTTCCACCAGTTCCGTGGCCACCGTGCTGACCCCGCGCAAGGCGCGGGAGGCGGTAATCGGGCTCACGCCGGCGAGGCGGGCAACTTCATTAAGGGTGGGACGGCCGGTGGTGCGAGTGTTTTTATCGTTTTTAGGGGTGGTCATCGGGCGGCTTGCCAAACAAAAATCAAGGCTCTAAGGTAGCGCTGTCCTGATGCAGCTGCAAATGCGTAAGCGAGGTCCTGCCTGATCTTCGCTTTTTGGCGTTGGGAACAAACCTGCTGCAACCCAAAAAAACGACAAGAAGGCGTCGGCAACTTCTGCCTGTGCACTAGAGTCATAGCTAGCAAAGGTAGCGCTGTCTGCGCGCTGAGGTGTTATATGAGTCATCCCATCACCGCCCTGGTCATCATGGGCGTTGCCGGTTGCGGCAAGACGTGCGTCAGCGAGGCCCTGTGCCAATTGAGCGGCGCCACTGCCATTGAAGGCGATACTTTTCATCCGGCCGCCAACATCGAAAAGATGAGCGCGGGGATCCCCTTGAACGACGACGACCGTGCCGGCTGGCTCGACAGCCTGTGCGATGAACTGCGTCGCGTCGATGCATCGGGTAAACGCCCGGTGCTGACCTGCTCGGCTCTTAAACACAGTTATCGCGAAGTGCTACGCAGTGCCTTGCCGGGCCTGGGCTTCGTGTTTCTTGAGCTGACCCCTGAAGTCGCCGCCGACCGCGTGTCCCATCGCCCCGGCCACTTCATGCCGGCGACGTTGATCGAAAGCCAGTTCGCCACCCTCGAATCGCCAGTCGGCGAGCCGTTGACCCTGGCACTGAATGCTTCGATCCACAGCGTTGAAGAACTGGCTGCCCAGGCGCACGTCTGGTGGCAGGCCCACGGTTTGAAACAGGCGGTATGAGTGTGTTGAAAGAGCTAGCGCTGTCCTCACGAATTCTGTTTAACCCGCTTTAATAACAACAACAAGCCAGGAGACACCCCCAATGTTTGGCATGTCCCACGACGCCTACCTGCTGCTCGATGCAGTGGTCACGGTAATCGGCCTGATTATCCTGATCACCAAATTCAAGATTCACCCCTTCATCTCGCTGACCATTGCGGCCGCGTTCCTCGGCCTGACGTCCGGCATGCCGATCGGCACCATCATCAAGGCGTTCCAGGACGGCTTCGGTGGCGTGCTCGGTTTCGTCGGCATCATCCTCGCGCTGGGCACCATGCTCGGCAAAATGATGGCCGAATCCGGTGGTGCCGATCAGATCGCGCAGACACTGATCCGCGCCTTCGGCAAGGACAAAGTCCAGTGGGCAATGATGTTCGCCGCGTTCCTGGTGGGCATTCCGCTGTTCTTCGAAATCGGCTTCGTGCTGCTGATTCCGCTGGTGTTCATCGTTGCCCGCCGCACCGGTGTGTCGATCATCAAGATCGGTATCCCGCTGCTCGCCGGCCTGTCCGCAGTACACGGTCTGGTGCCGCCGCACCCGGGCCCGCTGCTGGCGATCGGCGTGTTCGGCGCCGACATCGGCAAGACCATCCTCTACGGTCTGATCGTTGCGCTGCCGACCGCCATCATCGCCGGTCCGATCTTCGGTACCTTCATCGCCAAGCACATTCCCGGCACGCCGAATCAGGAGCTGGTCGATCAACTGGCCCGTGAAAGCGACGACTCAACCAAGTTGCCGAGCTTCAGCATCACCCTGATCACCGTGCTGCTGCCGGTGTTCCTGATGCTGCTGAAAACCTTTGCTGACGTGGCGCTGCCGGACGGTCACTTTTTCCGCACCTGGATGGACATGATCGGTCACCCGATCTCGGCACTGCTGCTGGCGTTGCTGCTGTCGCTGTACACCTTCGGTCACAAGCAGGGCATCGGTTCGCAGCAGATGCTCAAGTGGCTGGACGCGAGCCTGGCGCCAACCGCCGCGATCATCCTGATCATCGGTGCCGGTGGTGGCTTCAAGCAGATGCTGGTGACCAGTGGTGTGGGCGACGTGATCGGCCACATGGCGGTCAGCGCGCAGATCTCGCCGATCCTGCTGGCGTGGCTGGTTGCGGCGGTGATTCGTATCGCCACCGGTTCGGCCACCGTGGCGACCATCACGGGCGCCGGCATCGTGGTGCCGGTGGTGGGAATGATTCCGGGCGTCAACCGTGAGCTGCTGGTGCTGGCCACCGGTGCCGGTTCGTTGATCCTGTCTCATGTGAACGACGCCGGCTTCTGGCTGGTGAAGCAGTACTTCAACATGACCGTGGCCGAAACCTTCAAGACCTGGACCGCGATGGAAACCATCCTGTCGGTGGTGGGCCTGGGCTTTATCCTGCTGTTGTCGCTGTTCGTGTAAGCGGCGCTTTGCAGACACAAAAAAACCGCAGCGATGCGGTTTTTTTGTGGGTGACGATATCAGGCTGAATGCATTACCCCTGTGGGAGCGGGCTTGCTCGCGAAAGCGGTGTATCAGTCGCTGAAAATGTTGACTGACACGACGCCTTCGCGAGCAAGCCCGCTCCCACAGGGAGGGTAGGTGTCAGGCAGTGGTTTTCGGGGCCAGGCCATCCGCCCGGAACATCCCGCGAATCCCGCGCACCGCCTGACGAATCCGGTCCTGGTTCTCGATCAGCGCGAAGCGCACGTGATCATCGCCATACTCACCAAAGCCAACCCCCGGCGAGACGCAGACCTTGGCCTCGGCCAGCAGCTTCTTGGCGAATTCCAGCGAACCCAGATGCGCGTACGCCTCGGGAATCTTCGCCCAGACATACATCGAAGCCTTCGGATTCTCGACCATCCAGCCCAGCTCATGCAGGCCTTTGACCAGCACGTTGCGGCGCTGGCGATACTGCTCGGCGATGTCGCGCACGCATTGCTGATCGCCTTCCAGCGCGGCAATCGCCGCCACTTGCAGCGGAGTGAAGGTGCCGTAGTCGTGGTAGCTCTTGATCCGCGCCAGGGCGTTGACCAGCTCCGGGTTGCCGACCATGAAACCGATGCGCCAGCCAGCCATGTTGTAGCTCTTGGACAGGGTGAAAAACTCCACCGCGATGTCCTTGGCGCCGGGCACCTGCATGATCGACGGGGCTTTCCAGCCGTCGTAGACGATATCGGCGTAGGCCAGGTCGTGAATCACCAGCACGTCGTACTGCTTGGCGAGGGCGATCACCCGTTCGAAGAAATCCAGCTCCACGCATTGTGCGGTAGGGTTGGACGGGAAACCGAGGATCATCATTTTCGGCTTGGGGATCGAACCGCGAATCGCCCGCTCCAGTTCATCGAAGAAGTCCACGCCCGGCACCAGCGGCACCGAACGCACCTGGGCGCCGGCAATCACCGCGCCGTAGATGTGAATCGGGTAACTCGGGTTCGGCACCAGCACCGTGTCGCCCTGATCCAGGGTCGCCAGCATCAAGTGCGCCAGGCCTTCCTTGGAACCGATGGTGACAATGGCTTCGCTTTCCGGGTCGATATCGACCGCGTAGCGTTCCTTGTACCAGTTGGAAATCGCCCGGCGCAGGCGCGGAATGCCCTTGGACGTGGAGTAACCGTGGGTGTCTTCACGTTGGGCAACTTGTACGAGTTTTTCGACGATGTGCGGCGGTGTGGCCCCGTCGGGATTGCCCATGCTCAAGTCGATGATGTCTTCACCACGACGCCGCGCGGCCATCTTCAGCTCGGCGGTGATGTTGAAAACGTAAGGGGGGAGTCGATCAATGCGCGCAAAGCGGCGCGGCGAACCTTGTTCAGCCATTGTTGCCTCGGATAACGTAAGCGCCCGGAACCGTCCGAGCGACGCTGGTCACTGCGGTGACCTGTGGCGGAAGATAAGGGCAGCGATGGCAGACTGTCCAGCGTGCACGACAATAATTTTTTCCAAGGAAATGCTTAATGGAATTCACCAGCGGCTTCTTGCTGAGCCTTTCGCTGTGCCTGGACATCGGCGTAGCCAACATCGCGATGATCACCCTGGCGATGCAGCGCGGATACTTTCAGGGCTTCGCGCTGGGCCTTGGCACCTGCGTCGGCGACCTGATCTACGCGGTGCTGGCGCTGGCCGGGATGACCGTGCTGCTGCAGTACGAAAGCGTGCGCTGGGTGCTGTGGATCGGCGGGTCTGCGTTGCTGATCTACTTTGCGGCGAAGATGATCTATTCGGCGATTCACCACGAAGCGCAGTTGGCGGCGACGGCGGAGGTGGGGCAGAACTCCCATCGCAAGGAATTCTTCCGAGGGATCTTCCTCGCTATGTCCTCGCCTAGCGCGATTCTGTGGTTCGCCGCGGTTGGCGGCACCCTGATCGCCCGTTCCGGTGGCGGCGGCCCGCTCAGCTCGGCGCTGTTTCTCGGCGGTTTTCTCTGCGCCGGCCTGCTGTGGTCGGCCGGTCTGTGCTTTGCCGCGAGCCACGGCGGCAAGTTGCTCGGCGACAAGCTGTTGCGCTACTCCTACATGGCATCGGCGGCGATCTTCTGCTATTTCGCGGTTTACGTGATCGTATCCGGTTATAACGAGTTCGTTGGCTCCGGCGCTGCCGACCAGTTGCACGCCTTGTGACATTGCGAATCGGGTTTGGCTTCTATACTCAGCAGCCGAACCCCTAATTTTGTTCCAGGAGTCGAGTCATGGATGAGCAAAAACGCGTCGAAGTGGCGGAACCTCGCTTCGAACATGGACACTTCCTGCTGATCGCGGGATTTCGTGGACGATTTACCCCGGACACGGCCAAGGACATCCCCGCGCTGTGGGAAAAGTTCTTGCCGCACCTGGGAAAGATACCGGGACAAAAAAACGAAGTGACCTACGGCGTCTGCAGCAATTTCGACGGCAAGGGTGGCTTCGACTACATCGCCGGGGTGGAAATCAGCAAGCTCGATGACCTCGACCAGAAGGTCTATCAGTGGGTCGAAGTGCTGCCCCGGCAGTACGCGGTGTTCGAGCACAAGGGCCCGCTCGACCAGTTGCCGCAAACCCTGCAATACATCTACAAGACTTGGCTGCCGACCTCTCACTACGTGGAACTGAATGCCCCGGAGCTGGAGCGCTACAGCGCCGATTTCAATCCGCGACTGCACACCGGCAAACTGGAAATCTGCGTACCGGTCGACAGCAAAGCCTGAGCCCATGACGATGAGGCGGATCGCTGATCCGCCTCATGTTGTTTAGCCGCGCTTGCCCTTGCCCAGCCGTCGCGCCCGCAACAGGTCGATGCCCAAGGTGATAAAGCCGAACGTACTGATGCCCAACACCATCAACAGGCCGATTTCAACGCTGCTCATAAGCGGTTACCCCCAAGGGTGATCAGAGACACACCGCAGGAATAGCCCGTCAGCGGCACGAAGAAAAGCGCTTATACGCAGGCTTTACGCCCCCCGCGCGGATCGATATGAACACCTTATTCCTTTATGCTTTGCGCACTTTTCTCCGTTGATTTTCGAGCTGCCATGAACACCGTCATCCGCAACGTCACCGCCGCCGACCTGGATCGCTGCTACGCGATCGAAACCGTTGCCTACGAAGGCGATGAAGCCGCCACTCGCGAGAAGATCGCCATGCGCATCGCCACCTGGCCTGAGGGTTTCATCGTCGCCGAAGTAGACGGCGTAGTCGCCGGGTTCATCAACTCGGGCGCGGCGTTTGATGTGCAAATGTCCGACGAGGCGTTCAAGGAGCTGATCGGTCACGACCCGCAAGGGCCGAACGTGGTGATCATGTCGGTGGTGGTGCACCCGGACTATCAGGGCCAGGGTTTGGCCAAGCGACTGATGGCCGAGTTCATCGAGCGCATGCGCGGGATGGACAAGGCGACGATTCATCTGATGTGCAAGGAGAAGCACATTGCGCTGTATGCCGGGTTCGGCTTTGCCTACATCAAGCCGTCGGAGTCGGATCACGGCGGGATGGCGTGGCACGAGATGATCCTCACCTTGTAAGACATCACTCATAACCTGTGGGAGCTGGCTTGCCAGCGATAGCGGTGGGTCAGTCGACAGCAATGTTTGATGTGCCGATGCCATCGCTGGCAAGCCAGCTCCCACAGGTTCTAGCGGTGTTTGCAATTCCCCGTTCAGTAGAGAGTGTCGCTTACTCTTTTCGGTGCTTCGCGGTCGTAGGTCTCGGCATCGAACTGCCCGTCATTCAGGCGCTTGTGGAAGGCGCCCGCAGAGGGCAGGGCCGAGCGCGGCAGGTGGGTTTCCGGGTTCCAGGCGTCAGAGCGCACAAAGGCTTTCGAGCAGTGGAAAAACGCCGCCTCTACCGTCACCAGCAACACGGTTTTCGCCGGTTTGCCGTTCACCGCAAAGCTTTCCAGCAGCTCAGGATCGGCGCTGATGGTCGCGGTGCCATTGACCCGCAACGTCTCGCCGATCCCCGGAATGATGAACAGCAACGACACCCGAGGATCGTGCAGCACATTGCGCAGGGTGTCGATGCGGTTGTTGCCCGGGCGGTCCGGCAGGGCCAGGGTGTTTTGGTCAATGATCCGCACGAACCCGGCTTTGTCACCGCGCGGCGAATTGTCGAGGCCGTCGGCGCCCACCGAGCTGACGATCACCAGCGGCGACAGGCGCACCATCGCCTGATAATCCTCGTTGAGAAAACCGATCTGCTTGCGCACCGCGCGCTCGTGGGGCAGGCCGTAAATAGCTTCCAGTGCTTCGATTGAATCGATCATCGTGCATCCCTCGATGATTTAGAAAAACAGTCCCATACGCCGCTCGTAACCGATCCGGCCCTTGTACGCTTCGCCGCTGTCGACGAAACCGTGTTTGGCGTACAGCGCGATGGCGGCATCGTTATCGGCATCCACCGACAGTTCCAGCCCCTTGATCTCCGGCCATGCTTCACGCGCCACCTCGGGCAGCGCCTGCAGGCAAGCCTTGCCGTAACCTTTGCCCTGCGCCCGGTGATCGACCTGCAAGGCGTGCAGGGTGGCGCTGTGTTCATCGGCCCAGTCCGGTAACACCGGTGGGCGCTTGAGCAGCAGAAAAGCCACCGGTACCTGATCGGCCAGCAGCGCGAAACCTTTGACGCCGGGGCCGGGTCTGGACAGCAGCGTGTGCAGCGCGCCATGGATGTCGCCGGAGAACTTGATCTGCTCGGGATGGATTTCAATCGCCTCGACCTGCTGACGCTGCAACGCGTTCAGGCTGTCGTATGGCACGAGTTGGGCTGACACGGGAATTTCCTTTTTCCTACAAAGATGAGCCTCGGATTCTAGCGATTTTGTGTTCGGCGGAAATTTTTTGTTTCGTCTGTCGATCCGTACGATGGCCGAACGACTAAGGGTGTCTTCAGCACAAAAACCACGGAGAACACCATGAGCGCACAGACTGAAATCCAGACCCTGATCAATACCTACCACGACGCGGTAATGACCAAGAACGTCGACAAGGTCATGACGTTGTACACCGACGACATCGTCTCCTTCGATGCGATCAAGGCCCTGCAATTCAAGGGCAAAGCGGCCTACCGTGCCCACTGGGAAGCCTGCATGGAGATGTGTTCCGGCCCGCACGTTTTCGAGTTTCACGAGATCGCCATCGAGACCGCCGACAACCTCGCCTTCGCCCATTGGGTAACGCATTGCGGCGGCACCAACGACAAGGGCGAAACCCAGAGCTGCTGGATGCGCGCCACCGCGTGCTATCGGCAGGTCGGCGGGACGTGGAAAATCGCTCACGAGCACTGGTCGGCACCGTTCGATCCGATGAGCGGCAGCACGCTGTTCGATGTGCAACCCTGATCTTCAGCCATAGTTGATCCGTTCGAATCAGGAGAAAGCCATGAAGTATTTATGCCTGGTCTACAGCGATGAGCGCCTGCTGCACACCTCGCCCGACAGCCCGGAAGACGCCGAGTGCTGGGCCTACGCCGAGTCGATTCAGGGCAGCGGGCGGATGGTCGCGGCCGAAGCGCTGGAGTCGGTGCAGACCGCGACCACCGTGCGCATGCGCAACGGCAAGCTGTCGATCACCGATGGCCCATTCGCTGAAACCAAGGAGCAACTGGCCGGTTTCTACCTGATCGATGCCAAGGATCTCAACGAAGCGATTCAGGTCGCCGGTAACATTCCGGCGGCCCGGGTCGGCAGCGTTGAAGTGCGTCCGGTGCGGCAGTTGAATGTCTGAAGTCCGGGCGCGGGTCGAGCAGGTCTATCGCGAAGACTCGCGGCGGATTCTGGCGACCCTGATTCGTCTGCTCGGGGATTTCGACCTCGCCGAAGAAGCCTTGCACGAGGCGTTCTTCGTCGCGGTCGAGCGCTGGCAGCGCGACGGTGTACCGGACAATCCGCGCACCTGGCTGGTGTCCACCGGGCGCTTCAAGGCCATCGATGTGTTGCGCCGGCGCGCCCGCTTCAAGGCCTCGCAGCCGCTGTTGCTGGCGCAGCTCGAAGAATTGGAACAGGCCGACTGGAGTGGCGAAGACGTGGAAGACGACCGCCTGCGGCTGATCTTCACCTGCTGTCACCCGGCGCTGGCGGCGGATGCGCAAGTGCCGCTGACCCTGCGTGAAGTCTGTGACCTGACCACCGAGGAAATCGCCCGGGCGTTTCTCTCGGCACCGGCGGCGATTGCCCAGCGCATCGTCCGTGCCAAAGCGAAGATTCGCGATGCAAAAATCCCTTACCAAGTGCCGAGCCTGAGCGAACTGCCCGAGCGCCTCGACAGCGTGTTGCGGGTGATTTATCTGGTGTTCAACGAAGGCTATTCGGCATCGATGGGCGCTGAGTTGACCCGTGAGGACCTGACTCGCGAGGCGATTCGGCTGGGACGGTTGCTGATGGAGTTGCTGCCGGAACCGGAGGTCATGGGCCTGCTGGCATTGATGTTGTTGCATGAGTCGCGACGGCCGGCGCGCACGTCACCCAGCGGAGAGTTGATCCTGCTGGACGATCAGGATCGCTCGCGCTGGGATGCCGGGCTGATCGCCGAAGGTTGTGCGCTGGTGGAGCGGGCGCTGACCACCCGAAGGTTCGGGCCGTATTGCCTGCAAGCGGCGATTGCCGCGGTGCATGCCGAAGCGCCGTCAGCGGCAGAAACCGATTGGCAGCAGATCGTCGGGCTGTATGACGTGCTGTTGCGGGCGGTGCCGTCGCCGGTGATCGAGTTGAACCGCGCGGTGGCAGTGGCCAAGCGCGATGGCGCGTTGGCCGGGCTGACGCTGATCGAGGGGATTCTGGATCGCGGTGAGTTGCAGGATTACCACCTGGCGCATTCGGCGCGGGCGGAGTTTTGTCGGCAACTGGGTCGGGTGGAGCAGGCGCGGGCGGCGTATCGGCGAGCACTGGAACTGACCCGGCAGGAGCCAGAGCGGCGATTTATCGAGGGGCGGCTGAGCGAACTGGATTGATCCGAGATATTCATTGGCAATACTGGCCTCATCGCTGGCAAGCCAGCTCCCACATTGTCTGCGCCGTACACAAAGTTAATGAACACCTCGGTACCTGTGGGAGCTGGCTTGCCAGCGATTGGCGGCGCCGCTATTCCAGCATCTTGCTCAGTAACCAGCTCCCCGCCGGCCCCAGCGGATACAGCCGCGACCACAACGCATCGACATACACCGGCCGTGGCCAGCCACGCACCGTCAGTTCCACCAGCGAGCCATTCCCGAAACGCGCCACCAGCCAGCGCGGCAGCGCCGCCCAGCCGAAGCCCATTTCGGCCATTTCCATCAGCATCAGGTAACTCGGCGCCGACCACACCCGGCCCTTTGCCCGGCTGTCGTAGGGATTGACGATGGTCGCCAGGCGCAACTCGCGATGCTGCTCCAGCACCTGCTGGTCGACCCGTTCGACACGGGTCAGCACATGATCATCTTTGACGAACAGCGCCAGGTCAGTGCGCTCGGCGACGGTCGAGGTCACCAGATCCGGTGGATAGGTGTCCTGCATTTCGGCAAACGCCAAGTGCGCGCGGCCACGCTGGACCAACTCGATCAGGTCGTCACACTCGGCGATCAGGCATTCCAGTTCCAGGTCCGGATAACGCTGCTCGAAGCCGACCAGCGCCGCTTCGAAACGCGCCGATTGATAGGTGTCGGAAATCGCCACGGTCAGCTTCGGCTCAACGCCTTGGGCCAGTTGTCGGGCGCTCATTTCCATGCGATTGGTGGCCGCCAGAATCGCCTCGGCCCGTTGCAGCATCACGTGCCCGGCCGGTGTCAGGGTCGGTTTGCGGCTGCTGCGGTCGAACAGAATCAGATCCAGATCGATCTCCAGGCTGGCCACTGCGGCACTGATGGTTGACTGACTGCGCCCCAGCTTGCGAGCCGCTGCCGAAAACGAACCCTGAGTGGCCGCTTGAACAAACGCCAGCAGCACTTCCTGCGAAGCCATGAACTATCGCCTTGATCGATGGTTATTGGTTATGAAGTATCGGTGCGAGGGCAGATCATGGCAACCCTCTTCACTCAAGGAGTCAGGCCATGACTGCCAACAAATCCATCACTGAACGTATCTTCCAGGCCATCGGTTTCGAGTGTCTGGCGATCCTGATCTGTACCCCGTTGCTGGCGTGGATCATGGACAAACCGCTGCTGGACATGGGCGCGGTGACCGTGCTGATTGCCCTGCTGGCGCTGGCGTGGAACGTGCTGTTCAACGGCTTTTTCGACCGCATGCTCAAGCGCCTGAACATCGCGCACAACGCCTGGACGCGGGTGGTCCACGCGCTGCTGTTTGAGGGCGGATTGATCGTGATGGGCGTGCCGCTGATTGCCTGGTGGTTGTCGGTCAGCCTGTGGCAGGCGTTCTTGCTCGACATCGGCGTGCTGCTGTTCTTCCTGCCGTATACCTATGTGTATCACTGGGGCTATGACGTGGTGCGGGAGCGCCTCGTGACTCGCCGGGTATGCGCGGGATAAGCACAACCTGTGGCTAATGCAAAACCTGTGGCGAGGGGATTTATCCCCGATGGGGCGCGTAGCGGCCCTTCTTTTTATCCAGAAAAGAAGGGCCTGCTGCGCAGTCCATCGGGGATAAATCCCCTCGCCACAGAGGCTCTCACCAAGAAAGTTTTTAGTGAATGGGGGATTTAAAGGAACATCCCGCCCGATGCCTCGACCCGCTGCCCGTTGATCCACTGCGCACCCGGCGCCAGCAGCATCGACAGCGCGCCACCAATATCATCCGGCTGCCCGGCGCGACCCAGTGCGGTATTGCTCGCGACCATCGCGTTCAACGCCGCGTTGTCGCGCACCGCACCGCCACCAAAATCAGTCTCGATCGCGCCCGGCGCCAGTATATTCACGCCGATCTGCCGCGCGCCCAGCTCCTTGGCCTGATAGCGGGTCAGCACTTCCATTGCGCCTTTCATCGCCGCGTAGGCGGCATAACCCGGCAGGCTGAAGCGGGTCAGGCCGCTGGAGATGTTGATGATGCGCCCGCCGTCATTGATCAGCGGCAGCAGTTGTTGCGTCAGGAAGAACGGCCCTTTGAGCTGGATATTCATCAGTAGGTCGAACTGTTCCGGGGTGGTCTCGGCGAACGCCGCGTGCACACCGATCCCGGCGTTGTTGATCAGGAAGTCGAAGCGCGGACGGTCCAGTTGCTGCAGCACTTGTTCAACTCGTTTGGCGAAATCGGCAAAGGTTTCGCTGCGGCCGACATCCAGTTGCAGCATCACGGCTTTGGCGCCGCGTTGTTCCAGTTCAGCCACCAGCGCCTGGGCTTCATCGGCGCGGCTGTTGTAGGTGCCGATGATGTCCACGCCTTCGGCGGCGAGGTGCAGGGCGGCGTTCTTGCCCAGGCCACGGCTGGCGCCGGTGATCAATGCGATTTTTCGGCTCATGTGAAATCCTCGATTGCGGTGAGTGGTGATGAGCAAAGTTTATTTATCCGCCATGGGGTGATAAACAGACTGAAAGCGGAATCACTGATCGACTCAGCCGAACAATAAACGGGTGTCCTCATGAACAAACTGGAACTGCTGCGCACCTTCGTCCGGGTCAGCGAATTGTCGAGTTTCACCTTGGCCGGCGAGAGTCTCGGGTTGCCGCGCTCGACGGTTTCCGAACACGTACAGGCGCTGGAAACCCTGCTCGGCACGCGTCTGCTGCAACGCACCACACGTAAGGTGCAGGCGACGCAGGACGGCCTGGTGCTGTACGAACGCAGCAAGGATCTGCTGTCGCACATGGACGAGATCGAGGGTCTGTTTCGGCAGGATCCGGCGTCGCTGAGCGGGCGGATTCGTGTCGACATGCCGAACATCCTCGCGCGGCGCCTGATCATGCCGCTGCTGCCGGAGTTCATGGCGCGCCACCCGAATCTGGAACTGGAAATCAGCAGCACCGACCGCCGTGTCGATCTGCTCAGCGAAGGTTTCGATTGCGTGGTACGCATCGGCGCGCAACCGGATCAATCGGTGGTGGCGCGGCACTTGGGCGACTTCCCGATGATCAACTGCGCCAGCCCGGCGTACCTTGAACGCTACGGCGTGCCGCAGACGCTGGAGGATCTGGCGCAGCATCGGCTGGTGCACTACGTCGGCGTGCTCGGTTCGCGCTCGGAAGGGTTTGTGTATGAACAGGACGGACAGGTGCGGCGCCTGCCGATGGCCGGCAGTGTCACGGTCAACAGCACCGATGCCTATGAGTCGGCCTGCCTGGGCGGCTTCGGCCTGATTCAGGTGCCGCGCACCGGCATGCAGCCGCATCTGGACACCGGTGAGTTGGTGACTGTACTGCCGCAGTTCACCGCGCCGGCGATGGGCATTTCAATCCTGTATGCGCGGCAACGGCATTTGCCGCTGCGGGTGCGGGTGTTCATGGAGTGGTTGGGCGATGTCATCCGTTCGACGCTCTGACCGGCTTCCCCTGTAGGAGCTGCGGCACGCTGCGATCTTTTGATTTTGCTTGTAAAAAACAAGATCAAAAGATCGCAGCGTGCCGCAGCTCCTACAGAGGACTTGTGGGGTCAGAAGATCTGGGTGAACAGCCAGTACAGGCTGCCCGACAGCAGAATCGCCGCCGGCAAGGTCAGCACCCACGCCATCAGCAGATTGCGGATGGTCTTCATCTGCAAACCACCGCCATTGGCGACCATGGTCCCGGCCACACCCGATGACAGCACGTGGGTGGTCGATACCGGCAAACCGAACATGTCCGCCGCGCCGATGGTCAGCATCGCCACGGTTTCCGCCGAGGCGCCCTGGGCGTAGGTCAGGTGGGTCTTGCCGATTTTTTCACCGACCGTCACCACAATTCGTTTCCAGCCAACCATGGTGCCGAGGCCCAGAGCGATGGCCACCGCAATCTTCACCCACAACGGAATGAAGCGTGTGGCGTTGTCGATCTGCTGTTTGAACAGTTGCAGTTTGTCAGTGGTGTCGGCGTCGAAGTTGCCGACCTTGTTCTTGTCCATCAGGCGAATGCTTTCGCTGGCCAGGTACATGTCGTTGCGCACGTTGCCCATGGCTTCGGCCGGGACTTTCGACAGCGAGCCATAGCCTTTGACCTCTTCGCCAATGTGTCCGGTGAGAGCGGCGAGGGCGGGGATCAGTTGCGGGGTGGCTTGCTTGCTGCGCACGTAATCGGACAGTACCGGACGCGGATCCACCGGGGCTGGCAGCGGGGTATTTTTCACCAGCGCTTGCTGGGTGACTTCGGCGACGGCAGCGAACTGCAGCGCCTGATCGGCGGGCATGGTGCGGTTCAACGCGTAAGCCATCGGCAAGGTGCCAACCAGAATCAGCATGATCAGGCCCATGCCTTTCTGCCCGTCGTTGGAGCCGTGGGCGAAAGACACGCCGGTGCAGGTGGCGATCAGCAAACCGCGAATCCACCACGGTGGCGGGTTGTTGCCTTCCGGTGCCTTGTACAGCGCGCGATTCTTGATGAAGGCGCGCATGGCCAGCAGCAACAGCGCCGCGCAGCCGAAGCCCACCAGCGGCGACAACAACAGCGCATAACCAATCTTGGTCGCCTGCGCCCAGTCCACGCCACTGGTGCCATCGCGTCCGTGCATCAAGGCATTGGCCACGCCGACGCCGATGATCGAGCCGATCAGCGTATGCGATGACGAGGCCGGCAGGCCCAGCCACCAGGTACCGAGGTTCCACAGGATCGCCGCGATCAGCAGGGCGAAGATCATCGCGAAACCGGCGGACGAACCGACCTGCAGAATCAGCTCCACCGGCAGCAGGGCGATGATGCCGAACGCCACCGCGCCACTGGACAGCAACACCCCGAGGAAATTGAAGAAGCCCGACCAGACCACCGCCACATTCGGCGGCAGCGAATGGGTGTAGATCACCGTCGCGACCGCGTTGGCGGTGTCGTGGAAACCGTTGACGAACTCAAAGCCCAGCGCAATCAGCAGCGCTACGCCGAGCAGCAGGAACGGGGTCCAGGTGGTGACGGTGGTGCCCAGCTCATGCATGTCGTGCATCAGGCTGTAAGCGGTGAACAGCATCCCCATCGCGAGCACCGCGAAGAACACCACGTAAGTGAACGGGCCGGGTTTTTTATCAAGTGCCGGCCGGCCGCCGTCGGCGGACGTGGGGCGGGCGGCGGTCAGGGAGGGAGTAGCCATGAGCGGACAGTCCTGAGCGAGGGAAGGAGTGTCGGTCATGATCGTTGCTAAATATTACAGAGAGACTGCGGCAGGTCAGTGTTTGGCTGAATAACCAGACCACCGATCTGAAGGTCAATGAGGTCCCCTGTGGGAGCGAGCCTGCTCGCGAAGACGGCGTGTCAGTCACCATCATTGTTGAATGACAGATCGCTTTCGCGAGCAGGCTCGCTCCCACAGGGGAACTGTGCTGGACATCAGGTTCGGTGGTCAATAATCCCCACGCTTGCGAAACGCCCAGCGCCCGGCAATCACGGTAAACGTCGCCACCAGCGCCACCAGAATCCAGAACCCTTCCGGATCCGTCGCCAGTGGCACTCCCCCCACGTTCATGCCAAAGAAACCGGCAATGATGTTGATCGGCAACGCCAGCACCGTGACCACGGTCAGGGTGAATAGTGTGCGGTTGCTCTGTTCGTTGAGGTTGGCGGCGATTTCTTCCTGGAGCAGTTTGATCCGCTCGCCGAGGGCGGTGAGGTCGTTGATGATCAGCGCGAACTCCTCGGTGGATTTGCGCAGCTCCTTGACGTCCTCCTTCTGCAGCCACGGCGGCGGACGATTGAGCAGGCGCAGCAGTGAACCCGGCTCCAGCGCCAGCAGCCGTTGCAGGCGCACCAGTACCCGGCGATTGGCGCCGAGTTCGGCGCGGTTGGTCGACAGCCGTGAGGAGAGCAATTCGTCCTCGACCAGATCGACGCTCATGCTGGTCTTGCGCACGATCTGCGTCAGCACTTCACCCTGATCACGCAGCAAGTGCACCAGCAGTTCCGACGGCGAGCGAAAGCATTCGCCGGCCTTCACCGACGAACGCAATTTGTCCACCGAGTGCAGCGGTTGCAGGCGTGCGCTGACGATCAGTTTGCTGCGCACGCAGACCCACAGCGTCGACACGTCCGAGGAAACCATGCTGCTGAGGTTGAACACCACGTCGTTGACCACTGCCAGCAACGCCGAGTCAACGTGTTCGATGCGCGTCGAGCGCGAACCTTCGTGCAGCGCCTCGAAAAACTCTTCGGGCAATTGCAGATGACTTTTCATCCAGCGCTCGCACGCGGCGTGCGCCAGGTTCAGGTGCAGCCAGAGGAATTCATCACTGTCGCTGTCGTCTTGCAGACAACGCAGGGCGGTCGCCGAATCGACTTCGCGGCCACGTTCACCGGGACGAAAACGGAAGCCGTAAAGCAGACCGAACAAATCAGGATCGCGATGACTGAGATCGAGGCTGTGGTTCATGGAGGCTCGCTGCGAGGAGGGCGCGTCGGTCGCGGAATGGCAGGTTCACTGAGCCGCATCATCGCAACCGCAGATGACGTTTGCGTGACTGCAAAATGACAGCGCCCCGGTTCATCCACTGGTAACCCTGTGGGAGGGGGCTTGCTCCCGAATGCGGATGATCATTGAGTGATGATGTGGATGACACGCCGCTTTCGCGAGCAAGCCCCACCCTGGGCCACGGTCGATCACAGCCTTTCAATTCATCTGCCAATGGTCGGATTCTCTTCAAGAAGCGCTCTGGTACGCCGATCACGCTTGGTTACGTCAGTCATGCAGAGCGCATTCACAGCATCACCCAGATGCGTGGTGAGATTGCCAATGCCGCCACGGTGATCCGTCGCCTGAGCGCCTGACGTCCGCCGACGTGTACCGGTTCGGTTACCGAGTCGGTACACAGTCGATCTCAAATCCGTGCGAGTGCCGCCGATGGCCGGTTATCTATAACCGGCATTGGAGCCATCTCATGGTCAGCATCACCTCCGTTTCGATCAATCAGACCGTCAGCACCGCCACCAGCAAAACCAGGATCAGCGACGCCAGTGACGACACCTCGACCCCTGCAACCAGCAGCGCGGGCGTCAGCGCCGATACCAGCAAAGTGGCGGCTGGCGGGGGCGCGGCTCCGGCAGGCGACAGCAGTTCCGACAGCAGCGGTGAATCGGATTCGGTGAAAGAATTGCGCAAGCAGATCGCCGAGCTGCAAAAGCAATTGCAGGAACAGCAGCAGGCGCTGCAAGCGGCTCAGGCCAAGCAGGAAGACGTTGATGCCAAGGCTGCCGACGTGGCGTCCGCCGAGTCGCAAATCTCCAGCACTTCGGCTTCGTTGCAGACGGCCACGGCGGCGTTGTTGCAGGCGTTGCAGGATTCCGGGTCGAGCAGCTCGGGCTCGCTGGTCAGCACTTCGGCTTAAGCATCACGCGATTCCCCTGTAGGAGTGAGCCTGCTCGCGATAGCGGTATATCTGCCTTATTCATGGTGACTGACACACCGCTATCGCGAGCAGGCTCACTCCTACAGAGAACTGCGGTGTGTTTCAGAGGGTTGGCAGGCTGAAGGTGAACAGCGTGCCGCTCTGTGCGGTGGACGCTACATGCAAATGCCCGCCATGGGACTGGGCGATCTGGCTGGCGATATACAGCCCCAGACCGAGCCCGGCCTGGGGCGTGCTGGCGCTTGGGCGCGAGTATGGCTGGAACAGATGCGGCAAAACCGCCTCGGGAATATGCCCCTGATTCTTCACCGCCAGCATCAACGCACCGTGCTCGACCTGGGCGATGACTTCGATATCCCCTTCCGGGTCGCCATGGGTCACGGCATTGGCCAGCAGGTTCGACAGCAACTGGGCAATCCGGCCACGGTCGCAGGCCACGCCCTGCAATTCGCCGATGCAGGCGTGAATGGTGCGCTGCGGATGCACATTGCGGATTTCCGTCACCACCTGCTGCACCGCGTCGGTCAAGTCGGCGCAGGGCTGGATCGCGACCGGAATACCATTGCCCAGACGTCCGCGAGCAAAGTCGAGCACATCATCCACCAACCGCGTTGCCCTTTGCGCACTGCCAAGGATATTGCGTACCCGCATTTCGATGGCCGGATCCGGGTGCTTGCGCAGAAGCATTTCGGCGCCGGCGCTGATGGCGAACAACGGGTTGCGCAAGTCGTGGCCGAGCACGGCGATGAACTGTTCGCGCAACTCGGCGGTTTCGCGCTCCTGCAACAACGCGGTTTCGGTGCGCTGCGCGTTTTCCTCGGCTTCGATCTGCAACGCGAGCATCCGCGCGAACGACTCCATGGTGCTTTGGATGCTGCTGGACTTGAGTTGTGCCGGGTTCGGATCGAGCGCGCAGATCGTGCCGAAAAACCGTCCGTCAGTGCGGAACACCGGCACCGAGATATAACTCTCGAATTTGTACAGGCGCGGGGTGTGATGATCGCGGTAGAGCGGGTCTTCACTGGCCTTGTCGATCACCACCGAGGTGTGCGCAGCACGGATTTCGTGGCACAGCGTGGTGACCACATCCAGCTCGCCACCAACCTGCAGGCCGAAATCCAGCTGGTCGAGGACGGCGCAGGCTGTCCACGAATCCTCGGTAACCCGCGCTACGGCGGCAAAGCGCAGGCCGGTCAGTTCGCGGATCACCTGAAGGATCGCCGGAACCGCGCTGATCCGTCCGATTGTCGCGATGTCTGCTGCCGCTGTCTGCCTCATGCCCATCGCTCTCGGCTGCAATCGTTATCTGATGGTCGCCATACTAGCGGTCTGATGGCGGTTTTGGCATCCCTTCAGGCTGCATCCGCGTGATTCGCCGGGCAACGGACGCAAAAAAGCCGCACGATCGCTGATCGTGCGGCTTTGCTTTGGCGGTGTATCAGGTGTCTTGCTTGTTGCTCAGCACTTTGCCGGTGGTGGCGTCGAAGTCGACGTCGAACTCTTTGCCATCGGCGGTTTTCAGCTCGACTTCGTACTCGTAACCGTTGAAGTGGTTATCCAGATCGGTGTCGGTGATGGTCGCACCCGGGTGCAGTTTGAGCGCTTCGGCGTTCATCGATTCCAGCGACTTGATCTTGCCGGATTTGACCAACTCAGGGATCTGGTCGACGCGCACATCGGCCTGGGCGAGGCCAGCAGTCAGGGTCAGGGCAGCGGCGGTAAACAGGGCAGTCAAAGTTTTCATCGGGTCATTCCTTGGGTTGTTCGTTGAAGTGGGCTCAGGTTAACCACCACAACTTAATTCACCCTTAAAACCCCACATCGCGGGCAAGGCTTTTGTAGGAGTGAGCCTGCTCGCGATGCGGACAACCCGGTCTGCTGATCAGAACCCGTTGTTCTTCAACACCTGATCAACACTGGCACTGGCCGGACGCTTGTAGAACTTCAACAGTTCGCTGGCGCGGTTGGTGAAGATGCCATCAACGCCAGACGCCATGACTTTCTCGAAATCCACCGGCTCATCGACGGTGTAGACGTGCACCAGCATGCCCTGATCGTGGGTGTACTGGTTCATCCACGGTTGCACCAGATCCGAATAGCTCTGGTCGCCGCCCTTGGTCAGCTTGGCCGAAGGGCCGGTGCCGATGGCGCCCTGCGACTTGGCGAAATCAACCCATTGCTTGAATTCGGCTTCGGACTTCGGCTCCTGCTTGCCGTAGAACACGTTCTTGTCCTTCTCGCCGGACTCGGCAAAGGTCACCTTCGATTTCGGCTCGATGCTGCCTTCGCCGACCCACAGCAGCAGGATTTTCGGCACTTGCGGCATTTCCTTTTGCAGCAGTTCGAGGCTGTTCTTCTCGAAAGTCTGCAGGATCACCTTGCCTTTGCCCTGGCCGACGGCCAACTCGCTTTTCGCCAGTTTCGAACCGGCCGGGCTCAGCCAGCCGCGATCTTGCAGCTTCTCTTTCAGGTCATGCTCGATGCCCGGAAACAGCTGCGGCTCCTTGGTTTCGATGTAAAGACCCGGCTTGTGTTTCGGGTTGGCCTGGGCGATGTCGATGATTTCATCGAGGGTGAGGATTTTCAGCCCGGCGTAGGATGGACGCGCGCGATCCGGATAAGCCTTGTTGTACCAGCTGCCGGCGTCGAGGGTTTTCAGTTCGGCCATGGTGAAGGCGGTGGCCGGGCTGTCCTTGCGCTCCGGGAACTTGGTCGCGACGTCAGTGGTGCGTTGCAGGTTGTTGTCGTGCAGGGCGAACAGCACGCCGTCCTTGCTGCGCTGCAAATCCATTTCCAGGTAGTCGGCACCGAGGTCGCGGGCCAGTTTGTAGGAGGCGGCGGTGGACTCCGGTGCATCAAAGGACGCGCCACGGTGAGCGATCACGGCTGGATGCGGGATGCCATGGGCGGCGGCAAGCGCGTTGACGTCAGTCTGGGCGGCGTGGGCCTGGCCGAGACCAAGCAGCAGGCTCAGCATGAGGGCGCTTTTGGTGAAAGTGGCGGGCATGTTCGAGTTCCTTTCGCAGGGCATTTTCAAAGACGTACCTTTTAACAACTGAATCGATTGGGTGCTATCGCCAGACCGACATAAACGTATTAAAAGCGATTTTTCCTGCACTTTTGTGGCGCGGTTTGCAGTACGCTTGCCCTCGGCAGACGCTCCGGCAGAGGGCGCGCCGATTCCGTTGCCCTGCGTGTAAACCATCGATGATTTTTCGTGAGGTTTACCATGCGCATCACTTCCCAACTCATCTGTCAGGCTGCCGATGACCTCAAGGGTTTTGTCGGCCTCAACCGCAAAACCGGCCAGTACATCGTGCGATTCAGCGAAGATTCGTTCGGCATGGACGTGGCGGATGACGGCATCATTCCCACCAGCGAGTTTGTCTGGGCGCCGGCTTCTGAGACGACCATGACCTTGAAGCGCGAGCTGATTCAGTTGCTGCTGGATCAGAACATCGATGAGCGGATCAACATCAGCGAGCCGTTGCGGGTGTACATGAGCAAGGTTGAGGTGCCGGAGATTGTGGCGGTGCGCAGTCTGGTGAAGGGCTGAAGTTTTGTAGTGGCTGTTCCGGCCTCTTCGCGAGCAAGCCCGCTCCCACATTGGATCTGTGGCGTTCACAAATCCCTGTGGGAGTCAGCCTGCTGGCGATGAGGCCAGTGAGCACACAACCAAATTCAAAACCCAAACGCGGTACCTGTGGGAGCGGGCTTGCTCGCGAAGAGGCCAGTCAGCGCGCCGCCAAAGTCACTGCCCAAACCGGTACTCCCGCTCCACCCGACACACCCGGGTCTGAAACTTCGAATACCACTGCGCCCGCCCGCGCGCCTGGATCACCCGGTGCTCGGGATGCTCGCGCCAGGCCAGAATCGCCGCCTCGCTCTGCCAGTAGGAAATGGTGATCCCGACCCCGTCTTCCCCACGAATCGAATCAATGCCGAGAAACCCCGGTTGCTGGCTGACCAGTTCCATCATCCGTTCCGACGCCGCCGCATAACCGTTGTCACCCTCGGTGCGGGTCGAGGTGAAAATCACTGCAAAGCAAGGCTCTTTCGGCTTCATGAGCGTCGCACCACACACGCTTCGACGAACGCCCGCACCAATGGCGGAACCTGGCCCTTGAGCGCCGCACGTTCCGGTTGAAACAATGTGGCGACAAAAAACACATGGTCAGTCAATTCGATCGCGCGCAAGTCGCCCGCCGAATCGTGCCCCACGGCGCGTAGCTGATGAGTCAGCAATTCTTTTTCGAACTGCGGATTCACCCCGAATCGGCAGCGATAGCCTTCACGAATCTCCGAAGTTTCGTACGCCTTGGCGATCAACGATCCGGCGACCAGATGAATGCTGTCCACCGCCTCCACCAACGCACAGGTCAGCGGCGTGAGCACGGCTCGCGGCGAATCCGGTGACGTTTCGCCGTGTTCGGCATCGGCCCAGCCCAGCACGTTGCGGGAAAATTCCAGCAGTGCATGCTGAAAACCACCGCAGGTGCCGAGGAAAGGGCGCTGCTGTTCGCGGGCAAAACGAATGGCCCTGAGTGCACCAGCCTCGTTTCTGTAGGGGCTGCCCGGAACGCACCAGAAACCGTCGAATTGATCCAGCGCAGTGTCGGCGTGAATCTGCTCGGTGGGCAGCCATTCGAATTGCACATTGTGGCCGGACTGCTCGGCGATCAGGCCGAGGGCAACGGGGATCGCCTGGTGGGCGGTGACTTGCGGATCGTGATCGCCGATCAGGGCGATGGAAATGGCGTCCATGGGATTTCCTTGATTTGAGTGAGTGATGAACCTCTGGGGGAGGGTGTGCAGTTGTCGATCACCGGGGCTCACTATAGATTGGCGTTCACGCACTCAATATTGGCGTTTCCCCAAGTGATCAATGCAGCGACGCACTATCGACTCGATTACCCGGATCTGGCGCTGATCCTTGCGTTGGTGCGCGGCGGCTCTCTGGCCCGGGCGTCGCAGCTGCTCAGGGTAGACGTGTCGACGGTGTTTCGCGCCGTACGTCGTCTGGAGTCAGCGCTGGGTCAGCAATTGTTCGAAAAGAGCCGCGCCGGTTACCTGCCAACCACCCTCGCGCAGACTCTGGCCGAGCAAGCCGAACGCGCCGAGCAGGCACTGGAAGCGGCGCGGATCGGTGTCGAGCAGGGCGGCGAAGTGGTCAGCGGCACGGTGCGCCTGACCTGCACCGACTCGGTGCTGCAAGGCCTGCTGTTGCCGGCGCTGGCGCAGTTCATGCCGAACTATCCGGCGTTGACTCTCGAGCTGAGCACCTCCAACGATTTCGCCAACCTCAACCGCCGCGATGCCGACATCGCCCTGCGCCTGACGCGTACGCCGCCAGAGCATCTGGTCGGACGGCAACTGGCGAAGATTTCCTACCGGGTCTGCGCCAGTGCGCGTTATCTGCAAAACGTCGATGCGACGGATCTGGCGGCGCTGACCTGGATCGCCCCGGACGAGTTTCTGCCGGATCACCCGACCGTCGCCTGGCGCCGTCAGCAGTTGCCCGGCGTGACCCCGGCTTATCGCTGCAACAGCATGCTGTCGGTGACTGAACTGGTGCGCGGCGGACTCGGTGTGGCGGCGTTGCCGGACTTTCTCATTACCGGAGGTTTACAGGCTCTCAGCGAACCGTTGCACGGCTACGACACCGCGCTGTGGTTGCTGACCCGCCCGGATTGCCGAGCATTGCGCTCGGTGGTCACGCTGTTCGATGAACTGGGGCGGGCACTGCGGTTGCCATGATCAGCGTTGCGGGTTCTGGCAGATGTGCGCATGCAGTTCGCGGGTCAGGCCTTCGATGCGTTCGGTCAGGCTCTTGGTCATTTCGGTGAGGCGGGTATTCTGTTCCAGCAGTTCGAGCAGTTGCGCGGTGGTCTGCGCCGCTTGGGCCTGGCGCTCACTGTTGGCCACCGCCAGCGCTTCACGGTGCTGTGCGTCGGCGTCCGATTGCGCCTTGTCCCGCGCGGCTTGCCGGGTTTGTGCCAGCAGGATCAACGGTGCGGCGTAGGCCGATTGCAGGCTGAACGCGAGGTTCAGCAGAATGAACGGGTACACGTCGAAAGTGGTGATCCCCGTCGCATTGAGGCACACCCACAACAGCACGATCAGGGTTTGTGCGCCAAGAAAGGTCGGCGTGCCGAAGAACCGCGCGAAGGCCTCGGCCCGCAAGGCGAACGTGTCGTTGCCGAAGGTGGTGTTGAGGTGGGCGTGGGGGCGGTGGAAGCGCAAGTGGTCGACGGGGGCGGGCGCGGGGACGTCGGGTTTTTCTGTGGTCATGATGGGCTCGGCAGGATTTGGGACTGAGGGTCACTATAGTCCTGCATCGCGGCTTATGGCCCTTTCGCGAGCAAGCCCGCTCCCACAGGGGAACGCATTCCAATGTGGGAGCGAGCCTGCTCGCGAAGGCCGCGACGCGGTCTCTCAGCCCGGCGCCCGCTCATTGGCAAACATGCTCACCGCCTGCACCGCTTCACTGGCGCCATCGCGGATCTGCAGAATCACGCTGCCGGCCTGATCCGCCAGTTCAACGCCTTGTGCCGCCCGCCCGCGTGTGCCTTCCATGCTCTTGATCGCCTGGCGGGTTTCGCTCTGGATCAAACCGATCATGTTGGATATCTCCGCCGTCGAGCCGCTGGTCCGCGCCGCCAGTTGCCGCACTTCGTCCGCCACCACGGCAAACCCGCGCCCCTGATCCCCGGCGCGCGCTGCTTCAATCGCTGCGTTGAGCGCCAGCAGATTGGTCTGGTCGGCAATCGCGCGGATGGTGTTGACGATCGCCGTGATCTGCTCCGAGCGTTCGCCAAGTTGCGCGATCAGCGTTGATGACTGCGCGATATCGTCAGCGATTTCGCGCATCTCACTGGCCGCCTGCTGGATCACCTGAGTGCCTTGCTCGGCGACTTTCCGGGTTTCCACCGAGATGTGATAAGCAGCGCTGGCGCTGCGCGCATCGTGCTCGTGCTGCTCGACGCGGGCGGTGACGTCCGTGGCGAATTTCACCACTTTGCACAACCGCCCGGCAGCGTCGTACACCGGGTTGTAGTTGGCCTCCAGCCACACACTCTGGCCGCGCTTGTCGACGCGTTCGAACTGGCCTTGGAACAACTCACCCTGATTCAACCGCCGCCAGAAATCCTCGTAGGCGCTGCTGTTGACCAGCTCCGCGCGGCAGAACAAGCGGTGATGTTTACCCTTGAGTTCAGCGAGCGTGTAACCCATGCGCGTCAGAAAATTCTGGTTGGCGGTGAGAATGCCGCCGTTGAGGTCGAATTCGATCACCGCCATTGCCCGGTCGATCGCCTGCAGCTTGGCGTTGGCCTCGCTTTCCTGCTGGACTTTGGTCGTCACGTCCATGGCGAACTTGACCACTTTGACCACGCGCCCCGACGCATCCTTGATCGGGTTGTAGTTGGCTTCCAGCCAGACCGGCTGGCCTTGGCTGTTGATCCGCTCGAAGGTACCGGACTGGAACTGGCCGTTTTTCAGGCGCGACCACAGTTCGGTGTATTGCGCGCTGCGGCCAAACTCCGGAGTGCAGAACAAGCGATGAGGCTGGCCGATCACCTGTTCGGCGCGGTAGCCCATGGTTTTGAGGAAGTTGTCATTGGCCTTTAACACTACGCCTTCAAGGTCGAACTCGATCACCGCCATGGAGCGATTGATCGCTTCAAGCAGGCCGTTCTGTTCGGTGATGGTGTGTTGAAGGTCGTTGAGTTCGGACTGGTGGCGTTTGAAAAACATAGGGGCAGTACCTGGAAGTAGGGAAAGACGAGGTTTGTGTCCCTGTTTCCGCGCTGGCAGAGCAAATGCTGGATGAGCATTTGTCATTGACTGCAAAGTGCCAGCATCCAGGCTGACGAGTCGATCTTATACAAACTGCGTTGAGTTGTACAAGAAATTGCGAATCAACCTGTTTGCAGCCTTTTCAAGGCTGAGAGAGGGGGGGGCGTCTTCTTAGCCCGGACTGCTCAGCGCCACGCTGATGGTGTTGCGCCCGGTGTGTTTGGCGGTGTACAGCGCTTTGTCGGCGTCATCCAGCCAGGCAACTGCGTCGCTGTACGTCGGCTGAAACCGGGCCAGACCAATACTCAGGCTGACGCGTAGCTCTGGCACATCCGGGTGCCGATATTGATCCATCGCCTGACGCAATCGTTCCATTTGCGCCTCGGCTTTATTGAGTGGCTGGTCGGGCAGGATCAGGCAAAACTCGTCGCCGCCATAACGACCGGCCCGTTCACCTTCGGCCAGCAGCCCTTTGAGTGCCTGGCTCAACTCGCGCAGCACGGCGTCGCCAACGATGTGCCCATAGTTGTCGTTGATGGTCTTGAAATGATCGATGTCGATCAGCGCCAGAATGTCCTGGGTGTTGTTATCTCGGCACCGGGTGAAACGCGTATGGAGCAGATCCTTCCAGGCGCCGTGATTGAGCAGCCCGGTGAGGCTGTCGGTGCGGCTCAGGTCCCTGAGTGCACGTTTGTGTTGTGCAAGTTTGATCGCCAGTTGGTAACTGACCATGCCCAAGGCCAAGGGGTACAAGGTCAGCATCGGCAGGCAGGCCCAAACCTCGATTTGCGTCATAGTCAGGCTGAACTTGAAGCCGAACAGTAAACAGCCCAGCAGCACGCCGGCGATTTGGGCGAGAGCGCCCAGCAGGAACAGACGTCGTCCACCAGCGGCGACATTGTTCATGGTCATCATCGACAGGATGGTCACGGTGGTCAGCGGATTGAACTGAAAGCACGCGGTCCAGAAGCCCCCGCACAACGAGTCGTACAACAGGTTGCGGCGTTCGGCGTGGTAGGGGAAGGTCGAGCGGGTCGAAATCTGGTAGGCCAGATGCGGCCAGATAAAACCGTTAAACACCAGCAGCGCCCAGAGCCAGTTCGGCATGTGCAGCGGATACAGCGCGGCCGCGACGCTGAAAAAGCCGACACCCAGACCGATGATCCTGGGCAGATAAATGCGTCTGGCGAATGACAAGCCTTTGCCGCGTTGATTTTCCATGATGTCCTGCGCCAGATTCATCCTGAAATACTTTGAAGTGTTTTTTCAGGTTGACCGTTCGTCGGTCAATTGTCGGACATTGTCATTTATTCCAACGGGAATAATCAGTGTCCTTCCGAGCCATTTAATCGTGGCGGGGCGCAGGAGAGGGCCGGTTTAGAGCTGGTATCTGGCCAGAAACATCTCCATGGCCGACTCGGCCACGGCTTTTTGCGTGTCTGCATCCAGCGGCGGCAGGCCCATGGAAATCTGCGGCCAGAAACCGAACGACTTCAACAGCCCTTGCACCTGCTGCGCGGCGAATTCTGCGTTCACGGTTTTCAGCCGACCATCCGCCAGTGCAGCGCGAATCCACACCGTCAGGCCTTCTTCGCGCTCGCCCATGCGCGCCACCATGTCCTGCGCGCGCTCCGGGGAATGGATGGTGGCGGCAATCGCCACCCGTGCCAGCCCGAGAAAGTTGTCATCGGCCATCATCTGCAGTTTAGCCAGCAACATGGGCAGCAGTTGCTCGCGCAGCGGCTGATCCGCGCGATAGGTCACGGCTTGCTCGTCGGTAATCCGTGCCCAGAGTTGGTTGAGAATTTCGGCGAACAACTCTTCTTTGCTGGGAAAGTGGTTGTACACCGTGCGCTTCGACACCCCGGCGGTGGCCGCGATCTTGTCCATGCTGGTGACCTCGAACCCGTTGGCACGGAATTCGGCAATTGCCGCCTGGATGATGGCTTCGCGTTTGCGGTCGGTGAGGCGTTGTGGAGCTGTCATAAGTACGCTTCGGCAGAAAAGGGGTGGAATTACACTTGGCAGTTTACTTGTCATTACGTTTCATGCAACCTAGAAACTACACCGCCCAGTGTAATGTTGCGTTAATCCGCGCAACCTAAAAAACAGACAGTTCGGCTGATGCGTGCGTGCTTTGGCCATTTATCGTCCCACCGTGAAAAACCGTGAATTGCGCGGTTTTTCTGGAGTCTCTCAGTCATGGCCAATCCAGATTTTTCTGCGGATCAAACTTCCACGCCTGAAGCCTCTCGCCAGGATCAAGGGCTGTTCCGTAACCATGCGCCGGTGCAGCGCGAAGGTGGGCGCAAGATGCTGCGGATCATGTGGAACATGATTTTCAACAAGCCGCGCAATACCCGACCGGCCGCCGCGATCCCGGTGCAACCGCTGACCCGTGAAGAGCTGTTGGCAGCACCGAATCACAGCGTTTACCGCCTCGGCCACTCGACCCTGCTGCTGAAAATGCGCGACAAATTCTGGATCACTGACCCGGTCTTCGCCGAGCGCGCCTCGCCCGTGCAATGGGCCGGCCCGAAACGCTTTCACCAGCCGCCGATCAGCATCGACCAGTTGCCGCCGATCGAAGCGGTGATCCTGTCGCACAACCATTACGACCACCTCGATTACCAGGCGGTACTGCAACTGGCGGCTAAAACCAACTATTTCCTGACCCCGCTGGGCGTCGGCGACACCCTGATCAAATGGGGCATCGACGCCAGTAAAGTTCGCCAGTACGACTGGTGGCAGGGCACCGAAATCGCCGGCATCCGCTTCGTTGCCACTCCCTCGCAGCACTTCTCCGGCCGCGGCCTGTTCGACAGCAACAGCACCCTGTGGGCCTCGTGGGTGATGATCGACGGCGACACGCGAATCTTCTTCAGTGGCGACAGCGGCTACTTCGACGGCTTCAAACGCATCGGCGAACAATACGGCCCGTTCGATCTGACCCTGATGGAAACCGGCGCCTACAACGTCGAATGGCCACACGTGCACATGCAACCCGAAGAAACCCTGCAGGCGCACCTCGACCTCAAGGGCCGCTGGCTGTTTCCGATCCACAACGGCACCTTCGACCTGGCAATGCACGCCTGGCATGAACCGTTTGACCGGATTCTGGCGCTGGCCTGGGAGCGTAGTGTTTCGATTACCACGCCGCGAATGGGCGAGGCGTTTAATTTGATGCAGCCGCAGCGGGGGCACACGTGGTGGCTGAATATGGAGCAGGATGTGTCGGAAAACGCCCCAATTGCTGGTAGCGGCTACAAGTCGGGATGACTTTTCCTACTGTCGGTAGTCCAGCTGGCTGACAGCTCTTTCCTATGTCCTCGGTAGGCTTGGTCGCGAGTGAATGAATCACTCGTGATTAGCCTAAACAAGGACGATAGACATGACGCATTTCTTCAAACGTCGCGTGAATACGCTGACGAAATCCATATTGGTCGCACTGGCAGCGACAGGAGTCGCTGCCAGTGCCCATTCGGCCACTGATCTTCATTACGCCAGCGTCAGTGAACTCAGCAAAATGATGGCCGACAATGAGCTCACTGCTGTTGAGCTGGTTGAACACTTTCAACAGCGAATTGCCGAGCTGGACAAGCACGGTCCTGCTATCCACGCCATCGTCGAACTGAATTCACAAGCCATCGAAATAGCTACCGCGCTGGATAACGAGCGTAACGAGGGACAGTCGCGTGGCCCGTTGCATGGTATTCCGGTGCTGCTCAAAGACAATTTTGATACCGCCGACAGCCTGCAAACCAGCGCCGGCTCCTTGGCCATGGTCGGTCAGCCGGCAGCCAACGATGCTTTTGTGGTTAAACAGCTGCGGGATGCCGGCGCGATTATTCTGGGTAAAGCCAACATGAGCGAATGGGCTTATGTGCGGGAAATGGGGTTACCCCATGGTTGGAGCGGACGTGGTGGGCAAGGGAAAAACCCGCATGCACTGAGCGAGGAAATCTGCGGTTCCAGTTCTGGATCGGCCGCTGCCGTGGCTGCCGGTTTCGCGCCGATCTCCTTGGGTACGGAAACCAACGGTTCGATCACTTGCCCGGCATCTGCCAATGGCGTAATCGGCGTCAAACCCACCTTGGGTCTGTTCAGTCGCACCGGGGTGGTGCCAATCACCCGTCTGCAAGATACCCCTGGTACTTTGACACGTACTGTCCGTGACGCAGCGTTGATGTTCAACGTGTTGCAAGGCACGGATGCGACAGACTCCGCGACATCGATCGCCCCGACAGGAATCGACTACACCGCGTTACTGGCAAACGATGCCCTGCAAGGCAAGCGTATCGGTTATCCCGCCGCTTACGAGGGAACGGACGGCGTGGTCCTGACTACCGGAGTGGAGTTTCAGAAGGCAATGATCACACTCGAGAAACAAGGTGCGACGCTCGTGCCAGTGACCATTCGTTTACCTGATATCGATAATTTCGTACCCGGTCTGATGGGCGCGATGAAATACGAATTGCCTGAATATCTCGTCAGCCGTTCCGGTCTGCCGATCCAGTCGTTGCAGGACCTGATCGACTTCAATCAGCTCAATCCCGGCAAGGAGGGCTATGGGCAGGCCACGCTCGAAGCGATGAATGCGCTGGACATGACTCACGAACAGGCCAGCGGATCGATCTTGAGCATCAGCAAAAACTTCAAGGACGCCATTGACGAGCAACTGCGCGAACACAACCTCGACGCAATGGTTGCCGAAGCGGATGGTTACTCGCAATTTTCTGCCGCAGTGGCTGGTTATCCGGCGGTAACCCTGCCATCGGGCATGAGCGCTAACGGCATACCCACGTCCGTGTTCTTTTTCGGTAAAGCATGGAGCGAGCCGCAATTGTTCGCCATGGCCTACAGCTATGAACAAGCCTCGGCCGAGCTGCGGCACCCTGCGTTCAAGTAATTATTCCACCTAAGCAAAATCCCCACGCTCTGCAACGTTCTGCTGCATGGCCTGGGGATTCAATTTGCGACCCGGCGCAAACCCGGGAAAGAACACCAACCCCTGTGCCTCAAACCGATAAGCCAACGCCAGCCGCGTCGCATCCGCCACGTCCTGCTGCGCTTCAAACCGCTGGATATCATCCACCGCAACCTCCGCCTCGCGCGACAGTTGTTCCACGCTCCAGCCCAGCATCGCTCGGGCCTGGACGCAGTGCGTCGGGGTGAACTGGAAAAGGGCAATGCGTTCGAGGATGTGGTTCATCGCAAGAGAGGCCATGGTGTGCTCCGGGCTCAAGAGTGCTGATTGAAAATGTACTGTGTTTTTGTACAGTTGTTTTCGGCCGGGATCAAACGCATTTTTTGATTTGCCCTAGTTCGCCGCCTCCAACCAGACGGACGGTGCCTGTCCGAGGATGCGCCGGAACATCGTCGAGAACGCCGCCGGGCTCTCATAACCGAAGTCCAGGGCGATCCGCGTCACCGCTTCACCGGCCGCCAGCCGCGCCAGCGCCAGCACCACGCAGGCCTGTTGCCGCCATTGGCTGAAGCTCAACCCGGTCTGCTGCCGAAACAGTCTGTTGAAGGTGCGCAAGCTTATGTGCAACTGCTCGGCCCAGTGTTGCGGCGACTGATGGGCGTTCGGCTGAAGCAGAAAGGTCTGACACAAAGCGAGCAGCTTTCCGTCAGTCGGCAACGGAATGTGCAAGGGCAGGGGCGCACTGCGCGCCAGTTCATGCAGCAACAGCTCGATCAATACGCCGTCGCGTCCTTCGAGGTCATAAGTCAGCGGCACTTCCACCGCTTCCATCAACAAGTGCCGCATCAACGGTGAAACGCTGATCACCTGACAACGCTGGCCCAAATCTACCGCCCCCGGCTCGATGTACAAACTGCGCGTACTCACGCCGAGCATCAGCACCTCATGCGCCACTCCCGGCGGAATCCACACCGCCCGCTGCGGCGGCACCACCCAATTGCCGTCATGAGTACGGACCTGCATCACCCCAGTCGCGCCGTACAGCAATTGCGCCCGCCGGTGTGTATGAAATGGCAACAGATGGCCGTGGGAATAATCCGTACCGATCGCCACCACCGGGCGCGGTGTGTGATCCAGCAGATTGATCGAAACATTACGCATCGAGCGTTTCCCGGTAGTTGGCGTAAACGCAAACATTATTGGCTGAGTTGCTGAAGCAGGCCAAGCTGCGTCGCTCTATCGTCGACCGCTCGCCACCACCGGAAGACGCGCCATGTTTTACCTCCTGTTGACTCTCTTCGGTTGCCTGACCGGCGTCACCGCCGTCCTGTTCGGCTTCGGCGGCGGCTTCGTCGTCGTGCCGCTGCTCTACCGCATGCTCACCGCCAGTCACGGCGCCGACGACCCCATCAGCCAATCGGCCATGCACATCGCCGTCGCCACCTCGACCTGCGTGATGATCGTCAACGCCCTGATCGCCACCGACAAACACCGTCGCGCCGGCAACCTGATCCGCCATTACCTGTGGCCCCTCGGCGGCTTCATCGCCCTGGGCGCGATCATCGGCGCAATAGCCGCGGTGTGGGTCAGCGGCGAGGTCATTCGCTACGCCTTCATCGCCTACCTCGGCGTGACCATCATCGACTGCCTACTGAGGCGCGGCTTCCTCACCCGCAGCGAAGGCGTCATCCCACGCCGATTGGATCGCAAGGAAATATCCGCCGGCGGCGTAGGCATCGGCGCTATCGCTACGTTCCTCGGTGTAGGAGGAAGCGTCATGACCGTACCGCTCCTGCGCCGCTGCGGACTGAGCATGTCCCAGGCCACATCCATGGCGAACCCGTTGAGCGTGCCGGTAGCCGTGGCCGGGACGCTGACCTACATGGCACTGGCCGGTTTCAGCGAGACGGATCTGGGCGCGTGGTTTGTAGGGTATGTGGATTTGCTGGCGTTTGCGGTGCTGACGCTGGGGTCGTTGGTCGGGATTCGGTTGGCCACGCCGTGGATCGGGCGGATACCGGATCGGCTGCATGCTTGGGTTTATATCGCGCTGCTGATCATCGTGATGTTGGGCATGCTGCTCAAGTAGAGCCTCGATTCCTGCACGCATCCTCTGCATACTCCGCAGCCTCATTCATTCAAGGATCGATCCATGCTCAAGGGACTGCTGCGCCTGGCGCCATACGCTGCGGCGCTGTTCACACTGATTTCCACCGCCCATGCCGAAGATGGCCGACGCGTGTTCACCGGTACGCTGGGCAAGATGCCGATTGTGGTGGAGCTCAACACCACGCAGCAGGACGAAGTTACCGGCCGCTACTTCTATGAGAAGTATCACCGCGACCTGGAGCTCAGTGGCTCGCTGCAAGACAGCACGTTGAACCTTGTTGAAGGCAACAACCGCTATGGCGACGACAAACCGCTGCCAACCCTGAAGTTGAAATCCACCGCCAATGGCTGGCAGGGCGAATGGCAAAACCCCAAGGGCAAGAAGCTGCCGGTGCAACTGACCGAAGCCAAACTTCCTGCGCCGAGCGCAACTACGCTGCCCTTTATTGCCACTCTGCCGAAGAGCGATCCCTACGAGTATTTGCGCTTACAGGGGCTCAAGCTCAAACCGGAGAAGAAAGAAAACTTCATGGGCTACGACCTGCAATGGTGGACGGAGCCTGAGTCGAAGATTTCGCTGTTCAGTGTCGAGTCTGGCTATACGAAGGAAGAGCAGCAGCGGATCAACAACCACTTGCTCGGACGGCTCTGGACTGAAGTCATCGACTATCACCGCTGCATGATGGATGGCGGGGAATACGCCGAATTCGATCAAGGTGCTGCCCCTGAGTTTCTCTCGCCCGACGTGGTCAGCCTGGACATCTCCACCGGTTACAGCTGCGGCGGTGCCCACCCGGATTTCGGCAGTTCGCCAATCAACCTCGACGTCCACACCGGCGAATTGTTGAAACTCAAAGATGTACTGTGGATCGGTGAACCCAACAGCGCGGCCACCGAATATGATCAGATGAAAGTCATGGCACCGTGGCTGGTCAAACAGTTCACCACGCTCTATCCCGAAGAGATGAAGAAGCCCGCCGAAGATGACGGCAGTTGCGATTACACCGATGAAAGCGTCTGGGGTTATTCCAACTGGCACTTCACACCGAAGGGGATTTACCTGGGCGCTTACTTCGCCCGTTACCAACGTAACTGCGACAACCCCGATTGGTCAGTGCTGCCGTACTCGCTGGTCAACCAGCACCGTGGCGCTGCCAAAATACAGCTGCCCAAAGGCTAACCATCACGCCAACCCCGGCGCTTCCCGCACAATGAAGTGATCCAGGTTCTCGATGTTGGCACTGAACACCCCGAACGTCTGTTCGGGGTTCTTCTTGCTCGGCACCTGCTTCAACTCCGGCGTCACGCCATAGAAGAAACAGAACAACTCCTTGCCACTGTCGATCGCGTGCTTGATCTCTTCCAGAAACGCCTTGCGCTTGCGGTAGTTGTCGATCAACTTCTTGCTCAAGTACACGTTCACCGAATACGGCTTCTTCTTCGCCTCATCCGCCTGCTTGAACCAGACCTTCTGCACGAAATCGATGCGAAAACTCTGGGTGTAATCCTTGATCTCCTTGATCTTGCCCCAGTAAATCAGCCCCTTGTTGTCCGTCAGATACTCGATCTTCTTGAAGAACGAGCCATAAGGCGCCGTGTGCTCGCCGATCTTCAACGGCATGCGCTTAAGCAACTCCTTGTCGGCGAAGTTCGACACAAAACACTCCACCGGATGCGCAAACACACTGGTCTTGTCCGGCGCCGTCTCGCGCCCCGGCGGCTCCTTGGAACTCACCTGCGCCACCCGCACCGGATCATCCCGCAACACATCCGCCGCCCCCGCCGGCGCAGCAGGCTTGCGCACATACTCACGCCGCGTCAGCAACAACTCCGACGGAAAATGCTCCTCCCGCCCGTCATCCACCTCACCCTCCGCCGTCTCAACCCCCGACGCCGACGCCTTCAAACTCACATACGGACAACCCGCCACATGCTGCGTACCGGGCAAGTTTTTGAAGTGCGGTGTACGCACGTAATTCACGTTCTTGGCGTTGAACGTGCCCAACTCGTTCGACGCATCAAACGCCGAACGACAGGCATCGTTGGGGCACTGGAAGTGTTCCTTCGCAGAGTCGAAGGCCACCGTCTCATCGAAATTGAGATCGCGAACGTCATAGATCGACAACTTGTCGTCGAGACTGAGGCAGTAGGCGAGATCGAATTTCATGGCAGAGCTCGGATCCTTGAGTGGGGGAGGGGTATTAATAGCGGGAGGCGCGTGGTGGTGCACCTACTAATTCTTTTTTTGATGCAGTGATCCGGTCATTTTCTAGGCTCCGTCAAAGCAATTTAAGAGCGAGAGGTGGAACACATGTCGCACCGAAAGGCTGAAAACTTGGCTTGAGTCAGTTGTGAGAGCCTTCCGTAAGTCGTGTAGGACTTTTCTCTAGATTTGGTAATCTCTAGCCTCTGATAAGAGGATGAGTTGATGCCAGCCGTAATTGCCGAGAATGATTTGTCAAAATGGGCCGATCAAACTGGGGTTCTCTACCACTTCCCGAAGCGGTACAAGGAAATCCTTGTCCAGGGAACAGAAGTTCTCTACTACAAGGGGAAACTGAAAAATAAGGCTTTTGCAGCATTACGTTTGAGTTCTGCACCTCATTATTTTGGTTTGGCTCGGATAGGGAGGGTGTATGCAGACAAGAACAGTAAGCGAGGAGACCTGTTTGCCTCCATTGAGGATTTTCGTCAGTTTGAGTCGGCAATCCCAATAAAGCTCGAGGGGGAGTACCTTGAGCAAATTCCCTCAAATCTAAAGAACAATTACTGGCGTAACGGTGTTCGGTCCATTGATCAAACTGTGTTCGATCGGATCTCATCCAATGCTGTGCTGACGCAATCGCAGGCAGATGACTTCAGCCAGGTTGACGGTACAGAGGATTTTGAAACCGTAATCGTTGGTACTGAAGGTAAAAAATCCACTTATTACGGTGTGAGATACGAGCGTTGTCCCAAGCTTAGACGTCAGGCTATCGCTATTCATGGTCTTCTATGCAAAGCATGTGATTTTGACTTTGAGAAAGCCTATGGGGAGCACGCGAAGGGCTTCATTCATGTGCATCACGTGAAGCCCATTTCCGAATTTGAAGAGGAACAGGTTGTCGATCCAGTGACTGACCTTGTTCCTCTCTGTGCAAATTGCCACGCAATTGTTCATAGAAAGCCTCAGCAATTACTGAGTGTTGAGCAATTGAAAGGGCTTCTCAACGGTCGCTGGGTTTTCGATGATTTGACCTAAGTGAATGTGCAGATAACTGCAACGTATTTACGACCCGCCGCCACCAAGGATTAGCTTCGACCGTTCGTCGTCGCGGCTGATCATTTAACAGGTAAGGCATATCCCGAAGCCGAATCCAGCCCTCATCCTGCCAATGCAGCAAACTCAATGACATCTCCGGCCAATCCAATAAGCTCAACATTGGCCGATTCGAATCTCCTGAATCCGCAGCATCCCGCAAGGTTGGCACGACCTCGTTGGTCAACCACTCACGCAACAACCGATTCGCCGGTACGTAGTGATACACCAACAGCGCATACACCCCGGATTCACTGAGCATCAGCTGTTGTTCTGGTTCTCGAAAATACTTAATCCACAAGACTCGGCGCTGATCGCTATCTAGCTTGTTGACCACCCGATCATTCAGATGGAAACCCATCAAGCGGCCGACATCGCGAGCGGAGAACCAAGGCTGGTTTTCTAATAGAAGGGCATGGAGAGAAAGGTTGTGGCGAGAGAACACTATTACCGGGAGCGGATCAGACATATCTATGACCTCTACGTTAGATTTTGGGAGGGCCTGACCCCAACGTAGAGCGGACTTAAGAAATCCCAACGAGCAGAGCAGTTGTCACCGACGAATCACACGTCTGTGTCACTGACCAAGCTTTCTACGTTGGGCGTTTCTTAGGCACCTGCGATAGAGCTTAGTAGTGCTCGTTGCTGGCTTCAATGGGACGCGGCTGTAAGTGCTGTAGGAGATTGAGCGCTGTGACGTAGGCGTAAAAAACGATTACCAATCGTCCATAAAAAAGCCCCGATCAAATCGGGGCTTTTGATTTCTCGACTTTTCGACTCAGGCAGCAATCGTCAAAATCGTGCCAAGCGAGACCATTAGTCCCAGCTCAACGCACCACCAGTTTGGTATTCGATCACTCTCGTCTCAAAGAAATTCTTCTCTTTCTTCAAGTCCATGATCTCGCTCATCCAAGGGAACGGGTTAGTCGTCCCTGGGTACTCTTCCTTCAAACCAATCTGCGACAAACGACGGTTAGCGATGAACTTCAGGTAGTCCTCCATCATCGCCGCGTTCATGCCCAGTACGCCGCGAGGCATGGTGTCGCGGGCGTATTCGATCTCCAGCTGCGTACCCTGCAGGATCATCTGGGTCGCTTCTTCCTTCATTTCGGCGTCCCACAGGTGTGGGTTTTCGATTTTGATCTGGTTGATCACGTCGATGCCGAAGTTCAGGTGCATGGATTCGTCGCGCAGGATGTATTGGAACTGCTCGGCGACGCCGGTCATTTTGTTGCGGCGGCCCATGGAGAGGATCTGGGTGAAGCCGCAGTAGAAGAAGATGCCTTCCAGAACGCAGTAGTAGGCGATCAGGTTGCGCAGCAGTTCTTTGTCGGTGTCCGGGGTGCCGGTTTCGAACTTCGGATCGGAGATCGAGCGGGTGTATTTCAGGCCCCAGGCTGCCTTTTTCGCGACCGATGGAATCTCGTGGTACATGTTGAAGATCTCGCCTTCATCCATGGCCAGCGATTCGATGCAGTACTGGTAGGCGTGGGTGTGGATCGCCTCTTCGAACGCCTGGCGCAGGATGTACTGGCGGCATTCCGGGTTGGTGATCAGGCGGTACACGGCCAGCACCAGGTTGTTGGCAACCAGGGAGTCGGCGGTGGAGAAGAAGCCGAGGTTGCGCATCACGATGCGGCGCTCGTCGTCGGTCAGGCCTTCCGGGTTTTTCCAGAGGGCGATGTCGGCGGTCATGTTGACTTCTTGCGGCATCCAGTGGTTTGCGCAGCCGTCCAGGTACTTCTGCCAGGCCCAGTCGTACTTGAAAGGTACGAGTTGGTTGAGGTCGGCGCGGCAGTTGATCATGCGCTTTTCGTCAACGGCGACACGGGCGGAGGCGCCTTCGAGTTCGGCGAGGCCTTCGGCGACGTCGAGGGAATCCAGTGCAGCCTTGGCGCGGGCCACGGCGGCCGAGTCGTCGGCGGTCACGGCGCGGGCTTCCAGCGCTGCGGCACCGCCGGCGCTGTCGAGGCGGTCCATGTTGGCTTCAGTAGCGTGGCCGGCGTTGGCGCCTTTCACGGTTGCTACTTCACTGTCTTCTTTGTCGAATTCGTCCCAGCTCAGCATGACGTGTCGTCTCCTGCGTGAGGGCCTGTCGCCCCGTGTGAAACCTGATTGGTTGGTTTTTCACACGGTCGTACAGACCGCGTTGGATCTTAAGGAATCGTTTTTTGCGGCAGCCAAGGCAGGCAATAAAACAGAATTTTGTACGGGTTTCCGAGAGCCTCTGACGGGCGCATATCAGCGTTGACGCTGCTGCGGGGCTTCAGAATGGCTTTTGCTCCCTGTAAGGGAATATTGCTGACCCGATTAGGGCGGCATTATAGGGAAAAAAACGCGGGCGTGGGGGAGGGCGAAACACCGCAGGCCGTTCGATTGGCCGGGTGATTTCGATCGGAGCGAGGGTTTACAGGGCTTTCGCTGGGATTGGCCGGCGAGATTTTTTTTTCATTAATTTTTTTGCGAGGCTTTGGTTGCTCAAGAAATGAGCAAAAAACCGGGTTTTTCACTATATCTTGTGTTTTGCAAGCCTTTTGAGCGACTCCAGACACAACTGAGCCCGACCGAAGCCGGGCTGGAATCGACCCTCAAATGAGGCGCTGAGCGGTCTGATTCGGTGCAGTCTCAATCATCAATTGGTGCAGCCGTTGCCCATGACGCTGTAACGCAGGATGTGGCGCTGACCCTTGGAGTCGTCGTACTCCATTTTGGCCGGTACCACTTCGCAGACATTCGGCACTTCGCTCATCGATACAACTTTGGCGATGTCCAGGTGAGTGGAGTAAGTGTATTCCTCGATCACCGGTTGTTGCTGTGCGACATCAGTCGGGACCTCGTCTGCCATGGCGGTTGCGCACAGACTGCTGAGGGCCAGAACCAATAAAGCTTTCATTTCAGATTTACCTTTTTGAGGTCGAGTGGGGTCACGCAACCTTTTTAGGGTTGCGTGTGGAACTTCATCATTTGCAGTTATTACTTGAGAGCTGGATTAACGGCCTTCGTGGGGGCTGTAACGTTGTTAATCGCGTTTGCCTTGTCGGCGAGGTGGATTTTAGGGAGGAGGGGTGGGGGTAAACAGGTGGGGTTTTGATAAACACTTTTCGCGGTTTTGGTAACAATCGGTCGTTAGGGTGGGGAAGAGCGTTTTCTGGCGATGCAATTTGTCTGGGGAACCGAGTTGTCTGGATCGCTTGCAGGCAAGCTCCTACAAGGGGTTTGGGGTGTTTGAGGGTAGTGCGTCGGGCTTGCTGTCTGGGTATCGCCATGTTTTGTAGGGGCTTGTTACTACCATCGTCGAATGGTTCTATGGGCCCGGCCCGGCTACAACGGGGTCATACAAAAACAACTATTCCACCGAGGTAAGAAAGATGAGTGCGGCTTCTCTGTATCCCGTTCGTCCCGAGGTTCTGGCCAATACGCTGACTGACGAGGCGACCTACAAAGCCATGTACCAGCAGTCGGTCGTCAACCCTGACGGTTTCTGGCGCGAGCAAGCCAAGCGCCTCGACTGGATCAAGCCTTTCACCACGGTGAAGCAGACTTCCTTCGACGATCACCATGTCGACATCAAATGGTTCGCCGACGGCACCCTGAACGTTTCCTACAACTGCCTCGACCGTCATCTGGCCGAGCGCGGCGACCAAGTCGCAATCATCTGGGAAGGCGACGATCCTTCCGAAAGCCGTAACATCACCTATCGCGAACTGCACGAACAAGTGTGCAAACTGGCCAACGCCCTGCGTGGTCAGGACGTACACCGCGGCGATGTGGTGACTATCTATATGCCGATGATCCCCGAAGCCGTGGTCGCCATGCTGGCCTGCACGCGGATCGGCGCGATTCATTCGGTGGTGTTCGGTGGTTTCTCGCCGGAAGCGCTGGCGGGGCGGATCATCGACTGCCGCTCGAAAGTGGTGATCACTGCTGACGAAGGCATCCGTGCCGGCAAGAAGATCTCGCTGAAAGCCAACGTCGACGACGCGCTGACCAACCCGGAAACCAGCAGCATCCAGAAAGTCATCGTGTGCAAGCGCACCGGTGGCGACATCAAGTGGAACCAGCATCGCGACATCTGGTACGAAGACCTGATGAAAGTGGCGGGCACTGTCTGCGCGCCAAAAGAAATGGGCGCCGAAGAAGCGCTGTTCATCCTTTATACCTCCGGCTCGACCGGCAAGCCGAAGGGCGTGCAGCACACCACCGGCGGTTATCTGCTGTACGCGGCGATGACCCACGAGCGTGTGTTCGACTACCGTCCGGGCGAAATCTACTGGTGCACCGCCGACGTCGGCTGGGTCACCGGCCACAGCTACATCGTCTACGGCCCGCTGGCCAATGGCGCGACCACGCTGCTGTTCGAAGGCGTGCCGAACTACCCGGACATCACCCGGGTGGCGAAGATCGTCGACAAGCACAAGGTCAACATCCTCTACACAGCGCCGACCGCGATCCGCGCGATGATGGCGTCCGGCACCGCTGCTGTTGAGGGCGCGGATGGCAGCAGCCTGCGTCTGCTCGGTTCGGTCGGCGAGCCGATCAACCCGGAAGCCTGGGACTGGTACTACAAGAATGTCGGCAAGTCGCGTTGCCCGATTGTCGATACCTGGTGGCAGACCGAAACCGGCGGCAACATGATGAGCCCGCTGCCGGGGGCGCATGCACTGAAGCCGGGGTCGGCGGCACGTCCATTCTTCGGTGTGGTGCCGGCGCTGGTCGACAACCTCGGCAACATTATCGAAGGCGAGGCCGAGGGCAATCTGGTGATTCTCGATTCGTGGCCGGGTCAGGCGCGCACGCTGTATGGCGATCACGACCGCTTCGTCGACACCTATTTCAAGACCTTCCGTGGCATGTACTTCACCGGTGACGGTGCGCGGCGTGATGCCGATGGTTATTACTGGATCACCGGGCGTGTCGACGACGTGCTCAACGTCTCCGGCCACCGCATGGGCACCGCCGAGATCGAAAGCGCGATGGTCGCCCACCCGAAAGTCGCCGAAGCGGCGGTGGTTGGTGTGCCGCACGACATCAAGGGGCAGGGCATTTATGTCTACGTCACCTTGAAGAATGGCGAAGAGCCGAGCGAGCAACTGCGTCTGGAGCTAAAGAACTGGGTGCGCAAAGAGATCGGCCCGATCGCTTCGCCGGACGTGATCCAGTGGGCGCCGGGGCTGCCGAAGACCCGTTCGGGCAAGATCATGCGGCGGATTCTGCGCAAGATTGCTACGGCTGAGTACGATGGGTTGGGGGATATCTCGACCCTGGCGGATCCGGGTGTGGTGCAGCATTTGATTGATACGCACAAGACGATGAATGTGGCTTAAGTAGAACGTCTGAAAAGAACAAAGCCCCGTCCGGTGTATGCCGGGTGGGGCTTTTTTGTATCTGGAGTTTTTGGGGTGGCAGGGCTGGCCCCTTCGCGAGCAAGCCCGCTCCCACAGGTTGAGGTGTGTTCTGTCTGGAGGAATGCAGTCCAGCCGGGGCTATTTTGTCTGGTGGGTTTGTGGTGGGGCCTCTTCGCGAGCAGGCTCGCTCCCACAGGTTGATCGCGGTCCGTCTGAAAGAATGCAGGGCCACTGTGGGAGCGGGCTTGCTCGCGAAGGCAATCTCTCAGACGCCGCAGTAATCCCCTGTCAGAAACCCAAACCCACCCAACCAATAATTATCGATTTCCTGTGCAAGCCATTTCCCGCTGTTACCCATGCCTACCCGAGTAACCAAATGTGTAACCGCCCGCCCCGCCGCGGGGCGAAGGGAAACGCAATGCCCCGTTTTAGAGCCTCAAAACCCCCGGTGAAAAATAAGACACAACGCTGCGCTTGCCGGATTAGAAGGGTTTGCGAATAATAGGCCCGCAATTTGCAGCATAGATCGGTTCACTGTCTTTCGCTCTTGCATGAATTTGCAAGGCTGTCAATGCGCTCAAGCGGGTTTCTCTGTGCATCTGTAATTAGTTGTCGCATTGAAGAAATATCGGCTTCGGGCCTGTCGTTAGAATGCCGATCACTCGCTCATCGTGGCTGACGTTGAAACCCCTGGAGGTTTCACCGGGAAATTTCCCACCGATGCTGCACCGCTTTCCCGATTCACCCATTCGCATATTGGGCTGTCGCTCACTCTGCCGTTTTTGCCCTTTACCGATGGAGTCCCAAGATGAAGAAACTTGTGCTGCTTGGCGCCCTGGCACTGTCCGTGCTGTCGCTGAATTCCTTCGCTGATGAAAAACCTCTGAAGATCGGTATCGAAGCGGCTTACCCTCCGTTCGCTTCCAAAGCGCCGGATGGCAGCATCGTTGGTTTCGACTACGACATCGGCAATGCCCTGTGTGAAGAAATGAAGGTCAAGTGCCAGTGGGTCGAGCAAGAGTTCGACGGTCTGATCCCGGCACTGAAAGTACGCAAGATCGACGCGATCCTGTCGTCGATGTCGATCACCGAAGACCGCAAGAAGTCCGTGGACTTCACCAACAAGTACTACAACACCCCGGCCCGTCTGGTCATGAAGCAAGGCACCGTTGTCAGCGACAACCTGTCTGAGCTCAAGGGTAAAAACATCGGTGTACAACGTGGTTCGATTCACGAGCGTTTCGCCCGCGAAGTCCTGGCCCCGCTGGGTGCCGAGATCAAGCCATACGGTTCGCAGAACGAAATCTACCTCGACGTGGCCGCCGGTCGCCTCGACGGTACTGTGGCTGACGCCACTCTGCTGCAAGACGGCTTCCTGAACACTGATTCCGGCAAAGGCTTCGCCTTCGTTGGCCCGCAGTTCACCGACGTCAAATACTTCGGCGACGGCGTAGGCATTGCTGTGCGCAAGGGTGACGCGCTGAAAGATAAGATCAACGCTGCCATCGCGGCCATCCGTGAAAACGGTAAATACAAAGCTATCCAGGACAAGTACTTCGCCTTCGATATCTACGGCAAGTAACACGTCTCTGCGACAAGTCAGAAATGGCGCAAGCAACAGGATCTCTGCGGTTTGCGCCATTTTTTCATCCCAACTTTCGAGGACCTGAATCATGTTGAAAGGCTACGGGGCTGTCATCCTCGATGGCGCATGGCTGACGCTTCAGCTCGCCTTGTCGTCCATGGCCCTGGCCATCGTTCTCGGGCTGATCGGGGTCGCATTGCGCCTGTCGCCGATTCGCTGGCTGGCGTGGCTGGGCGATCTGTATTCCACGGTGATCCGCGGGATTCCCGACCTGGTGCTGATCCTGCTGATCTTCTACGGCGGTCAGGACCTGCTCAACCGCGTCGCGCCGATGCTCGGCTATGACGACTACATCGACCTGAACCCGCTGGCCGCCGGTATCGGCACCCTCGGTTTCATCTTCGGTGCGTACCTTTCGGAAACCTTCCGTGGCGCGTTCATGGCGATCCCAAAAGGCCAGGCCGAAGCGGGCATGGCCTACGGCATGAGTAGTTTTCAGGTGTTCTTCCGGGTGATGGTGCCGCAGATGATTCGCCTGGCGATTCCTGGCTTCACCAACAACTGGCTGGTGCTGACCAAGGCGACCGCGCTGATTTCGGTGGTCGGTCTGCAAGACATGATGTTCAAGGCCAAGCAGGCGGCAGATGCCACCCGCGAGCCTTTCACCTTCTTCCTCGCAGTGGCGGCGATGTACCTGGTGATCACCAGTGTCTCGTTGCTGGCGCTGCGTCACCTTGAGAAGCGCTACTCGGTAGGCGTAAGGGCGGCTGATCTATGATCTTCGACTACAACGTCATTTGGGAGGCCATGCCGCTGTACCTCGGCGGCCTGCTGACCACCCTCAAACTGCTCGCGCTGTCGCTGTTGTTCGGTCTGTTGGCGGCACTGTCGCTGGGCCTGATGCGCGTCTCCAAGAACCCGATCGTCAACGGCGCAGCGTGGCTCTACACCTACGTGATCCGCGGCACGCCGATGCTGGTGCAGCTGTTTTTGATCTACTACGGTCTGGCCCAGTTCGAAGCAGTACGTGAAAGCTTCATGTGGCCGTGGCTGTCCAGCGCAACGTTCTGTGCGTGCCTGGCGTTCGCGATCAACACCAGCGCCTACACCGCCGAGATCATCGCCGGCAGCCTCAAGGCCACGCCGAACGGCGAGATCGAAGCCGCCAAGGCCATGGGCATGTCGCGCTTCAAACTGTACAAGCGCATCCTGTTGCCATCGGCCCTGCGCCGGGCGCTGCCGCAGTACAGCAACGAAGTGATCATGATGCTGCAGACCACCAGTCTGGCGTCCATCGTGACCCTGATCGACATCACCGGCGCGGCCCGTACCGTCAACGCGCAGTACTACCTGCCGTTCGAGGCGTACATCACCGCCGGCGTGTTCTACCTGTGCCTGACCTTCATTCTGGTGAAGCTGTTCAAGCTGGCCGAGCGCCGCTGGTTGAGCTACCTGGCCCCGCGGAAGCACTGATATGGAACGCATCGACCACGTATTGCCGTGGAGCCATCTGGGCAGCGAGCGCAAGATTTCGGTGTTCCGGTTTGGGAGCGGCGAGCGCAAGGCTTACATCCAGGCCAGCCTGCACGCTGACGAACTGCCGGGCATGCGCACCGCCTGGGAGCTGAAAAAGCGCCTCGGCGAACTCGAAGCCCAAGGCCTGCTCAACGGCGTGATCGAGCTGGTGCCGGTCGCCAACCCGGTGGGCCTCGGCCAGTTGCTGCAAGGCAATCATCAGGGGCGTTTCGAGGCGGGCAGCGGCAAGAATTTCAACCGCGATTTCGTCGAGCTGAGCGCACCGGTTGCGGCGGCATTGGGTGACAGCCTCGGTGACGATCCGCACGCCAATATTCGCCTGATCCGTCAGGCCATGGCGGATCATCTGGCGGCGTTGCCCGAGGCGAATAGCCAGTTGCAAGGCATGCAGCGCATTTTGCTCAGCCACGCCTGCACTGCCGATGTGGTGCTCGACTTGCACTGCGACGCTGAAGCCGCGCTGCACATGTATGCACTGCCGCAGCACTGGCCGCAGTGGCGTTCGCTGGCCGCACATCTGAATGTGAAGGTCGGTTTGCTCGCGGAAGATTCCGGCGGCAGCTCCTTCGATGAAGCATGCTCGTTGCCGTGGTTGCGACTGTCGCGGCAGTTCCCGGACGCGCAGATCCCTCTGGCGTGCCTGGCGACCACCGTCGAGCTGGGCGGTCAGGCCAATACCGACCGCGCGGATGCGGTGGCGTGGGCCGAAGGCATTCTGGCATTCCTCGCCGAGCAAGGCCTGATCACGGGCGAGTGGCCGAAGCCGGCCAGCGAGCCGTGCGAAGGCATGCCGTTCGAAGGCACTGAATTACTGTTGGCGCCGCACCCCGGTGTGGTGAGTTTTCTGCGTAAACCCGGCGAGTGGGTTGACGCCGGGGATGAGATTTTCGAAGTGATCGACCCTGTGTCCGATCGGGTCAGCACGGTGTGTGCTGGTACGTCCGGGGTGCTGTTTGCCATTGAACGGCTGCGCTATGCCCAACCCGGTTTCTGGCTGGCCAAGGTGGCGGGGCGCGAAGCGCTGCGTCACGGGCGCTTGCTCAACGACTGACTGACTGTTTTTGTGAGAACCGACCGCATGTACAAACTTGAAGTCCAAGACCTGCATAAACGCTATGGCAGTCACGAAGTGCTCAAGGGCGTGTCCCTGAAGGCGGCAGCCGGCGATGTGATCAGCATCATCGGCTCCAGTGGCTCCGGCAAAAGTACTTTCCTGCGCTGCATCAACCTGCTTGAGCAGCCGCACGCGGGCAAGATCCTGCTCAACAACGAAGAGTTGAAACTGGTAGCGAACAAGGACGGCGCGCTGAAAGCCGCTGATCCGAAACAGCTGCAGCGCATGCGTTCGCGCCTGTCGATGGTGTTCCAGCATTTCAACCTGTGGTCGCACATGACTGCGCTGGAAAACATCATGGAAGCGCCGGTCCACGTGCTGGGCGTGTCCAAGGCTGAAGCGCGCGAGAAAGCCGAGCACTACCTGAACAAGGTTGGCGTGGCCCATCGTAAAGATGCGTTCCCGGGGCACATGTCCGGTGGCGAGCAGCAGCGTGTGGCGATTGCCCGTGCGCTGGCGATGGAACCGGAAGTGATGCTGTTCGACGAACCGACTTCGGCGCTCGACCCGGAACTGGTCGGTGACGTGCTGAAAGTCATGCAGGCCCTCGCTCAGGAAGGCCGCACCATGGTCGTGGTCACGCACGAAATGGGCTTCGCCCGTGAAGTGTCGAACCAGTTGGTGTTCCTGCACAAAGGAGTTGTGGAAGAGAGCGGCAACCCGCGCGAAGTGCTGGTCAATCCGCAATCCGAGCGCTTGCAACAATTCCTGTCGGGTAGCTTGAAGTAATCAGAACTGCCGATATGCACCGGAATAGTGCATGCTTCGCAGCCTGAAGGCTGGCTACAATCCCTGTGGGAGCTGGCTTGCCAGCGATAGCGGTGGGCCAGTTGGCATTTCTGGTACAGATTCACCGCCATCGCTGGCAAGCCAGCTCCCACAGTGGATCGGTGCAGGTTTCGAGATTTGCGTTCATTTACGGGCTAGCATTGGCCCATGCCTTCATCACCGTTCTTCGTTTCGGATTGCCCGCCCATGACTGCCCATCGAATTGGTTTCCTGATTTGGCCCAGCACTAAAGCTTTGACGCTGGCGCTGGCGGAGGAGGCCTTGCGTGTTGCTCAGCGGGTGCATCCGGAGGTGGTTTACGAACTGTCGTTCCTCCAGGCCGAAACCGTGACAGACGTTGCGGCCGAGGGGGCGTGGCAACTGCCGGGCGAGGCGTGGACCGGCAAGCTGGAAAACTTCCAGAAACTCTTTTTGCTCGCCGACGAGCCGCCGACCACGCTGGCCCCGGCCCTCAGCAGCGCACTCAAGCAACTGGTGCGGGCCGGTTGCGTGATCGGTGGTCTGTCGGCCGGTGTCTATCCGTTGGCGCAGCTCGGTCTGCTCGACGGTTATCGAGCGGCTGTGCACTGGCGCTGGCAGGACGATTTCGCCGAGCGCTTCCCGAAAGTCATCGCCACCAGTCACCTGTTCGACTGGGATCGTGATCGCCTGACCGCGTGTGGCGGCATGTCGGTACTCGACCTGCTGCTGGCGGTGCTGGCCCGTGATCATGGGGCAGAACTGGCCGGTGCGGTGTCCGAAGAACTGGTGGTCGAGCGCATCCGCGAGGGCGGTGAACGCCAGCGCATTCCACTGCAGAACCGCCTCGGTTCCAGCCATCCGAAGCTCACCCAGGCGGTGTTGCTGATGGAGGCCAACATCGAAGAGCCGCTGACCACCGACGAAATCGCCCAGCATGTGTGCGTGTCCCGTCGGCAACTGGAGCGGATCTTCAAGCAATACCTCAACCGCGTGCCGAGCCAGTACTACCTGGAACTGCGCCTGAACAAGGCCCGGCAGATGTTGATGCAAACCAGCAAGTCGATCATCCAGATCGGCCTGTCTTGCGGTTTCTCCTCCGGGCCGCATTTCTCCAGCGCCTACCGCAACTTCTTTGGCGCCACGCCGCGCGAAGATCGCAACCAGCGGCGCAGCAGCAGTCCGTTCGAACTGTCGTCAGTGCCGCCGGAGCGCGGTTGACGCACCCCGGCAGAACCCGCTGAGCGTCACTCATCGACCCCCGAATCTTCAGACGTGGACACCTCCATTTCCGCCCGTTCGATGACGGCTTCCACGCCAAAATCGATGCGGTGCTTTTTGAAGTAGGCGATCAACCGTTGCACGCTGAGCTCAGAGAGCGGATTGCTCCGCAGGCTGAATTTGTCCGCACGCTCTTCTGGCAACTCCAGGATATCGCTGGGAACCTGGGTGATTGCGTTGTCGCTCAGGTCGGCGATTTCCAGGTGTTCGAGTTGCAGCAGGCCCGGTGGCAGGCTGGTGATGCCGCTGTTGTCCAGCATCAGCGTTTGCAGATTAGTCATCTGGCTGACATCCGGCGTCTCGCCCAACGGGTTGTCACTCAAGTCCAGGTGATCGAGGCGCTCCATTTGCGCAAGCTCAAGGGCGTTTTGCGGCGTGAGCGTCAACTCGCAGTGTGAAAGCGACAAATAGGTCAGCTCAGCCATGCGAAACACCGCCGGCGGAATGTGTTCAAGCCGATATTGATAAATCGTCAGTCCTCTGAGGCTGGCGAACGTCTCGACAAACCTGTCGATTCCAAACGTCTGACCCGGCAGGCTTCTGAGGTACAGATGGGTGACATGGCTGAAATCGGCATTGAGTACGGGCAAGTCGCCGCGGATGATCGTCGCCAGGTTCAAGTCATGCAGTGGCTGGAGGTTCTGATCCGGTTCGTCTTGCTCGGTTTCCCGGCGCCAGCACTGCTCAATGAGCGATTTGAATTCGTGACGTGCGGCGTGCTCGTTCAGCACTTGCTCAATCGTGAAGGGCTCGCCACTGATCGGGTGCAGGGCCGGGTGGTCGTTCGCCCAGTTGGCGAGGTTGCCACTCAAGTCGCTGTATTCACGCTCAAGCCGTGCAAGTTCGATTCGACCCTCGGCCAGGGTGCCGGGTAGCAGATAGAAAAATTCACTGGCCTGTTCCAGATCCATGTGTGTGTACAGCGCCTGTACGCGCAGCAGATCAGCCTGTTCGGCCATTACGCCGAAGTCTTGGCGGGTGTCGTTGAAGTGGCGTTTGATGCGCTCCCGGTCTGCGCTGGCAATCGGATTGCCGCTCAGATCGAAGCCTTCCGGAACGTTGTTGGGCAGCTCGAAAAGGGCGGGAGACAATGACCGGATCTGGTTGTCGTTGAGCAGCGCAGTGCGCAATAGCGGGCGCGTGAGCAGGCCGGGTGGCAGTTCGGAAATGCCGGTCTCCGACACATCGATGTAATTGAGTCGGGGCATTTTTTCGACGTTGGGGGTGAGTCCGAGCGGGTTCCTGAACAGGTCCAGGGTTCTCAGCTGAGTCAACGCCGCCAGTGTGGTTTGGCTCTCGGCTGTCAGGGTGATGCTGCAGTCACTGAGAATCAGCTCGCGCAGTTGCGGTGACCGGCTGATCGACTCCGGCAGGCTGCCCAGCTGGAAATTGCGCAGCGCCAGACGACGCAAGCCGGAGAAGCAGTTCAGAAAGCCGTGTATACCCTGAGTGCTGCCGACCCCTTCGATGGTCAGGTAGTCCACGTGACTGAAGTTCACCTCAAGTTGTGGCAGCTCTCCGATGATTGACTGTGACAGACGCAGATCGATGGTCTGCTCGGTGTTCTCCGACAAGGAAACCTGCTGTTTCCAGCAGTCCAGGATGTCGACCCGCATCTGCCGTCGGCGATGACGCTGGATCGCGTATTGCTCGGTGGTGAGGCGGGCACCGGACTGCGGATGAACGAGGGGAATCCCCTCAGTCCACGGACTCAGCACCGCGTCGAGGCGGTTGCGTTCAGTGATCAAGCGGCTCAGCTCCGCTCGCGGGCCGTTCGGATGGCGTTGCAGGCGCTCGACGAATGCATTGAGTTCCTCGGGCAGCAAGTGCGGCAGCAGCCAGTGGGCATGGGCGTGCAGCGTCGGCGTATTGGTAGGCATGCGCCGATAGCCACTGGTACCGCCACGCAGGCGCATCACGGTGGGGTCGTAAGCGGGTTTGCGAATCGGATTTTGCGACAACAGGTTCAGCAACGCTTGACGGTCGAGCGCGTGGTCACGAATCAGCTGCTTGAGCGGCAGGTCTTGCGTGATGTGGATGTTCAGCGCCGAACGTTCTGCGTCGGGCAGGGCATGCAGCAGACTTGAATACAGTGACCCCGGCGCGCTGAGCGACTCGCCGGTAGCGTCGAACGGCTGATAGTCGCCCTGTTCGGTCAGTACCAGTACCTTGCGAATGAGCGCGTCCTGCGCGCCGAGGCTGTCGATCAGTTGCCCGCTATGGCTGTAGTGCCTGAGCTCCATTCGTATCGACGGCGACCAGCCCGGCAGCCGAGGCAAGGAATGTAGGGCCAGCCGATCCGTATCCAGATTATTGACTGTCGCTTGCAGCTCAAGCCCCTCAAAGGCTCGGGTTACGCGCACTTGCAGACCCGTTTCCTGGGTCAAAGCGGCCAGTCTTTCGGAGAGTGTTCCGCGCTGTAATTGCAGGTATTCGGCATCACTTGCCGTTTCCAGTATCGATTGCGCCAACGGCTTCGGCAGGCCGGGTTCGGCATCCATCAGTACCTGTACCAGCGGGCTGGCGCCGCGCTGTAACTGACGATATCGATCCTCGAACAGGCTTTGGCGTTTGCGCTGTGCCAGCTCGGCGACGCTGCGCCGCAGGCTAGTTGCGCGGGCGTCGGCGGAGGGTGCGGGCGTATGCAGGGCTTCGCTCAATAGCCGCCTTCGTTGCGATTCTGTCAGGCGTTGCAGACAGGTCTTGAGCAGGTCGCCATCGTCCAGTCGTGAGCCCTCGATTTGTATGAAGGGCACATCGGCGACGGGGCTGCGCCACAGGGTTCTGCCTTGACGGTCGATCAGTTGCAGGCCTCGGTCGGCAGGCCAGTCGCCGTTGTCGAAAAGCAGTTGCAGTTGGGTGGCCGGGTCGGCCTTTAGGTAATCCTCGGCATTCGAGCTGCCAATCTGCTCGATGAACAATTGAATGTCCTGATCGATCTGCCAGCGCTGCAGCGTGTCACTGAGTAAGGGTGGCAATTGATCGCGCTCGACGTGCATCTGGCGCAGGGTGTGTTCCTCGCAGCCACTGATATTCAGCAGGCGCTCCCGCAGAACAGCGGGAAGGCGCTGCATCTGCGTACTGCTGCGGCTCAGCACGGTGGCGCGATCCCAAGCCAGTGGCTGGTCAATTTCGGTTTGCCAGGCGCCTGCGGTGTTGTGCCTGAGTGCGGGTTTGTAAGCCTCGGGGCGCGTCGGATGGTCGATGCGATGGGCGCCCGTTTCGGGGTCAAGGCTGACGGCATACAACTTGTCTTCCAGGGCCAGCAGGCTCTTGCCCTGGTGGGTTTGCAGGCCCAGTGCATCGGTTCTGGCGTCTTTGGACAGCGTGGCGGGCCACTCGTAAGGGCGCAGGTCGGGTTTCCAGTAGCGGGTCTTGCCATTGGCCGTTTTCACCGGAATGAAGCGGTCGATGAACTGGACGACATTGGCAGGCAACAGCGCGCGAAACTCGCTGACGGCGATAGCGCCGCCGGCGGCGAAGGTGCCGACCTGCACCATGGACTCCACGACGCCGATCAAATGCGCGAACGCTTCGCGGGGTTGTCCTTCGGCCCAGTCGACGATGCTTTCGAACGTCTCGTCGAGCAGTTGGCAGGCCGTGTAGGCAAGCATCAGCTCGCCGAGAAATGGCACGAATGGCAAGGCGACGAACGCGACGAGGTTGAGCAACGACTGTGCGATGTCCGTGAAGGAATCCCAGAGTGCCCAGCGCGCCTTGCGATCGACCATGGCCGTCGAGACGGCGATGACGCGGGCATCGTTGAGCATCTTGTCGAGCTTGCGCTGGTAGAGGTAAACCCACAGCTCACCCCGGATCGGGGTCGCGACGATCTGCATAAAAGGCCGCACGGTTGGATGCTCGCGCCAGGTGGGGCGTGGATCGCCGACCGGTACGGGTTGCCAGGTGACGGGGCTGAGCATGGCCCGCAACTGGCCGAAGAAAGCGCCGCGATCGGCATGGTCGATGAAACGGCTGAAGAACACCTGATAGTCCGGATCGCGCAGGCGTTGCGCCAGCTCCTCAGCGAAGGCAGCGGAACTGGCGTATTCCTTGACCGGGTGTTGCGGGTCATCGGGAATGTAAACCACGACTCGCGCTGCTGCGTTTGCAGCTTCAAGATTCGGCGCGAACAGCACGATGCCGGTCAGGCTGACTTTCATCATTGTCAGCGCATGGCAATGCCACGCCTGACGATTGAGGCGCAGATGCTGCAAGCCATCGAGCAGCCCGAGGATCAGGCGATGGACATCGGCCCCCAGCAGCTTTTGCATGTAGGCCATTTGCAGGGCGGCGACCAGTGCGGCTTTGTCACTCGTGCAAACCTGCGGTTGCAGCACGGCTGCGACCAACGGATTGCTGATGCCTAGATTGTCTTGCAGATAAGTGTTGTAGCGGCGGCCGATATCCAGTTCACGACACAGGCGGGTGAAGGCAGCTGTCGGCATCGCTTTGAGGATGTTCGGCAACAGGCTGAACTGACCGTCAGGTGAGGGCTGACTGACATAACCCGAGGCGGACTCAAAGGCGTCAGCGCTGGTCTCGCTGCTTTCAAAATTGTGCAGCGCGGCGTCCAGCAGCGAGACAGTCCAGGTGCGTGCGGCGCCGGATTTGATGCGCAGCCACGGAACATGGTCGGGCAGATACAGGCGCAGGAAGGTCTGTCTGACATCCAGTTTGAGGCCAAAACGGTTTTCTATCTCGGCGCGCAGCAGCGGTTCGGCGAACGCTTTGGCATCCTGCAGCCGGGCAAGGCTTCGTTCGACGCGGTTGTGTGCGGTCCAGTGCGCGGCATTCAGCGCGCGCAGTTTTGCATGCTCGGTGCGTGATGCCTGTTTGAGGTTGGCGGGCAGCAGCGGACTGGCCCGTTTCAATGCCGTGCGCTTGTGTGCCGCAGCCTGAATCAGCCATGTCGGGATAGCCTGGAGCAGCGGTTGATAGTGTGCGTCCTGCCGGGGTAGCAGCAGTGGGTCGGGCAGTGTCGCGGGGGCGGGTGTGGTTTCTTGAATCATGGGGTGAGGCCGTTTGCCTGGAGAAAGGTCCCTAGCAAACACCGGCCGTTGATTCGATGTGCGGTACATATATACCGCACGCCACAAAACTCTCTTGATTAAGATCCCCGGTACGTCTGCGCAAATGGCGGCGTGCAGTTTAAACTGCGCCTTTGCGACGCTATATGTCGCATTGCCGTAAACCCGGGAAAATCCGGGGTTTGCGCTATAAGAAGTTGTCGCTTGGCGGCAAGGCCGGGCTGAAAACTGTCCTTACAATCCCCCCATCGCTCGCCAGTTTCAGGCGGGTGTTCCTCTTCAGGAGACTCCGATGTCCGTTGAGCACGCTGCGGTACAACGCGCCGATTTCGACCAGGTAATGGTTCCCAACTACGCGCCTGCCGCTTTCATTCCGGTGCGTGGCGCCGGTTCCCGCGTCTGGGACCAGAGCGGTCGCGAGCTGATCGACTTCGCCGGCGGGATTGCCGTAAACGTATTGGGCCACGCGCATCCGGCGCTGGTCGGTGCCTTGACCGAGCAAGCGAACAAGCTGTGGCACGTGTCTAACGTGTTCACCAATGAGCCGGCCCTGCGCCTGGCGCACAAGCTGATCGACGCCACGTTCGCCGAGCGCGTGTTCTTCTGCAACTCGGGCGCCGAAGCCAACGAGGCCGCGTTCAAGCTGGCCCGTCGCGTGGCGTTCGACCGTTTCGGCAGCGAGAAGTACGAGATCATCGCCGCGCTCAACAGCTTCCACGGTCGTACCCTGTTCACCGTCAACGTCGGTGGCCAGTCGAAGTACTCCGACGGTTTCGGTCCGAAAATCACCGGCATCACCCACGTTCCTTACAACGATCTGGCCGCGCTGAAAGCGGCGGTGTCCGACAAGACCTGTGCGGTCGTGCTCGAACCGATCCAGGGCGAGGGCGGTGTACTGCCGGCCGAACTGGCTTACCTGCAAGGTGCCCGCGAACTGTGCGACGCGAACAACGCGCTGCTGGTGTTCGACGAAGTGCAGACCGGCATGGGCCGTACCGGCCACCTGTTCGCCTATCAGCATTACGGCGTGACCCCGGACATCCTGACCAGCGCCAAGAGCCTGGGCGGTGGTTTCCCGATCGCCGCGATGCTGACCACCGAAGCGCTGGCCAAGCATCTGGTCGTCGGCACCCACGGCACTACATATGGTGGCAACCCGCTGGCGTGCGCCGTCGCCGAAGCGGTGATCGACGTGATCAACACCCCTGAGGTGCTGAGCGGTGTCAACGCCAAGCACGACAAATTCAAGACCCGCCTGCAGCAGATCGGCGAGAAGTACGGCCTGTTCACTCAGGTGCGTGGCCTCGGTCTGTTGATCGGTTGTGTGCTGAGCGACGCCTGGAAAGGCAAGGCCAAGGACATCTTCAACGCCGCTGAAAAAGAAGGCCTGATGATTCTGCAGGCTGGCCCGGACGTGATTCGTTTCGCCCCGAGCCTGGTGGTGGAAGACGCCGATATCGACGCCGGCCTCGACCGCTTCGAACGCGCCGCCGCAGCACTGACGCAAGCCTGATAGACCCTTCGACGCCCGAGCGTTTCAGGTGTCGAACCCAATTTTTGATACCGGACAGATTTAACTGTCGGAGTCAGCCTTAGTGGTGAGGGGATTTATCCCCGATGGGCTGCGCAGCAGCCCCAAGCTTTTTGAGGGCCGCTACGCGCCCCATCGGGGATAAATCCCCTCACCACAAAAGCTCGCTCCCACAGTATCCGGTGTTTTTTTCAGTAAATTTTTATAAGAGAAAGGAGTGACACCATGCTGGTGATGCGCCCTGCGCAAATGGCTGATCTGGGCGAGGTACAGCGTCTGGCTGCGGACAGTCCGATTGGTGTCACTTCCTTGCCGGATGACGTGGAACGTCTGAGCGACAAGATCGCCGCGAGCGAAGCCTCGTTCGCTGCCGAAGTGAGTTTCAACGGGGAGGAGAGCTACTTTTTCGTCCTCGAAGACTCCGCCACCGGCAAACTGGTCGGCTGCTCGGCCATCGTTGCCTCGGCCGGTTACTCCGAGCCGTTCTACAGCTTCCGCAACGAGACCTTCGTCCACGCCTCCCGCGAGCTGAAAATCCACAACAAGATCCACGTGCTTTCGCAATGCCACGACCTGACCGGCAACAGCTTGCTGACCAGTTTCTACGTGCAGCGTGAGCTGGTCGGTTCGCCGTGGGCCGAGCTCAACTCCCGTGGCCGCCTGCTGTTCGTCGCCAGCCACCCGGAGCGTTTCGCCGATTCGGTGGTGACCGAGATCGTCGGTTACAGCGACGAGAACGGCGATTCGCCATTCTGGGACGCAATCGGGCGCAACTTCTTCGACCTCAACTACGCCGAGGCCGAACGCCTGTGTGGCCTGAAGAGCCGCACGTTCCTCGCCGAACTGATGCCGCATTACCCGATCTACGTGCCGCTGCTGCCGGATTCCGCTCAAGAAGCGATGGGCCAGGTGCACCCGCGTGCGCAGATCACCTTCGACATCCTGATGCGCGAAGGCTTCGAGACCGATCACTACATCGACATTTTCGACGGTGGCCCGACCCTGCATGCGCGTGTTTCGGGGATCCGTTCGATCGCCCAGAGCCGTGTAGTGCCGGTGAAGATCGGCGAGCCGGTCAAAGGTGCCGGACGCCAGTATCTGGTGGCCAACGCGCAGTTGCAGGATTACCGCGCGGTGCTGCTGGAACTCGATTACGCGCCGGGCAAACCGGTGACCCTGGATCTGGAAGCAGCCGAAGCCCTGGGCGTCGGTGAAGGTGCCAGCGTGCGCCTGGTGGCGGTTTAACGCCTTAGCGAGTTTCACGGGTGGCGAAGGCGGCCCGTTTGAGGAGATAGCATGATTGTTCGTCCCGTACGCAGCAGCGATTTATCCGCGCTGATCGACCTGGCCCGCAGCACCGGCACCGGCCTGACCACTTTGCCGGCCAACGAAGAGCGCCTGACCCATCGGGTCGGCTGGGCCGAGAAGACCTTCCGCGGCGAAGCCGGCCGTGGCGACGCGGACTACCTGTTCGTGCTCGAAGACGACAACGGTCGCGTGGTGGGGATTTCCGCCATCGCCGGCGCGGTCGGTCTGCGCGAGCCGTGGTACAACTTCCGCGTCGGCCTGACCGTCAGCGCCTCGCAAGAGCTGAACATCTATCGCGAGATCCCGACGCTGTTCCTCGCCAACGACCTCACCGGCAACTCCGAGCTGTGCTCGCTGTTCCTGCATGCCGATTACCGCACCGGTCTGAACGGCCGCATGCTGTCCAAGGCGCGCATGCTGTTCATCGCCGAGTTCCCTGAGCTGTTCGGCAACAAGATCATCGCCGAGATGCGCGGCGTCTCCGACGAAGCCGGTCGTTCGCCGTTCTGGGAAAGCCTGGGTCGGCACTTCTTCAAGATGGAATTCAGCCAGGCCGATTACCTGACCGGTGTTGGCAACAAGGCGTTCATTGCCGAACTGATGCCGAAATTCCCGCTGTACACCTGCTTCCTGTCGCCGGATGCGCGCAACGTCATCGGTCAAGTACACCCCGACACTGAACCGGCACTGGCGATGCTCAAGAGCGAAGGTTTCAGCTATCAGGGCTACGTCGACATCTTCGACGCCGGCCCGGCCATCGAGTGTGAAACCAGCAAGATCCGCGCAGTCCGCGACAGCGAAGCACTGGTGCTGGCGATTGGTACGCCGGGCGATGATGCTACGCCGTTCATCATCCATAACCGCAAGCGCGAAGACTGCCGCATCACGGCTGCGCCGGCCCGCCTGGCTGCCGGCACGCTGGTGGTCGATCCGCTGACCGCCAAACGTCTTCAACTCAACGCCGGCGATCAAGTGCGCGCCGTGGCGTTGTCTGCTGCTCGGGAGTCGAAATAATGAATTCGCTATACATCGCAGGTGAATGGCTGGCCGGTCAGGGCGAAGCATTCCAGTCGCTGAATCCGGTGACCCAGCAAGTGCTGTGGTCGGGGGAAGGTGCGACTGCCGCTCAGGTCGAGTCGGCCGTGCAGGCTGCGCGTCAGGCCTTTCCGGGATGGGCGCGGCGTTCGCTGGACGAGCGCATCAGCGTGCTCGAAGCCTTCGCCGCCACCCTGAAAAACCACAGCGACGAACTGGCCCGCACCATCGGTGAGGAAACCGGCAAACCGTTGTGGGAAGCCGCGACCGAAGTCACCAGCATGGTCAACAAGATCGCGATCTCGGTGCAGAGCTACCGCGAACGTACCGGCGAGAAGAGCGGCCCGCTGGGCGACGCCACCGCCGTACTGCGCCACAAGCCACATGGTGTCGTGGCGGTATTCGGCCCTTACAACTTCCCGGGTCATTTGCCGAACGGGCACATCGTGCCGGCACTGCTGGCCGGTAACAGTGTGCTGTTCAAGCCAAGCGAGCTGACGCCGAAAGTCGCCGAGCTGACGGTCAAGTGCTGGATCGAAGCCGGTCTTCCGGCCGGCGTGTTGAACCTGCTGCAAGGTGCTCGCGAAACCGGTATCGCGCTGGCGGCGAACCCGGGCATCGACGGTCTGTTCTTCACCGGTTCGAGCCGCACCGGCAATCACCTGCACCAGCAGTTCGCCGGGCGTCCGGACAAGATTCTTGCTTTGGAAATGGGTGGCAACAACCCGCTGGTGGTCGATCAGGTGGCTGATCTGGACGCGGCGGTGTACACGATCATTCAGTCGGCGTTCATCTCCGCCGGTCAGCGCTGCACGTGTGCGCGCCGGTTGCTGGTGCCGCAAGGCGCATGGGGCGACAGCCTGCTCAAGCGTCTGGTGGAAGTCAGCGCAACGATTGAAGTCGGTGCGTTCGATCAACAGCCGGCGCCATTCATGGGCTCGGTGATTTCCCTTGGCGCGGCGAAAGCGCTGATGGATGCCCAGCAACACCTGCTGGCCAATGGCGCGGTGTCGCTGCTGGCGATGACTCAGCCCCAAGCGCAATCGGCGTTGCTGACCCCGGGCATTCTGGATGTGACAGCCGTGGCCGAGCGCCCGGACGAAGAATTGTTCGGCCCGTTGCTGCAAGTGATTCGCTACGCCGATTTCGCTGCGGCGATCAGCGAGGCCAATGACACCGCTTATGGCCTGGCGGCTGGTTTGCTGTCGGATTCCGAAGATCGTTATCAGCAGTTCTGGCTGGAAAGCCGCGCCGGTATCGTCAACTGGAACAAACAGCTGACCGGTGCGGCGAGCAGCGCGCCGTTCGGCGGCGTCGGGGCTTCGGGCAACCATCGCGCCAGCGCCTACTACGCGGCAGACTACTGCGCGTACCCGGTGGCCTCGCTGGAAACCCCAAATCTGGTGTTGCCTGCGGCCCTGACGCCTGGCGTGAAAATGGCGTAACGGCCATCGCGAGCAGGCTCACTCCTACAGGATTTGTGTCGTACACAACATGTGTGTTCCCCACCAAACCTGTAGGAGTGAGCCTGCTCGCGATAGCCGCGACGCGGTCTGACTGAATTGTTACTTGAAGCCTATAACAACAGATTCTCGTGGAGCCTCGCTGATGAAATCCTATGAAGTCAATTTTGACGGTCTAGTGGGGCCGACCCATAACTACGGTGGTCTGTCCTACGGCAACGTCGCGTCCCAGAGCAACAGCCAGCAATCCTCGAATCCGAAGGAAGCGGCGCTGCAAGGTCTGGCGAAAATGAAAGCGCTGATGGAGATGGGCTTTCAGCAAGGCGTGCTGGCGCCGCAGGAGCGTCCGGACGTGGCCGCGTTGCGCCGTCTGGGTTTCAGCGGCAGCGACGCGCAAGTGATCGAGCGTGCAGCGAAGGAAGCCATGCCGTTGCTGGTCGCCAGTTGCTCGGCATCGAGCATGTGGGTGGCCAACGCTGCCACTGTCAGCCCGAGTGCCGACACCGCTGACGGTCGCGTGCATTTCACCGCCGCCAACCTCAATTGCAAATACCACCGCAGCATCGAACACCCGACCACCAGCCGCGTGCTCGGCGCGATGTTCGCCGATCAGCAGCACTTCGCCCATCACGCCGCGTTGCCGGCGGTGGCGCAGTTCGGTGACGAAGGCGCGGCCAACCACACGCGTTTCTGCCGTGAGTACGGCGAGGCCGGTGTCGAGTTCTTCGTGTTCGGTCGCAGCGCGTTCGACACCCGTTACCCGGCGCCGCAGAAGTACCCGGCGCGCCAGACTCTGGAAGCGTCGCAAGCGGTAGCGCGTCTGCACGGTCTGCGTGACGAGGGCGTGGTTTACGCGCAGCAGAACCCGGCGGTGATCGACCAGGGCGTATTCCACAACGACGTGATCGCGGTGGGTAACGGCGAGGTGCTGTTCTATCACGAGGACGCGTTCCTCGACACCGAGCAGATGCTGGCCGAGTTGCAGGGCAAGCTGGCCAAGGTCGGCGGCAAGTTCCAGTCGGTCTGCGTGCCGCGTTCGGCGGTCACCGTGGACGATGCGGTGCGCTCCTACCTGTTCAACAGCCAGCTGCTGTCGCGTCCGGATGGCTCGATGCTGCTGATCGTGCCGGAAGAGTGCCGTGGCAACGAGCGCGTGTGGAACTACCTGCAAGGTCTGACCAGCTCCGGCGGGCTAATCCGCGAAGTCAAAGTCTTCGACCTCAAGCAAAGCATGCAGAACGGCGGTGGCCCGGCGTGCCTGCGACTGCGCGTCGCGCTCAACGAAACCGAGCTGGCGGCCGTCAACCCAGGGGTTATCATGACGGCCCCGTTGTACGGTTCGTTGACCGCATGGGTTGAAAAGCACTACCGCGACCGCCTGAGCGAAACCGATCTGGCGGACCCGCAGTTGCTGCTTGAATGCCGGACGGCACTGGATGAACTGACGCAAATCCTTAAACTGGGCGCGGTTTATCCATTCCAGATCAATTGATGGCCGGCGCGTTGCCTGAACGCGGCGCGCGGCTTGTCTCCCCAAGAGAGTAAAAACATGAGCGATTCCCTGCAGCTGATCCTTGAAGACACCGACGGCACGCAACTGCAAACCTCGTGCACCCGCGTCGCGGTCATGTGGCAAGGCAAAGAGCTGTGGATCCAGCAGGACGGCCGTGGCCAACTGCTGATCGGCGTGGACGTTGAAGAAGGTGACGAAGAGTACGCCAACCTGCTGCTGCGCCCATTGGCGACTAATCTGGTAAGTCTGCAACTGGAAATGGAACCGGCTGAAGTCGGCGACGAAGACCACGTGCACGGCCCGGATTGCAACCACGATCACTAAGGAAACCGCTCTATGCTCGCCCTCGGCAAACTGCTTGAACTGACCCTCGCCGGCCGCGAACCGGCGGAGAAGACTCAACTGACTGTCGAAGGCGTGCGCATGCGCTGGTTGAGCGAGGGTGCGCTGGAAGTCCGGCCACCCGAAGCGCGCGACAATGGCCTGGACCTGCTGCTGTCGGCAGGCATCCACGGCAATGAAACAGCGCCGATCGAGTTGCTCGATCGGCTGCTGCATGACATCGCTCGCGGCGATCTGAAGCCGCGTGCACGCATTCTGTTCCTGTTCGGCAACCCGGAAGCGATTCGCAAGGGCGAGCGCTTCGTCGAGCAGGACGTCAACCGGCTGTTCAACGGCCGTCATGAACAAACCAGCGGTTCCGAAGCCATTCGCGCCTGCGAGCTGGAACGCCTGGCGGCGAGTTTCTTCAGCCTGCCGGACCGTCAGCGTCTGCACTACGACCTGCACACCGCGATTCGTGGTTCGAAGATCGAGCAGTTCGCCCTGTATCCGTGGAAAGAAGGTCGCCAGCATTCGCGCCGCGAACTGGCGCGTCTGCGCGCCGCCGGGATGGAAGCGGTGCTGCTGCAGAACAAGCCGTCGATCGTGTTCAGTTCCTACACCTACGACAAGCTCGGTGCCGAGGCTTTCACCCTGGAACTGGGCAAGGCGCGGCCGTTCGGGCAGAACGAAGGGGTGGATGTTTCACGTCTGGAAACCCGTCTGAAGCAGATCATCGAAGGCAATGAGCCGGATCTGGCTGCGGAAGGACTGGATGGTTTGCAGCTGTTCAGCGTCGCCCGGGAAATCATCAAGCACAGCGATGCATTCCGCCTGAACCTGCCGGCGGACATCGAGAACTTTTCTGAATTGGATGTGGGTTATGTGCTGGCCGAAGATCTGGCCAATACACGTTGGGTCATCGAGGAAGAGGGCGCGCGGATCATCTTCCCGAATCCCAAGGTCAAGAACGGCTTGCGTGCGGGCATCCTGATCGTGCCGGCCACTGACGAACATCTCGCCTGACGCAATTAGGCAACTGACGCAAATCCCCTGTGGGAGCGAGCCTGAACTGGCCTAATGATTTTGGACACCTCAATCGGGCGCTATGATGGCGCCCAAATCTGAGGT